>JAIRPF010000190.1 GCA_031257115.1 Accumulibacter sp.
AAATGATCACAGTGTGATCATTTCCATTGACTTCCAGAAATAGGGAAGATCGCCAAGGATGCTCGGCGCGCCGGATGTCGTGGCTCTCCGTGGAAATGATGCCCGAGTGATCAATTCACTATACTTCCAGAAGTAGGGAAGATCGCCGAGGATGCTCGGCGCGCCGGATGTCGTGGCTCTCCGTGGAAATGATCACAGTGTGATCGTTTCCATTGACTTCCAGAAGCAGGGAGGATCGCCGGGGACGCCCGGCGTGCCGGATGTCGTGGCTCTCCGTGGAAATGATCACAGTGTGATCGTTTCCATTGACTTCCAGAAGCAGGGAAGATCGCCGAGGATGCCCGGCGCGCCGGATGTCGTGGCTCTCCGTGGAAATGATCACAGTGGCATCATTTCCATTAACGTCCAGAGGTAGGGGCGATTGTCGATGGCGCTTCTTCAGGGTCGTCATTTCGCCGTTTTTGGTTTTGCCTGACAGTCGACAGGATGGGGTGATCGCCCCTTAAAAACCGTATGGCTCCGATGCGCTTTATCTGCTGACAACGCCCTGCTTTTTCCCGATGCTGGCGGCTCACGTTTCTTACCGAAAGCCGCCACCATGCCCAACGAACCTTCCTCGCTCAATCTCGGTTCCCTGCGCAGCGCCATGTCGCTGACGCTGCACACCCATCACGCCGCGCGCATCTGGCACGGGCGTCCGCCCACTGAGGAACGCCCCGGCATCGTCGGCCTGAACGGCTTCGTTGCCCTCATGAACAAGCTGAAGCGCGGCGCGGAACAGGACGACCCGTACTCGGATGAGTGGATGCTGCGCATCGAAGAGAAGCTGGAGCAGACCAAAGCGAGTTTGCAAACCCTGCGCGAACAAGTCGACCAGGCGCTCGCCGAAGTGCCGCCCGCCCTGAGTTTGGGCGAGAACTTGAACGTCCAACCGGTGAAGCTGCCGCTCTTCATCCATTCCCCCTTGGGGTTCAAGGCCGTTTATCTGCTCGCCGACTTCGACGAACTGGCCCGCTGCCTGATCCTCGCCCACCACACCGCGCTGATCGACCGGAATACCCTGGAGCGCTGGCTCGACGGCGGCGCGCATGCATTGAGAAGTTTGTTCTCTCTGGCACAGCAATACCGTTACTCCGGCGCAACGCGCGCCGACTTTGCTGCAATGAACGCCGTGGCGCGAGGCGCGATCGAGAAGTTCGGCGAACTGCCGCGGGAGATCCTGGACGGTTCCCGGCGCTCGCGCTTCGCGCCGCCGCTGGCACAGCGGGCGAGCGGAGCGAAAGCTCCCACCGGAAATACTGATGCAGCGAAAGAGGCTGCCGAAGAAACCGGGTCTGCGGCAGATCACGAAGAGACGGCGGACGGCGAGGGGACGGCATGAAGCGTTTCTTCCCGCTGGAACAGGAAGCCTACCGGAGGCTTGGACACGCGCCCTACCTAAAAGGCCTTTTAAGACCTTTTAAGGGTAAGGGGAGTCTGGAAGCCTGGGCCAGCCAATGTCAGGCATTACGCGACGACCTGATCGCGCTGGCGCAGAGCCGGGTGCTCCCGCAGGCGCGAGCGCATCCGTTCCGCCTGCTTGGCGTTTATCTGGCCCAACAGAATACTGGCGCAGGCACGACCTTCCTGCGCTGGCGCAATCTCGACCATGCGCGCATGGGCGTCACTTTGTGGGAGGAGATGCTGGAGAGTCCCGCGACGCCCGTATCTCTCCTCGACGACCTGTACGCGATGGAATTGCAGCGCATCGCATTGAACATGCAGATCAGCCTGCTGCATACCCTGGCGCGCGAAGCGCGGGACTGCGCCGGCAAGATGGAACGGGCGGAAGCCGTTTATCTGCGCCAGCAGAGAACAGCTACGAACCGAACCCGAACCGAAGATTTTCCACCCGAAGGAGGTTAACCCATGAGCACCCACTTTTATGGCGAAGGCAATATCGGTTCTTCCGCCGAATTCCGGGAATTTCCCCACGGCAACGACGAACCGCGCCGCTTGCTGCGGCTCAATGTCCATTTCGACAACCTGATGCAGAAGAAGGACGGCGAGCTGGAAGACCGGGGCGGTTTCTGGGCGCCGGTCGAACTCTGGCACCGCGAGGCCGGACACTGGCAGACGCTGTACCAGAAAGGCATGCGCGTGCTGGTCGAAGGGCGCGTGGTGCGCGAGGAATGGGAAGACGCCGAGGCGAACGGACGGGTAACGTTCAAGGTCGAGGCGCGGCGCGTGGCGATCCTGCCCTACCGTATCGAGGCGGTCACGCTGATCCAGAAGCCCAGGGACGAGGCGGAAGCGCTGGTGCCGGCGACGGCGACAACGCCGACCACGAAAGAAGCCGCTTCGTCCTCGGGGAAGAAACCGCGCAAGGCGTGAGCGCGCGGGCGGCTGCGGCAAGCGTTACCCGCCCGCCCTGCATCCATCGATTTTCAACTTTGCGAAGCCGAATACGTCCGCATCGCCACCGAGCGGCTGGAGAACGCAGAACGCGAGACGGCGGAACGGTGAACCTGGGGCGGCTGCGGCAAGCGTCATTCGCCCGCCTTGCGCCAGCGAACGCCATCTCCGGCAACCAAATCGGATCCCGTGCGTATCGGTTTCTTTACTGCGCATCCCACGCGAAGCGGATAGGCTGCTCCCCATTCGTGAATCCGAGGAACGGGAGACGCCATGCGTCTGGTATTGTGCGAGAAGCCTTCGCAAGGCAAGGACATCGCGCGCGTGCTGGGCGCGACGAAACGCGGCGACGGCTGTCATACCGGCGCGGGCCTGACCGTTACCTGGTGCATCGGTCATCTGCTGGAGACCGCTCCGCCCGAAAGCTACGGCGAACGGTACAAGCGCTGGACGATCGAAGCGCTGCCAATCCTTCCCGAAGCGTGGCGCGTGGAGGTCAAAGCGAAGACGGCGGCACAGTTCCAGGTCGTCCAACACCTGCTGGAGCAGGCGTCCGAACTGGTGATTGCCACCGACGCCGACCGCGAGGGAGAGATGATCGCCCGCGAGATCGTCGATCGCTGCGGCTATCGCGGGCCGATTCAACGGCTGTGGTTGTCGGCCTTGAACGACGCTTCGATCAAGAAGGCATTGAGTGCCTTGAAACCGGGAGCGGAAACGCTGCCGCTCTATCATGCGGCCTTGGCGCGTTCGCGCGCCGACTGGCTGGTCGGGATGAATTTGTCCCGGCTCTTTACCCTGCTGGGACAGAAGGCCGGATATTCCGGGGTGCTGTCCGTGGGCCGGGTACAGACGCCGACCCTGAAACTGGTCGTCGACCGTGAGCGCGAGATCGCGCGCTTCGTCTCCGTTCCGTACTGGAGCATTGAAGTGACGCTCTCGACGGGAGAATCCTCTTTCCTCGCGCATTGGCTCGCGCCCGAATCCGCAACAGACGACGCCGGGCGATGCCTGCAAGCGTCCATTGCTCAAAAAGCTGCCGATGCGCTGCGCGCCGCAGGGACAGCGCGAGTGGTTTCGGTGGAAACCGAGCGCGTGCGCGAAGCGCCGCCGCTGCCCTTCGACCTGGGAACACTCCAGGAAGTCTGTTCCCGGCAGTGGGGGCTCGACGTACAGGAGACGCTGGACATTGCCCAATCCTTGTACGAAACACACAAGGCGACGACCTATCCTCGTTCCGACTCCGGTTATCTGCCGGAAAGCATGTTCTCCGAAGTCCCGACCGTGCTCGCCAGCCTCGTCCAGACCGATCCCGGCCTCTCTTCCCTGGTCGACCGGCTCGATCCCACGCAACGTTCCCGCGCCTGGGACGACGGCAAGATCAGCGCCCACCACGGCATCATTCCCACGCTGGAACCGGCGAAGCTTTCGGCCATGAGCGAGAAGGAGCGGGCCGTCTATCGTCTCATCCGCGCGCATTATCTGGCGCAATTCCTGCCGCATCATGAATACGATCGGACGAAGGCCGTGCTTTCGGCCAATGGGGAAACTCTACAAGCCAACGGCAAGCGGGTGATCGTCCTCGGCTGGCGGGAAGCGCTGGCGCAGGATACCGAGGAAGAACCGAACCGGCAGGGGCAAGTCCTGCCGCAACTTTCCAAGGAAGCAAGCTGCGCTATTGATGCCGTCGAAACGAAGGCGCTCAAGACGCTGCCGCCGAAGCCCTATACCCAGGGCGAACTGGTCAAGGCGATGAAGACCGTCGCCAAGCTCGTCGCCGACCCGCGTCTAAAGCAGAAGCTGAAGGAGACGACGGGCATTGGCACCGAAGCAACCCGCGCAGGCATCATCAGCGGCTTGCTCGAACGCGGCTATCTCGTCAAGAAAGGCCGGGCCATCCGTGCCTCGGACGCGGCCTGCACGCTCATCGACGCGGTGCCCGCGGCGATCGCCGACCCCGGCATGACGGCGATCTGGGAGCAGGCGCTCGACCGGATCGCGGCGCGGGAAATGACCCTCGACGACTTCACGGCGAAACAGGCGGCCTGGGTTGCCCAACTGGTCGAACAGCATCGCCACGCCGATCTTTCCTTTGCGGCGATTCCCGCCGGCCCGGCCTGTCCGTTGTGCGGCGCGCCGATGCGACCGCGCAAAGGCAAGCACGGCCCGTTCTGGTCATGCGGCAAATATCCCGAGTGCAAGGGGACGGCGTCTGTTGAATCCGCCGCACCACGCGCAAAGCGCAAGGCTCCGGCGAAGCGCAAGGCGTCCGCCTGAACCTTTCTTCCCTTTTCCCTTCCCCCAGCCGTGCCTGGGGTATCCCGAACATGTCCCGGCCTTCTGAAACGACGTGCGCTTCTCATATTCCCATGGGAGGCAGGAAGGTGTTTTGTTCGTTTTGCCGCTTTTCGGATTTTTCCACGTCTGTCTCCGCGGGGTCTCCCGGCGCTTTTGCAAGGCAAAGGCGCGGGGAGACCCTTCGGGGCCGACGGTGTTCACGACCGGCGCCCGCCGGTGAAACAACGGGTTCCGTTTGTGCATGGATATGTGCCAGCAGTTTCCGGCCCCAGCCACGACACGGGCCGGGTGCGATTGCTGAACCAGCGACACGGCTTTGACGACGGCCAAGTCCTGCGACAGCCCACGGGTGGTTGCTTTCCTCTTCCGCCAGAAGCTCCGGCTTCTGGCGTCCTGTTCCCCGCGATCCCGCTTGTCCTGGCCTTCCGGCCCACAACCGAACAGGAGATGAACATGCCCTTACCCATCCAGTACGGCAGCGTATGCAGCGGCATCGAGGCTGCGACCCTCGCCTGGCGGCCGCTCGGCTGGCAGCCCGCGTGGTTCGCGGAGATCGACCCCTTCGCCAACGCCGTCCTCGCCCACCACTACCCCCATGTCCCCAATCTCGGCGACATGACCACCCTCGCCGCGCGGATTCTGTCCGGCGAAGTGCCCGCCCCCGACATTCTCGTCGGCGGCACGCCCTGTGTCTCGTTCAGCCTCGGGGGGGCGCGCCGTGGACTTGCCGATCCGCGCGGTTCCCTGGTCCTCACATTCACGGAGCTTGCAAATGCCATCGACCATGTCCGCCACGAACAACATCGACCGCCCGTCATTGTCGTCTGGGAAAACGTTCCCGGCATCCTCTCCGACCGGGGCAATGCCTTTGGCGTTTTCCTGGGAGCGCTGGCCGGAGAAGATTGCCCGCTCGAACCGCCAGGGGGTAAATGGACGCACGCGGGTTACGTGTCTGGATCCCGCCGCATTGCGTGGCGCGCCCTGCGGGCTGAACGCCTCGGCCTCGCCCAACAACGCCTCAGAGTGTTTCTTGTGGCAAGTGCTCGAACGGGACTCGATCCCGGAGAAATACTATTTGAGCGCGAGGGCCTGCGCGGGCATCCTGCGCCGGGCGCAAAAGCGCGGCAAGAAGCTGCCGGAATTGCTGCACGCCGCGCTGATTGCCCAGATCGCCCGCTCTGCTTCGGCGGCAACCACACGCGAGGCCCCATCGACCAAGCCGCCTGCCTGACCGCGAAGGGCCAGCGCGGTGATTTCGAGAGCGACACCTTCGCCGTGCAGTCCTGTACCGGCCCGATCGCCCATACGCTGACCACCGCCAACCACGGCAAGGGCTGCGGCGAGGACGGTTCGGGCCGGGGAATTCCCATCGTGGCCGTCGCCCTGCGCGGCCGCGCGGGCGGCATGACGGCGGAACTGGGCGGCGAAGTCGCCTGCACCCTGCGCGCCGGCGCCGGCAGCGGCGGCAAGGGCTACGCGCTGCAAGCGGAAGCATCCTGCCCGCACGGGGACGCCGCCGGGCGGATCTGGCGGATCCGCCGCCTGATGCCCGTCGAGTGCGAGCGGCTCCAAGGGTTATGCAAAGACAATTACACCTTGGTGCCCTACCGCGGCAAGCCCGCCGCCGACGCGCCGCGCTACCGGGTCATCGGCAATTCGATGGCGGTGCCCTGCATGGCCTGGCTGGGAAGGCGTCTGCACTACGCGCTGGCGCGGGAAACCGGAGCGAACGAAGCGAATGAATAGGGAAGCGCGGGTTTCCTTTTGATGATTCCTCCCACCTTGAAAAGCAGGCACATTCCCGCCATGCCGCCGGAGTTTCCAGCGCCATGCCAGCAGTCCGGGGTCTTTCCGACTGCCACGGGTTCTGCCCGTGCGACCCGCCAGTCCGCTTCGCATCCCTCGCGCGGACGAGCGTCTTCCAGACGCGGATGCCTGTTTCATTTTTATTTCATTCATTTTTTTCCTTCCCTTTTCCAAAGGAGTCCTCATGTCTCAAACGCCTTACCTTGCCGTCATTCTCGAAGGCGGCCAGTTGCATTCCGTCCTGCTCCAGGAGTGGCCCGAGCAAATTCCGCCGCCGCGCATCGTCGTCGTCGATTACGACATCGATGGCGTGGACGAGGAAGAGCTGACGCATTTTTCCATCGGCAACCAGCCGCAAGTCGCGCTGTGCCGCAGTGAAATCCCGGACAGGTACGAAGACTACCGGGCGGCCTTGTCTCCCAAGGCTCTCTGGGCGGCGCTCGGCGAGCCGGTCGATTCCGCCGATTCTCACGAGAAACGCCGGCAGACGCCGATCGAGCAGTCCCTGACTGCCTACCTGACGGGGTATCTCCACCATGATCCCGCCCGCCGGGAGCAACTGCCGGACTGCTCCGACTGGCCGTGCATGGCGCGCCGGGAACTCGACCGGCGAAGCGCCCGCTTCCTCGAAGCATTGCCAGACGACCTGCTTGGGGCCATCGCGCAAGGCGAAGTCGATCTGACCGGGCTGGCCGGGAAGATTCCCGCTTGAGCGCGTTTTTGCGCGGCGGCTTTTTTTCATTCCCCCCGCGGACGCGACCTCGCCGTGTCCTTCACCACGACACATTTCTTTCTCGATGCCGTGAAAGCCGCGGAGGGCGATTGACCTCGGCGGCCCGATGCGCCGCCACTTTCACCGCCCCCTCGCGGGAGCTTTTTGGGTTGTTCAAGCAGGAATTTTTTTCACCCTCGCGGCGGATCGCCGCACATTTTTGGAGATTTCATCATGCAGGAAAGTCCTCGCTTCGGCCATCTGGCCCAAACCTTCGCCGGCCGCCAACTGCCGCTCGTAGTCCTGCGCAGCGCAGCAGGCTATTACCTCGGCACTTGGGATGACGAAGGCCCGTTCACCCGGGAGTCGCAAGAGTATTTCTCGAATGAACAGGCGGCACAAGACGCGCTGGCGCGCGGCGACTGGACGCAACGCCAATCCCTTTGAGCTTCACGGGATGTCCGTTTCCGCATTGGCCCCTTTCGAGGGGCTTTTTTTTTACAGGAAATGCGAGTGGGTGAAGTGCGGATTGTTCGTTCCTTTTCCACAACGGGAAGGCCAAGCTCTCCCCATGTTCGCCGATGTTTTCGGCACATGCCCAGGCAGTCACGGCCTTCGAGACTGCGGCGCGGGTTCTCCCGCGCGGCCGGTGTTTCATTCCAGACGCTTCGGCGTCCTTTTATCCAAACCCCCGAAGGGATATTCCTCCCTTTGGGGGGGAATCCCTTGTTTTTTTCAAGGAGATTCACATGGATCACGCCATCATCGCAGCGCAACTGCCCGCCTTGACGCAAGCTTTCGTCCCGCGCAATTGCCGGGGCTTCGGCTACCGTATCTTCGACGGCCGGCCCAAGGTGTCGGCCATGGGGTTTTTTGTCGATCCCCGGCCGTTCGAGGGCAAGGTCGTCGCCTGCACCGACGCGGCCATCATCGTCAAGAACCAGGGCAAACGGTCCGAGTTCTCGGTATTGGATCGCGCGCTCGTCACTTTGGCGCCCGGCGAAGGCGCCAAGGTTCGGGTCGAACCCTACGTCCGCCGCCGTTTCGACGGCCTGCGCGCGGATACGCCCAAGGAAGAAACCCGCGTCGATTCGGACGGCAGGGCCTATACGATTCAAACCCACGTCCTGGGGGACGCCTCTGTCCGGCTGCCGATCCCGCAACCCCGCTGTCCCGAGCTGCGGCAGTTGATCGGGCAATTGGAGGAACTGCCCGCGCCCGACGGTTTCCGGTGCATCACGCATCTTCTGGTCGATGCCGGCGCGCGCGATTTCAGCTGGGTCGATCCCGAGCCGGAGGACCTCATCGCCACGCCGCCGGCCCTTTCGTTTTCCGTCTCGACGGAAAAGTTCCAGGGCCGCGTCACCGTGCTGTATGAACGCGGCCTCGACCTCTACGCGGTGGAACTCTCGCGCGACGGGGAATTGGTCGAACGGGTGGATTACCTTGGCTTTGATGCGCTCGGCAAGGAACTGGAACGTCTGATCGACGACGGTAACTGGCGCAAGATTCGCGTCAAGCTTCTCTGAATCGGAAAGGCGAGAAACTCGCCCTTACCCCGCAATCCCTCTTTCCCGCCTGCGCGGGGAAGAGGCTTGCCCACTCATTCTTCCCCCGCCGGGGTTTCCTTGCCTCCCACACGGGACAGGGGAATTCCGGCATCTTTTTATTTATCTGGAGTCCCCCATGTCTTTTCACCACAATCCTTTCCTCCGAGGCTATTCGGGCCTCAATGTCCAGCGCGTGCTGGAGATCACTTTCGACGAACAGTGTCCTCCCGTCTGGCGGCCCTTGCATCCGTCGCAAGCGCATCTTTCCGATGACCGGATCGTGCTGAAAGCCTGCCTCTTCGACCCTGACCACGCCATCGTCACGGAAGGCCAGCGTATTCCCAGGACTTTGCGCGTCCAGTTCGAGGCGAGCGGTTTCGTGGTCGCCGTGCGTTACGCGATCCACGCCGACGATGACGGCCAGCCCGTCCATCTGGGCGATGCGCTGTCGCTGGAAGGAGCCAGGGAAGTCATTCGCCGTCTGAAGTTCGAGACGGGATTTTTCAGCAGGTGCTGGGAAATCAGCACCTGGCATCTCGACCGCGCGGCGCTGGATTATCTCGAAAGAATCGCGGACGCCGCCTTGCCGTGGGCGCCTTTTTTCCAGGTCTTCCGTCTGCATGACGGAATCCTCCTGGTGAAGCTGATCGAAACGCCCTGGAACGACGCGCATTTGCGGGAGATCGACGGCACGACGGTCGCATCGTTGCGGCAGGCGCACTTGCAACACGGGACACCCCGCTCGCTCCGGGACGTGCTGTATCCGGCGGCGGCGGCCGACGTGCGCTTCCTGATCTTCGACGGCGGCGCGCCGCGGCTCGATGGCCTGCCGACCTATGACCACGATTGAAGCATTTCTCTGTATTCCCCTTCCCGCCCTCGCGCGGGAAGGCTTTTTTTCAGCCAAAAAAAACGGGAGGGCCGCAGTTTCTATTTCCCCTGGGAATTTCCGGGGACGGTCGCCAGACTGCGCCAATTCCTTCACTCCCCCCAAAAACCTCCATGCGTGACCCTTTCCAGATCGATCCCGAACAGCCGACCGGCATCAGTTTTTCCGGCGGACGCAGCAGCGCCTATATGCTGTGGCGCATCCTGGACGCCAATAACGGCCTGCCGGAGAACACCCGCGTCTGTTTCGCCAATACCGGCAAGGAAGCGGAAGCCACCTTGCGCTTCGTGCGCGAATGCGGTGTGCGCTGGCAAGTCCCGATCACCTGGATCGAATACCGCGACGACCCGGTGGGTTTTACTGTCGTCGATTTTGCCAGCGCCAGCCGCCAGGGAGAACCCTTCGAGGCATTGATCCGCAAGTGCCGGTATTTGCCCAACCCGGTTGCCCGACTTTGTACCGGACGGCTCAAGATTCGCGTGATGTACAAATTCCTGCGGCAAGGCGGCTGGACGGAGTGGGATCAACACATCGGCATCCGCGCCGACGAGCCGCGCCGGGTCGCCAAGATTCGCGCCCGCGGGAATTCGAGCGACTCCGCCCATGAAACGATGTGCCTGCCGCTCGCGGACGCGGGCGTCACCGTGCGGGAGGTGGGCGCGTTCTGGAAGACACAGCCCTTCGACCTGGAACTCCTGACGGTCAACGGCCGTACCCTGGAAGGCAATTGCGATCTCTGCTTCCTGAAACCCCGCGCCCAACGTTTGGCGCTGATCCAGGCCAGGCCGCAAGCCGCCCAGTGGTGGATGCGCATGGAGTCCTTGGACTTCTCCAAAAAACCCGGCGGCACGCGCTTTCGCATCCACGGGCCGAGCTACGCTGATCTCGCGCGCATCGCGGCGAGCCAACAGGAACTCTTTGCCCGCGACGCTTGCGACGACGAAGCGCCGATCGGCTGCTTTTGCGGAGATTGACCCGAATGACTGCATCTTCCGGATCAAGTTTTCGTCTGCGGCCGATCTCGCTGCGCGAGGCCAACGCTTTCGTGCTGGAACATCACCGCCACCCCCGCCCGGTGCCGGGCGCGAAGTTCAGCCTGGCCGTCGGACGGGAAGACGATCCGGACGGACGGATCGTCGGAGTGGCGATCGTCGGGCGTCCGGTGGCGCGGCATCTGGACGACGGCGGGACGCTCGAAGTCACGCGGCTATGCACGGACGGCACGTACAACGCCTGTAGCAAGCTCTACGCCGCCGCCGGCCGCGCGGCGCGCGCCCTGGGCTATACGCGGCTCATCACCTATACGCTGCCCACGGAGGGCGGCGCCAGCCTGCGCGCGGCCGGCTGGCGCTTCGTCGGGGTGCGCGGCGGCAGCGACTGGAACCACCCCAGCCGGCCGCGCCGGGAAACGCCTGAACCCTTGCGCGGGCCGAAATGGCTGTGGGAAGCGCGGTAGAAATACGAAGTCCCCGGATTCCGATTTTCCGTGGCGCTTTCCTGGTTTTCCTGCCACGCTTCTTTCCATGTTCCGCCGATCCTTCGGCGACATGCCCAGGCAGCCGTGATCTTCCAGGCTGCGCGCGGTTTTGCCGCGTGATCGTCCAGTTCGCTTCGGCATCCACGGCGAACGGCCATCGAGTCCTCGGTGGCGATGCCTGTTTTTCTTTCTTCTCCTTTCTCCTTTTCTTCTTTCTTCTCAACCCGCGCGGGGGTCGCACACCTTCCCCGTTCGGGCAGGTGTGTCTCCGCCTTTTTTTCCAAGGAGATTCACATGTCTGAAAAGACTTATTTCGATCTGCACATCAGCGGCCTGGGGTATCTCAACCGCGTCCGCGATGTGAAACCCAAAAAGGGCGACTCCTTCCTGGCCTGCGACATCGCGGCCCTGAACGGATCCGCCGACGCACCCGAGTACCGCCGTTTCGACTGCCGCGTCTCGGGCAAGGAAGCGCAACACCTGGTGCGCCGCTGCCAACAGGCCGTCGACGCCAAAAGGAAAGTCCTGATCGGCTTCAAGCTGGGCGACCTGTGGACGGACATCTTCACCTACACCAAGGGTGAGCGCGCCGGCAAACAGGGCGTCAGCCTCAAGGCGCGTCTCTTGTACATCCGTTGGATCAAGGTCGACGGCAAGCTGGAATACAAGGCCGAAAGGCCGGAAGCCACGGAAGAAGTCATTGGCGCGGAAGCGGACGCCAGGGATTTCACGACGGAAACGCCGGAAGCCTCCGACTCCGTTCCTGAAACCGAAGCCGAAGCGGCTTTTGCCTGATCTTTCGGGAGTCTTTCCATGATTACCCTTCCCGGCCAATTGGCCATCAAGACCATCCACGGTCGCAACGGGGATTTCAACGTCGGACGCCTGACGACTTCCATCGGCGAGTTCGTGGTCAAGAACCCCGAACTCGATCAATACCCGGAAGGCAAGTACGACGGCGATTTCATCGTCGTCGAGATCCGTCCGGCGACCTACAACGCCAACGGCCGCATGGTCATCGAGATCCGCGCCATCCTGGGCGGAATGACTCTTTCCAATGCCGACGACCTCTCCGGCGACGAAGCGCAACGCTTGAGTCCGCAGGAAGTCGACCCGGTCGACGAAGAAACCGTCGCGCCGTCCGCGCCCAAGGTTCCGCCCAAGGCGCGCAAAAAGCGCGACCCGCGCGACCCCCTGGTCGATACCACGCCGTTCGGCAACGCACCGGCTCCCGCGTCCCCCGACGCGGAAGACGAAGCCCTCTTCGGCCTCCTCTGGCCGCTGGGCGAGATCGTCAAGCTCGACACGACGATCGACCGCCGCACCCTGCGCGCGCAGCGCGATCGTCTCGATGCGCTGGGCTATGCGTTCGAGCCGCTCTCGCAAGAATGGCGGCGCCACGTGTGAGGCGATTTTCCTCCGCGAAAGCGGTTTTTTCCACCCACCCGCCGGGGTTCTTTCCCCGACGGGAAAGAACCCCGGCGTTTTTCCAGGAGATCTTCCATGAGCATCCAATGCCTTTCCATTGGCGCCACTCCCTGCGAGGAGGAATGCGCCCAGGTGGGCCGGCCCGATTATGAAGAACGTTCGCGCCGCGAGTGTCTCGTTTTCCAGCGCATGCTGGAACGCCTGCATCCCGCTCCGAACGCCGAAGCCTGGCTCGAAGTGAAATCCTTCGCGCACGACTTCGGCCGCCACCACCAAGTCTGCGTGTGCTTCAACGAGCAGGACGAGGCGGCCTGCCATTACGCCAACCGGCTCGAACGGAAAATGCCCGCTCAGTGGGACGCGATCGCGATCTACGAATTGCTGTGGCAAGAACGCAAGGAGCGTTTTTCTTGCGCCGTCGTGCGCGGCGAGATCGATGAGGTTCCTGCTCCCTACCGTTCCACGGATTTCCCGGCATTGCCCGCGGACAAGACTTTCCCGGAACTGTGCAGGATGTTTCCGCTGTAAATCCTGGCATCACGCCGGGGGCTTGATCCTTCGCCGCCGCGGCGGCGTTCTTCCACCCGCCGGGGTTCCTTCTCCGACGGGGAAGACTCCGGCATTTTCCAGGAGTTTTCCTCATGGGTTGGTATTTCACCCGTCAATCCCGTTCCGAAATGATCGCGGAATTGATCGCACCACAGGAGACCGGGCATGCCCGTGCGCAAACCATCGCGCATGCCTTGCGCGGCAACGTGCTGTGGTCGGTCGTCGAAGTGACCGACAAGGTCACGGACAAAAACCGGGATCTCGCGCCCGGTCCCCAGCGCTTCATCCGCTGCGACCTGCTGCAAGGCAGCGGCGGCGAATGGGGCTACAAGCCGCTCGACGAGTCCATGCACCCGTTTTATTACTCGTGCCCCTTGCGCTATCTCGACCTGGCGCCCGAGCAATCCCACGCATGGCGGGAAGGCGTTCGCGCCTACCACGCGCAACGGGCTGGCGCCTGATTCCTTTTCCCTGCTTCATTTTCCCGAAGCCCCGTCCTGGGGCTTTTTTTTTCTTATCTCTCCAGGAGATTCTCATGTCACAGCTTGTCACTTGTTTCAAACCCGATTCGCCGGCGCTGCGTTCGGATCGTCCCTTGTCGGACGACGAGATCCGCGCCGTCGTTCCTTCGATCTTCGGGGAAGACCGGCATCCCAACTGTTCCGCCCGCTACAGCTACATTCCCACCGCGGCGGTGTTGTCCGAACTGCGCAAGGAGGGCTTTCAACCTTTCATGGCCTGTCAGACCCGCGTGCGCCGCGAAGACCGGCGGGAGTTCACCAAGCACCTGCTGCGTCTGCGTCACGCCAGCCAGATCAACGGCGGCGAGGCCAACGAAGTGGTGCTCATCAATTCACACGACGGCAGCAGCGCGTATCAAATGCTTTCCGGTCGGTACGTCTTCGTCTGCGAGAATGGCCTCGCCTGCGGCGATACCTTCCTCGACGTGCGCGTGCCGCACAAGGGGGATGTGGCCGAACGGGTGGTCGAAGGCGCGTATGAAATCCTGCAAGGCTTCGAGCGGGTCGAGAACTCGCGCGAAGCGATGCGCGCCGTTTCCCTCGATACGGGCGAGCAGGAAGTCTTTGCCCGCGCCGCGCTGTCCTTGCGATACGACCCCGAGAAACCCGCGCCGGTCAGCGAAGGGCAGCTTCTTGAACCGCGCCGCATCGAAGACCGGGGTTCCGACTTGTGGTCGGTCTTTAACCGCTGTCAAGAGGGCCTCGTGAAAGGCGGTCTCGAAGGCCGAACGGCCAGCGGACGCCGGCAGCGGACGCGGCCCGTGTGGGGCATCGACCAGAACCTCAAGCTCAACCGGGCCTTGTGGATGCTGGCGGAAGAGATGCGGAAACTGAAGGCTTGAAGGTTTTTTCTTCTTCTTTCCTCTTCTCTCTTTTTTCTCTTCTTTGTTCTCTCTCCTCTTTTCTCCCCTTGCGGTGTCCGTCCCTGGGCGGCGCCGCGCCTTTTTTGCGAGGATTTTCATCATGTCTGTTTTTCCGACTTCTTCCCTTTCTCCTCAAGCGCTGTACCGCATCGACGAATGCCCCGAGCTGATGGTCGACGGCTACATCGCGGACCAGGACGATAACCTTGTCTTCCTCTCGTTCTGGGGGCGGGACACCGCCGTCCAGCAGTTCCTCGCCCGGCTCACCCTGGGCGGGGACGAGGGGTTGGATCATTTTCATCTCGTGCGGGGAACGCAAACCCTGCCGGCCTTCGTCGATGCGGCTTCTCTGGAAAAACGCCTGACGCGCTGCTATCGCCAGACGCTTTTCGGTTCCCTGGTCAACGCCTGGCTGTTCGACGAGCGCGCCGTGAAACCGGACAAGGCCAACGCCACGGCGCTGGTTTTTCTGCCCAGGGATTCCGCGCACCGGATCGAACGGCTGTGGGCGCTGACCAAGGACACTTGTCCGTTGCCATTGCTCGACCACTGGCGCGATCCCGTGCTGGAATTCCTGACGGCGCGCGCCATGCTCGAACCCCTGCCGACGGCCATCGGGCCGCTGGAAGGACACTGGCTGCGCCTGGACATCCCGGCCCTCACGGAGGCGCTGGGAAACTTCATCCGCACCGGCATCCTCAGCGCCGAACCCCGGACGCCGTCCGAACCATTGCGGCTTGCCGCTTGATCTTTTCACCCTTTCCGCCGGGCATGGCCGCGCGTCATGCCTCGCGTTCCTTTTTCTCTCTTCTCTCTTTCCTTTTCCCTTTGCTTTCTTTCTCCAAGGAGTCTTTCATGGCACTCATGTTTCCCCGGCTGGCCCAGAATTTCGTCAAGGCCGGTTACTTTCCCACCGACGAGCCGACGCTGGAGCGCGTCCTGCAAGCCCTCTTCCCGGCGGCCGGGCCGATGCGCATCATCGACCCCTGCGCCGGGGAAGGCGTGGCGATTGCCGAAGCCGCGCACGCCCTCGGGCGCGGCGCGGTCGAGGCGTTCGCCGTCGAGTATGACGCCGAGCGCGCTTCCCACGCCCGTTCCCTCGTCGATCACTGTATCCACGGCGACTTGATGGATACCCTCCTTTCGCGCAACGCCTTCGGCCTCCTGTGGCTGAATCCTCCCTACGGAGACTTGTCCCGAGGCGCCGATGGCAACATCGGCTATCCGGGCCGGGGCCGTCCCCGGCTGGAGAAGCTGTTTTATCAGAAGACGCTGCCGCTCCTGCAATACGAGGGCGTGCTGGTCTTCATCATCCCGCATTACGTGCTCGACGCCGAACTGGTCGGCTGGCTCACCCGGCATTACACCGGGTTGCGGATTTTTCGCACGGTCGCCGAAACTTATCGGCAGGTGGTGATCTTCGGGGTTCGCCAGCGGCAACGCGATCTCGCCGCGGCGGACGCGAAGGCCGTGCGCGAGCATTTGCTTGCCATCGGCACGGGCGACCGCGAGGCGGAGGAACTGCCGCTCGCCTGGCCCCATGCGCCCTATGCCGTTCCCGCGGCGCTGGGCGCGGTCGAGCATTTTTATCGCGTCTCGCTGGAGCCGGAACAGTTCGCGCAGGAGGTTTTTCGTCTGCAAGGACTGTGGCCCCAGTTCGAGACCGTGCTGGGCGCGGCGCAGCAAACCCTGCGTCCGCCCGCGCGGGCCTTGTCGCACTGGCATCTCGCCCTGGCCCTCGCCGCGGGCGCGATCTCCGGCGTGGTCACGGCGAAATCCGGCCGGGTGCTGGCCTTGAAAGGCGACACCCACAAGGGAAAGAACAGCACGGTGGAGTACACCGAACGTGACGACGGCAGTATCTCGGAAGTCCGCATTCTCACCGACAAGTTCATCCCCGTCATCCGCGCCTGGGACTTGACGCCCGGCTCGCCCATGCAAGGTCAGTTGCTGACCATTCGCTGAGGGCTTTTTTCCTGACGGTTCGCCGTCGTTTTTTCCACCCAGCGGGGTCATGGCGCCCCGCGGGGAGGCCATGGCTCCTTCTTTTTTACGCAAAGGAGTAAGCAACATGGTATCCCCTCTTCAAAACCCGCGCTTCCGACCGGGACAGGTCGTCATGACCCTCGGCGTCAATGAACTGGTTCGGCAGGGCCTCATCAATCCCATTTCGTTCCTGCGCCGGCACCTTGGCGGCGACTGGGGCGATCTTTCCGGGAACGACCGGCGGCAGAACAACGCCGCGCTGAAATCCGGCGAGGATCGCCTGTTTTCGTCGTATCAGGTTTCTCCCAGGTTGAAGCTCTGGATCATCACCGAATGGGATCGCAGCGTCACCACGCTGCTTCTGCCCGACGAGTATTGATTCCGACGGATCCCCGGCGTTTTTTTAACGCAAGCGTTTTTTGTCGCAAGTTTTTTTCTTCCCACCCCCAGGGGCAGCGCACCGTCCCTCTTGGGATGGTCATGCCCCGTTTTTCTGGAGCATTACCATGTACGACACAGTCATCACTCACGACAGTGAAATCCTCACCAACGACGAAGCCGGCCTCGTTTCCCAGGAACACGACCCGCGTTCCATCGCGCTCAATGACTTCGTGAGCGAATTCGGCGACGAATTGCTCGATGCGCTCAATACGGCCAATCCCCCGGTCTATACCGGCGTGGCCCGAGCGCACCGGCAGGCCGTGCTGGATAATCTGAAACGCAAGCTCTTCCCGGCGCAGGCCGAAGTCGCGCACGCCGTGACCGAACTCCTCCTCCACCGGAACGAGCGCGCGGCGATCATCAACGCGGAAATGGGCACCGGCAAGACCATCATGGCGATTGCCATCGCCGCCGTCCTGTACGCCGAAGGGTTTTCGCGCGCGCTGGTCTTGTCGCCGCCGCATCTGGTTTACAAGTGGCGGCGCGAGATCCTGGAGACCGTGCCCGGCGCGAAGGTCTGGGTGCTGAACGGCCCCGATACGCTGATGAAGCTCCTGAAGCTGCGCGCGCAACTCCACGTTGCCGCGAGCGGCCCGGAGTTCTTCATCCTCGGCCGGGTGCGGATGCGCATGGGCTTTCACTGGCGTCCGGCCTTCGCCCGGATTCATCGGGGAAGGATCGGCGTCTGCCCGCGTTGCGGGGAAGTCATCGCCGACCTGGACGGCAATCCGTATTCCATCGCCCTGCTCGAAGCCGAGGAACACCGGCGCAAATGCCGTAAATGCGGCGAGGCCCTGTGGACGCTGATCCGTCCGCGCGGCCTTTCCGCCGCCGAGCAGTCTTCGGCGATCCTGAAGTCCCTGAAGCGTATTCCCACGATCGGCGAAGCCACCGCCCGGAAATTGATCGAACGGTTCGGCGAGTCTTTCCTGGCTTCCATGCTGGGCGACAACCTCTACAATTTCATCAACCTCATGGACGGCAAGGGGGAACTCGTCTTCTCCGACCGCCAGGCCACGCGCATGGAACGCGCGATGGCCAACATGGAATTCGGGTTCGGCGAAGGCGGCTACCAGGCATCGGAGTTCGTGAAGAAGTATCTTCCCAAGGGGTATTTCGACCTCTTGGTCATCGATGAGGGTCATGAGTATAAAGGGCCAAGTTCCGCCCAGGGACAGGCAATGGGCGTTCTTGCCGCGCACGCGCGCAAGGTTTTGCTGCTCACCGGCACCTTGATGGGCGGCTATGCCGATGATCTCTTTGCGCTCCTCTTCCGCCTCTTGCCGGGACGTATGATCGAAGACGGCTACCGGCCCACGAGAACCGGTCTGGGATCGGCCATCATGGCCTTCCTACGCGATCACGGGGTGTTGAAGGACATCTTCAGTGAGAACCAGAACGAAGGCGCGCACAAGACGGCGAAAGGCAACAAGTTCTCCGTGCGCACCGTCAAGGCGCCGGGCTTCGGGCCGAAAGGCATCCTGCGCTGCGTGTTGCCGTTTACGGTCTTTCTCAAACTCAAGGAAATCGGCGGCAATGTGCTGCCGCCTTATGATGAAGAGTTCCGCGGCGTCGCCATGACCGAGGAACAGGGCGAGACCTATGCCCATCTTGAATCCGAGCTGACTTCCGCGCTCATGAGCGCCCTGCGCAAGCGGGACAAGACGCTCCTGGGCGTCGTGCTCAACGTGCTGCTGGCCTGGCCGGATTGTTGTTTCCGGGCGGAGACGGTAGTGCATCCGCGCACGCGACAAGTGCTGGCTTTTACGCCGGCGCAGTTCCACGAGCTGGAAATCATGCCCAAGGAACAGGAACTGATCGAAGTCTGCAAGGCGGAGAAGGCGAAAGGCCGCAAGGTACTCGTCTACACGGTCTATACCGGCACGCGCGACACCACGTCGCGCCTGAAGGTGTTGCTGGAGCGGGAAGGCTTCCAGACGGCGGTGCTGCGCGCGAGCGTGGACACTTCCCGGCGCGAGGACTGGATCGCCGAGCAACTGGATCGCGGCATCGACGTGCTCCTCACCAACCCGGAGCTGGTCAAGACCGGGCTGGATTTGCTGGAGTTTCCGACCATCGTGTTCATGCAGTCGGGTTGGAATGTCTACACGCTCCAGCAGGCGTCCCGCCGTTCCTGGCGGATTGGTCAGAAGCAGCCGGTCAGGGTGATCTATCTGGGGTACGAGAAAACTTCCCAGATGACCTGCCTGGAACTGATGGCGAAGAAGATCATGGTCTCGCAATCGACTTCGGGCGAAGTGCCCGAGTCCGGACTGGATGTGCTTAACCAGGACGGGGATTCGGTCGAGGTGGCGCTGGCCCGGCAGCTTGTCACGGCGTGAGTGTTTTTTTGGGATCATCCCTTTGTCAGCGCCCCTTCGGGGGCGCTTTTTTTTAGCCAGGGTTGGGCCATGAAGCACCAATAAAACGGGTAGCCCGCGATTCGGATTCTTTGCTGACACCGGGCGCATTAGCGGCGAAGGTATCGGCTCCGTCACGAAAGAGCCGAACCATGCCTGTCATCGATCCTTTGCACCGTTTGACCCCGCGCCGTTTGCTTTCCGTCCTGACCACGACCACTATTTTTGCCGGCTGCGTGGTTCCGCCGGAGACTCCGCCGCCTGACACCTGCGATGCCGTCCGCGAGGAGACTGCTTTCCCCGCTCCGGACATTCTTCCCATGACGCGCCAAGGGCGCTACACCCTGGTCGAACTGGCGCCGGAAGCGGCGCAGCGCGATCTGATGCGTCAGCTCGTCGAGATTTCGATTCCGCCTACCCTGGAGGCCCAGGTCGGGGAAACCCTGCGCCACGTGCTCCGGCAGTCGGGGTATCAGCTATGCCCGACCACGGACGCGGCGCTGGATGCGCTGCCGCTGCCGGCGGCGCATCGGCGTCTGGGGCCGATGACGCTGCGCGATGCCCTGCTGACGCTGACCGGCCCGGCCTGGAAGCTCTCGGTCGACGACTTCTCCCGCCAAGTGTGTTTTACACGCCGCGCGCCGGAACGCACGCCTGAACTTTCCGAAATCCCGCCGGATGCGAATACCACCGACTGGAGGACACAGCCATGAATAACGGCAATCGTCTGTCCTGGGGAAGGCTCGCGGCGCTCGCCGGCCTGTTGTTCGTCGGCGCGCTGGCCGTGATGAACCGCGTCGAACTGGCGCGTCTCGCGGAAGCGGTTCCTGCCGAAACCCAAGACACCCGGCTCCAGGCGCTCGCCATGCGTGTGACTGAACTCGCGCAGGAAGTCGAACACGACCGGACGCGGCCGGAGAACGTTTCCCTGGAGCGCCATGAGGCCGAACGCCAGGCCGTCGAACAGCGTCTGGCGGCGATCGAGCAGGCGTTGATCGAGCGCTCCGGCGATGATTTGCAGTCCCTGCGCGATCGCTTGTCCCGGCTGGAGGAAGAGCGGGCGCAGCAAGCCGCGAATCTGCCCGTGTTGCCGGTCGAGAATCCGCCCGCGCCACCTCCCAATCCCTCGCCCAAGCCGAAGATCGCCGAACCGTCCTTCCGGGTGATCGGCGTTGAACGGCGGGCCGAGGAGCGTTTCCTGGTGATCCTGCCGGGCCAGGCGGAGGCGCTGGCCCAGGCGCGCCTGCTGCGCGTCGGCGACCAAGCGGACGGCTGGCGGCTCGAAGCCATCGAGGACGAAGCCGGCATTTTTAGTCAGGGCGGCAGGAAACGCCGCCTGCATCCGAGCGGAGGAAAGCCATGAAGTTTTTACGTTTCATCCCGATGGTATTCGTCGCTCTTCTGCCGGCGCTGGCTTTGGCCCAGATGCCGACCGTATCGGATGTCGGTTCGTCGACGATCCAGCACAGCAGCGACGAACGACAGGCGAATGATTGGGGCCTGCGCCCCGACGAATGGACGCGCTACCGGCAACTGATGCAGGGGCCGCTGGGCATCCATTCCCCGAACCTCGACCCGCTCACTGCCCTCGGCATCGAGGCACGCGACGACGAAGAACGCACTCGCTATGCCGAATTGCAGGTGCGGGCCGAGGCCCGGCGCGTGGAGAAGATGCTCGCCTACCAGCGCGCCTATGACGCCGCCTGGCTTCGCCTCTTCCCCGGCCTGCCGCGTGTCCATCCGCCGGGCTTGGCCGATCCGGGAGAACCTGGGCGACTGGCCGTCTTCGTCAAGCCCGACTGCCCGCCGTGCGAAGCGCGCACAAGAAAGTTGCAATCCTCCGGCGCGGCCTTCGATCTCTATCTGGTGGATAGCCAGGACGACGATGCCCGCCTGCGCCAGTGGGCCAGGAAGGCGCGCATCGATCCCGTCAAGGTGCGCTCGCGCGCGATCACCCTGAACCATGACTCCGGGCGCTGGCAGGCCCTGGGCGTCTCCGGCGACCTGCCCGCCGTGCTGCGCGAAGTGAACGGGCAATGGCGGCGGCAATGAGGCGCGCTCATCTGTTGTACCTGCTGGGGATGACGGCCTTGGCCGTACACGCCCAGGAGATTCCGCCGCCCGCCTACCAGTTGGCCGCGCAGCAGGCCGGCGTGCCGTCGTCCGTGCTCTACGCCATCGCCTTGCAGGAGTCCGGCGCGCGTTTCCGTAACCGTCTGCTGCCCTGGCCGTGGACGCTCAACGTCGCCGGGCGGGCGGAACGCTACGCCAGCCGCCGGGACGCCTGCGCCGGATTGCGCCGGGCGCTCGCGCAGACCCCGATGAAGCGCATCGACGTGGGGCTGGGACAAATCAATCTCGGCTACCACGCGCACCGCTACCGGGACGCCTGCGATCTGCTCGATCCCTACCGCAACCTGGCGATCGCCGCCGAAATCCTGAAGGAACAGCACACGCCGGGCGAGGACTGGCTCTTGGCGATCGGACGCTATCACCGTCCGGCCGGCGGCGCCCTGGCCGATCGCTACCGGCAAAGCGTCTCCCGGCATCTGCGGCGCTTGTCCGGTTCTTCTTCTTCCGAAAGCCTGTCATGAAACACTTTCCCGTTCCCTTGGCCGTCATGGTCTTTCTGTCCGCCCCGGCCCTCGCCGAACTGATCGTCGTCGAGGATCGCGGCGGCGCATCGGCATTGCCGTATTACGAGGCGCTGGATTCTCCGAAGGATCGGGCCAGACCATCCGTCCAGGCGATCCCGCCGATCCGTTCCCTGTCCGAAGCCGAGGCTGCTTTGCTGCCGGTGCGCTCGGCGCGGCTTTCGCCCGGTGACGAACCTCCTCGCGCTATCCGCGCGCCGGGACTGACGCCCTTGTTCCTGGTCGGCGATGATGATTTGTCGCGCGCCTGGCTTCAGCGGCGCTACGCCGAACTGCGCGATTTGAGAGCGGTCGGCCTGGTGGTCAACGTGAGTTCGCCCGCATCACTTGCTGCCTTGCGCCGACTCGTCCCGGAGCTTTCTCTCTCGCCCGCTTCGGCAGACGATCTCGCCGAACGCCTCGGTCTCTCTCATTACCCGGTGCTGATGACCGCCACGGGAATCGCGCCGTGAGACGCCAGCCATGTCCCAATCCCAGAACGTCGAGGTGCTACTGCGCCCAGCGGTGGAGCTATATACCGTGGCGGTCTGCGCGAGCGCCGCGTTTCTGTGCCTGGCGGCACCCTGGTCGCTCGCGCTGAAGCCTTCCTGGGGGGTTTACAGCGCGCTGGCCTTCGTCTGCTTCGGCGCGATCCGCCTCAAGGATGCCTGGGTCATCCTGCGCTACCGGCGCAATCTGCGGCGGCTGCCGCGCTATGGGATGCAGAGCCGCAAGGTGCCGGTGAGTCCGCAAAGGTTGTTCGTCGGGCGCGGCTTCCGTTGGGAAGCGCGGCATACGCAGCGGCTGATGCAGACCTATCGCCCGGAGTTCCGGCAGTACGTCGAGCCGGCGTATCTCTACCGGCTGGCCCGCCGGATGGAGGAACGCCTGGGTTTTGCACCCTTCCCGCTGTCGAAACTGGCGAACGTACTGGCTTGGGACAGTGTCCTGAATCCGGTGCGGCCCCTGCCGCCCGTGGGCGGATTGCCGCGCTTGCACGGCATCGAGCCGCACGAGGTCGACGTCACCCTGCCGCTTGCCGAACGGGTCGGGCATACGCTGGTGCTCGGCACTACGCGCGTCGGCAAGACGCGCCTGGCCGAACTCTTCATCACCCAGGACATCCGGCGCAGGGTCGGCGGGCAGCACGAAGTCGTGATCGTCTTCGATCCGAAGGGGGACGCCGATCTCTTGAAACGCATGTACGTGGAAGCGAAGCGCGCCGGGCGGCTGGGCGAGTTCTACGTCTTTCATTTGGGCTGGCCGGACATCTCGGCGCGCTATAACGCGGTCGGGCGTTTCGGGCGTATTTCCGAAGTCGCTTCGCGGATTGCCGGGCAACTCTCCGGCGAGGGGAATTCGGCGGCGTTCCGCGAATTCGCCTGGAGGTTTGTGAACATCGTCGCGCGGGCGCTCGTGGAATTGGGGCAGCGGCCGGATTATCTCCTGATCCAGCGGCATGTCATCAATATCGACAACCTGTTCGTCGAATACGCCCAGCATTATTTCGCCCGGCACGAGCCGAAAGCGTGGGAAGTCATTGTCCAGTTGGAGGCAAAGCTGAACGACAAGAACATTCCGCGCAACATGACCGGGCGCGAGAAGCGCGTCGTGGCGCTGGAGCAGTATCTGTCGCAGATTCGCGTCTATGACCCGGTATTGGATGGTCTGCGCTCCGCTGTGCGCTACGACCGCACCTATTTCGACAAGATCGTCGCTTCTCTCCTGCCGCTTCTCGAAAAACTTACCACCGGCAAGATCGCGCAGTTGCTCGCGCCAAACTATTCCGATCTCGCCGACCCGCGTCCGATCTTCGACTGGATGCAGATCATCCGCAAACGCGCGGTGGTCTATGTCGGACTCGATGCCCTGTCGGACGCCGAAGTCGCCGCCGCCGTGGGCAATTCGATGTTCGCCGATCTCGTTTCGGTCGCCGGGCATATCTACAAGTTTGGCATCGACGACGGATTGCCGGGCGGCGCAACGGGCGTAAAAGTACCGATCAACGTCCATGCCGACGAATTCAACGAGCTGATGGGCGATGAATTCATCCCGATGGTGAACAAGGGCGGCGGCGCGGGGGTGCAGGTGACGGCCTATACGCAGACCCTATCCGACATCGAGGCGAAGATCGGCAACCGCGCCAAGGCGGGACAGGTGGTGGGGAATTTCAACAACCTGTTTCTGT
This sequence comes from Accumulibacter sp., assembly GCA_031257115.1. Classification (GTDB taxonomy): domain Bacteria; phylum Pseudomonadota; class Gammaproteobacteria; order Burkholderiales; family Rhodocyclaceae; genus Propionivibrio. The sequence continues at coordinate 24,096 of JAIRPF010000190.1, forward strand.
TGCGCGTGCGCGAGACGGCCACGGCGGAGTTGCTGACGAAGCAGTTGCCCCAGGTCGAGGTCTATACGACGGCGACGATGAGCGGCGCGACCGACAGTTCCGATCCGCAGGGTCATACCGCCTTTACTTCCAATACGCAGGATCGCGTGACCCGCACCAGCGTAGCGATGATCGAGCCGGCGCACGTGGTGGCGTTACCCAAGGGACAGTGTTTTGCGCTGATCGAGGGCGGGCAGTTGTGGAAAGTACGCATGCCGCTTCCGGCGCACGACCCGGACGAAGTCCTGCCACGGGATTTGCGGGAGATGGCGGACAAGATGCGGCGGCGGTATGGCGAGGCCGACGAATGGTGGGGTTCGGAAGGCAGGGAACAAGAAACGGGAGACGGAGAGAATCTGGAAATGTCGGTGGATGGGCTGGGAGAGGTCGGCGCCTCTGAACCGAATGGGGAAGCATCGTGAGCGATTCGGCGAATACGACGCAAACGCCAGCGCGCCTGAGTCTGATGGCACGCTTGGTGCTGCTGCCGTTTCATCTGTTCGGCGTGCTCTGCGGCTCGCTGCTGCTGTCGATCTTGGTCGAATGTATCGGCATCGCTTTCTTCTGGCCCGAACAGGGAGAGCGGCACGCGCAGGAGATGCTGCACTACGAGCTGGGGCAGTTCCCGGAGCATTTCAGGCAAAGCGCGCTGGTCAGCGAACCGGGAAACCTGGCCCGGAAAGTGGTCGGGCAGGCGCAGGAATGGCTGTTCGTGAAGAGCGGGCTGGCGGAGTGGCGCCGGGAAGTTGCCGGCCAGGACGGGAGGCCGGCGCGGGCGCGGAACTTTCGCTACTACCTGGGGCGGGCGTTCGCGCAGGCGGAAACCTATGTGATCGCGGCGGCCTATACCGCGCTGGTCTTCCTGGTGCGCCTCATGGTGCTGACGCTGACCTTGCCGCTTTTCCTGATGGCGACCTTCGTCGGCCTGGTCGACGGGCTGGTGCGGCGCGACGTGCGGCGCTTCGGCGCGGGACGGGAGTCGGGCTTCGTCTATCACCGCGCGCGGGCAAGCCTTACACCGCTCGCCACCTTGCCCTGGGTGATCTATCTCGCCCTGCCGGTGAGTGTTGCTCCGCTCTGGATTCTCCTACCCGGAGCGGCGGCGCTTGGCGTCGCCACGTGCATTGCGGCAGCGTCATTCAAAAAATATCTGTAGATGCGACGTAATGTCGTTTGAATAATTGCTCCCCGATGCGTAAATCCGGTTCCGAGGGGTTCCTGTCCGACCCCGTTGTCATAGGTTCGCCGAAGCGATGGAAAGACCCGCGCCTTGCTTGGGTTTGTATCAGACCCAGACGGTGAGTCGACTCCCCAACAATCCGGTGAACCGTATTCCGGATTGTTTGCGGTGTTTTATCGGCACATGCGGCAGCATCGCGTCTTCTCATTCGAGTTTCCCGGAGAAATGTGATGTTCCTTTCTCGCCTTGTCTTGGTCTGTCTGCCGCTCTTTGCCTCGGCACCTGTCTTTGCCGCCGACGAAGCGCCCGAACAGGAACGGCTGGCCGCGCTCGTCCGCCAGCTCGATCTGGCCGACCGTCTGGCCGAAAGCGCGGCGCAGGCCGCGTCTCCGGGGCGCGCCCGCTACCGCTTCGATTACCCGCGTCTGCGCGACGATCTCGCGCGCGTGCGAGCGGGCATCCAGGACTATCTGGTTCCCGCGCGTGCCCAGCCGCGCGATCCGGCGCCGCTCACCGCCCATTACCAGACTTCCCAGGCCAAACCCCGGTCGGAGGATGCGCCATGACCGCGACCCAAATCACGGCCTTCCAGGCCAACGCCGGTTTTACGCCCGGCGAACTCTCCACGCTGGTGCTCGGCGTGGTCTTCGCGGTCTTGCTGCTGTGGGGCGCCTGGGCTTTGCGCACCGCCTATACCGGCTGGGTCGAGGGGCATCTCACCCACGGCCAGTTCCTGGGCGTCGCCGTCCGTTTCCTGGCGCTGTATCTGGTGTTGAGTTTCTTCCTGTTGTCTTGAATCTACGAAAGGTGAATTCCATGAATGCTCCGACTTCTTCCCATACCGTTTCGCGCCTCTTTGCGCTCCTGCTGGGTTTCGTGCTGGGTTCCACGCCCTTTGCCGTATCCGCCGCCGGTCTGCCGACCATGGAAGACCCCACGCGCGGACAGGGCAGCGGCATCCTGCAAACCTTGCAGAACTACGGCTACGACATCGTGATGCTGGTCGCCTTGCTGGTGGTGTCTTCGATGTTCGTCGGCGTCTGCTATCACGCCTATACCCGCTATTCCGAAATCCATACCGGCCGCGCCACCTGGGGACAGTTCGGGCTGTCTGTCGCGGTCGGCGCGATGCTCCTGGTGATCGGCATCTGGCTCCTGACTCAAGCCACTGGCGTTCTTTGAGCAGAGGGGTATTCCGTGGTCAGTCATCAGGAAACCGTCGTGAGTTTTCTGCCGCATCGCCTGAACCGTCAGCCGGTGGTGGTGCGCGGGCTGACCGCGGATGAACTGTGGATCTGCGCGGGGCTGTCCGCCGCCTTGGGTTTTACGCTGAGTCTGCCGCTGGCCTGGGTTTTACGGAACGTGGCGCTGATTCCCACGCTCATCGTCGCCGGCATCGCCCTGGGCGTCTTCGTCGGCGGCGGCTTCCTGCGCCGGCAGAAACGCGGCCGCCCGGAGACCTGGCTCTACCGGCAACTCCAGTGGCGGCTCGCCCGCCATTCTCCGGCGCTGGCGATGCACCTGGGCGGGGGCGGGCTGATGACCCGCTCGGGCTATTGGAGCACGCGCCGGCAAAAACCATTTCACACCTTCTTCCCATGAGCCGCTTTCGTAACGAAGTCCTTCATCTCCAGGCGCACGTCAAGTCTCTGCGTCTTGCCCTCGTCGTGCTGTTCGCCGTGGCCGCGCTGCTCGGCTTCGGCTGGTGGAGCGCGCCGAAGAGCTTGACCATCCACGTTCCCCCCGACCTGCGTTCGGGCAGCACCCGCAAGTGGTGGGACGTGCCGCCGGAGAGCGTCTACGCTTTCACCTTCTACATCTTCCAGCAGCTCAACCGCTGGCCGACGAACGGAGAAGAGGATTACCCGCGCAACCTGCGCGCGCTTTCGGCCTATCTCACGCCGAGCTGCCGGGCCAGCCTGCAACGGGACTTCGAGACCCGGCGCAGCAACGGCGAACTGCGCAGCCGCGTGCGCGGCGTCTATGAAATCCCCGGACGCGGCTACGGCGACGATCCTGGCGCGCGAGTGAAGGTCGTGTCCGATCACGACTGGCGGGTCACGCTGGATATTTCCGCCGACGAATACTACGGCAGCGAACAGGTGAAGCGCGCCCTGGCGCGTTATGTCATCAAGGTCGTCCGGCAGGACGTCGACCCCGAACGCAATCCCTTCGGCTTGCTGATCGACTGTTACGCGAGTCCGCCGCGGCGGATCGAGATTCCGGCGAATTCCACGCCGTCCGGTGCAAACCGCCTGTCGGGAGAGAACTCATGATGATGAAGAACCCTTTCGGCGCACTCGCCGCCCTGGTCTTGAGCCTGTGCCTCGTCTCGTCCGGACAAGCCGTCGAAATCCTGCGCTGGCAGCGTCTGCCGCTGGCCGTGCCGCTGGTGGTGGGCGAGGAGCGTATCGTGTTCATCGACCGTAACGTGCGTGTCGGCGTACCGGCGCAGCTTGGCGAGCGTCTGCGCGCGCAGAGCGCGGGCGGGGCAATCTACCTCAAGGCGAACGAAGCGATTCCACCGACACGCCTTCAGTTGCAGGACGTGGAGTCCGGCGCGCTGATCCTGCTCGACATCGCGGCGGAAGCGGCGAGAGAAGGACAGGCGCCGCTGGAACCCGTGCGCATCGTTGTGGAAGAAACGGAACAGCGTGAAACGGACAAGCCGTCCAAGCTGCCTGCTTCCGCTTCCCCGCGCGACACCCCGATTCCCGTCATGCTCATCCGCTATGCCGCGCAGAACCTCTATGCGCCGCTACGCACCGTCGAACCCGTCGCCGGCATTGCGCGCGCAAATCTCCGGCGCGGCCTGGCTTTGGACACCCTGTTGCCGACGCTCCCCGTGCGCGCGCGGGCGCTTGCCGCTTGGCGGCTTTCCGACCAGTGGGTGACGGCGGTGCGGCTCGCCAACGTCTCCGCCTCCTGGCTCGATCTCGATCCGCGCGCCCTGCAAGGAGATTTCGTGGCGGCGAGTTTCCAGCATCCGACGCTCGGCCCGGCGGGCGAGCCGACCGATACCACCGTCGTCTATCTCGTCACCCGTGGGCATGGCTTGGCCGAGTCCTTGCCGCCGGCGCTGGCGCCTTTCCATCCCCAGGTAAATTTGCCCAAGGGAGTTCCCCATGCAAGGTAATCCGCTGCTCAAGTGGCTATTGGCGCCGCTTGCCGTGCTGCTGGTCATCGTCGGCCTCCGGCTCGGCGGGCCGCGCGAAGAAACCTCGCCGGACGCGGTCAGCCAGCTCACTCCGGAAGAAATGAAGGCGCTGGGCATCGAGGGCGACACCCCGCGCGACACCGTGGCGACCCTGGTTGGGCAAGTGAAACAGTTGCGCGGCGAATTGCGTGACGCCCTGTCCGACAACAAAGCGCAGAAGGCCGAGACCGAACGCCTGCGCGCGCGCGAGGGAACGATCGACCAGCGCATCCAGAACGCGCTCGCCGGCGAACAGAAACGCTTGCAGCAGGAACGCGAGCAACTCGCCCGCGAACGCCAGGAAACGCAAGGCTTGTTGCAGGAAGTGCAGCGGCGCGTGGACAAGCTCCAAGACAACGCTCCCGCCGACCTGCCGGTCGGTCTCGGATTGGAAGAAGGCGACGGCAAGCACTTTGGCGGACAGAACGGGAGCGGCCTGCGCTGGGTCGAGCCGGAAGACGCCAAGCCGTCGTTGAAGAACGGCGTGGCGGGCGGCATCCCCAGCTTCCCGACGAGTTTCGCCCCGGCGCAGAGAACGCTGACGAACGCCGGAGACAGGATCGCCGGGCGCGAGGCTGCGCCGGTGAGCATGAAACCCGTCTATACCGTGCCGTCGAACTCGACCTTGATGGGTTCGGTCGCCATGACCGCCCTGATCGGCAGGATTCCGATCGACGGCACGGTGAACGACCCCTATCCGTTCAAGGTATTGATCGGCCCGGACAATCTCACCGCCAACGGCATCGACCTCCCGGAAGTCGCCGGCGCGGTGGTGAGTGGCACGGCCTCCGGCGACTGGACGCTCTCCTGCGTGCGCGGACAGATTCGTTCCGTCACCTTCGTCTTCCACGACGGGACGGTTCGTACCGTGCCCGAGGATGGCCGGGGACAGAACAACAGCGGACAAGGCAACCGTTCCGCGACGCAAGGGGGCCTGGGCTGGATCAGCGATCCCCATGGCATCCCCTGTGTTTCAGGCGAGCGGCGCAGCAACGCCCAGCAATATCTCGGTTCGCAGGCGCTGATTACCGCGGCGGGCGCGGCGGCGGCGTCCTTGATCGAGTCCGAGAACGGCAGCGTGGCCGTGGTCTCCAGCAGCGACGGCTCGCTCGGCACGGTCGGCATTTCCGGGAACGAAGCCATGGGACGCATCTTGGCCGGCGGCGTGCGCGATATGGCCGATTGGATCAACAAGCTCTACGGACAAGCCTTTGCCGCCATCTACGTGCCGCCCGGCGCAAAGGTGGCCGTGCATCTGGAACAGCCGCTTTACATCGACTACGACGACCAAGGGCGGCGAGTCAATCATCTTCTGGGAGAAACGCATGTATCGGATATGGACTGACCAGGCTTCCAGGATTTTGGCCTGGGCTTTGACCTCGACTTTGATCCTGCTTAACGGCTGCGCCACCAGCAAGGACGAACTCCTGCCGCACGGCGAACACGACATGCTCGACATCTGGCAGCAGGAAACCAGCGGTGGCAACGGCAATCTGGCCGGACGGCGCCTGCTCGATGCGCGTCAGGGACTACGCCGGCCCTTGACCGAAGCCGACGTACAGGCGGCGCCCACGGATGCCGCGAGTTACACCCGCAGCGCGGCCAACGAGATTCATCGACAGTTTCACCGCTTGCCCAATCCCGACCTGGTGATGTACGTCTTCCCCCATCTTGCCGGCACTGACTCGGTGCCGGTGCCGGGGTATTCGACGGTTTTTCCACTCTACCGGCGTGCGCCCTATGCGCTGCCGGGCGAACGGCTGGAGGATTTCTGATGGGCTGGAATTGGAAAGGAATCTTGTCCCGGCCCGGTGAAACTTCCCTACCCAAAGAGGAAGAAGCCGCCCGGCATCCCTGGTCGCATCATGTAGCGAAACTCGCCGCGCACGGCCTTCCCGAACCGGGCAGTATGCTGGAACCCAAGCCGGCCACGGCCGCCGACGTGCGTAAGCTTTACGATGTGGCCCCTTCATTCGCCGACCTCCTGCCCTGGGTGGAATACCTGCCGGACTCGCAGTGCATGCTGCTCGAAGACGGTCGATCGGTCGCCGCCTTCTTCGAGCTGACGCCGGTTGGCACGGAGGGGCGCGAGGCGGACTGGCTGGGACAGGCGAGGGATGCCTTGGAGAACGCGCTACAGGATTCCTTCGACGAACTCGACGAATCTCCCTGGGTACTGCAATTCTTCGTCCAGGACGAGGCCAATTGGGACAGCTATCTCGCAACACTCGCCGATTACGTGCAGCCGAGAGCCAAAGACAGCGCCTTCACCGAATTCTACCGGCGTTTCTTTGCCCACCATCTGCGCAGTATTGCCCAGCCCGGCGGACTCTTCGAGGATACGGCGGTGACGCGCCTGCCGTGGCGCGGACAGGTGCGCCGCGTGCGTCTGGCGGTCTGGCGGCGCGTGCCTGTCGGAAACGCGCGGCGCGGGCAGGCGCCCGAACAGGCGCTGACCACGCTCTGCGAGCGGCTGACCGGGGGTCTTGCCAACGCCGGAGTGAAGGCGCGGCGAATGGACGCCACCGACATCCACGACTGGCTGCTGCGCTGGTTCAACCCGCATCCGACCCTGCTCGGGCCGGACGCCGAGGATCGGGAACGCTTCTACGCACTGGCCCGCTATCCCGAAAAGCACGAAGAAAGCGAAGGCGAACTCGAACTCGCTTCCGGCGACTTCGCCCAACGCCTGTTCTTCGGCCCGCCGCGCTCGGACGCAGACAACGGCCTGTGGTACTTCGACGGCCTGCCGCACCGCGTGCTCGTCCTCGATCGCCTGCGCCTGCCGCCTGTCACGGGCCATATCACCGGCGAAACCCGGAAGGGCGGCGACGCAATGAACGCGCTCTTCGACCAGATGCCCGAAGATACGGCGATGAGCCTGACCTTGGTGGTGACCCCGCAGGACGTGCTGGAAGCCCATCTCAACCATCTGGCAAAAAAAGCCGTGGGCGAAACGCTCGCTTCGGAACAGACCCGCCAGGACGTGCGCGAAGCGCGCGCCTGGATCGGCGGTGCACATAAACTTTATCGCGGTGCGCTGGCCTTTTACCTGCGCGGGAAGGATCGGGAACAACTCGACGCCAGAGGATTGCAGCTTGCCAACGTGCTTCTGAACGCGGGTCTCCAGCCGGTACGCGAAGAAGACGAAGTGGCGCCCTTGAACAGCTATCTGCGCTGGCTGCCCTGCGTCTACGATCCCGCCGCCGACAGGCGGCAATGGTATACCCAACTGATGTTCGTCCAGCACGCGGCCAACCTCGCGCCGGTCTGGGGGAGAAGCCAGGGTACGGGACACCCCGGCATTACTTTCTTCAACCGCGGCGGCGGGCCGGTCACTTTCGATCCCCTGAACCGGCTCGACCGGCAGATGAACGCGCATCTCTTCCTGTTCGGCCCCACGGGTTCGGGGAAGAGCGCGACGCTGAACAACATCCTGAATCAGGTCACGGCGATCTACCGGCCCCGGCTCTTCATCGTCGAAGCCGGGAACAGTTTCGGGCTGTTCGGCGACTTTGCCGCGCGCCTGGGGCTTTCGGTGCATCGGGTGAAACTCGCGCCGGGCGCGGGCGTCACCCTGGCGCCGTTCGCCGATGCGTATCGGCTGGTGGAATCGCCAGGGAAGGTGCGTACCCTGGACGCCGAGGCGCTGGACGAGGAGAGTGAAGAAGCACAGGCAGGCGACGAACAGCGCGACGTGCTGGGCGAACTGGAGATCACCGCGCGCCTGATGATTACCGGCGGGGAAGAGAAGGAAGAAGCGCGCCTGACCCGCGCCGACCGGAGTTTGATCCGTCAGTGCCTCATCGATGCCGCCGAACGCTGTGTGGCGGCAAAGCGCACGATCTTGACCCGCGACGTGCGCGACGCCCTGCGCGAGCGCGCAAAGGATGTGAGCCTGCCGGACGCGCGCCGGGCGCGGCTCTCCGAAATGGCCGACGCGATGGACATCTTCACCCAGGGCGCGGACGGCGAGATGTTCGACCGTCCCGGCTCGCCCTGGCCCGAGGCCGACATCACCATCGTCGATCTGGCGACCTATGCGCGGGAAGGCTACAACGCACAGTTGTCGATCGCCTACATTTCGCTCATCAACACCGTCAATAACCTTGCCGAGCGCGATCAGTTTCTCGGAAGGCCGATCATCAACGTCACCGACGAGGGGCACATCATCACCAAGAACCCGCTCCTTGCGCCTTACGTGGTGAAGATCACCAAGATGTGGCGCAAGCTCGGAGCGTGGTACTGGCTCGCCACCCAGAACGTCGACGACCTGCCGAAAGCGGCCGAGCCGATGTTGAACATGATCGAGTGGTGGATCTGCCTCTCCATGCCGCCCGACGAGGTGGAGAAGATCGCGCGTTTCCGCGAACTCTCTCCGGCGCAGAAGGCACTGATGCGTTCCGCCCGCAAGGAATCGGGCAAGTTCACCGAGGGAGTGATCCTCTCCAGGAGCATGGAAGTCCTCTTCCGCGCCGTCCCGCCAAGCCTCTATTTGGCGCTGGCGCAGACCGAACCGGAAGAGAAGGCCGAACGATTCCGGTTGATGCAGGAATCCGGCATCGGGGAACTCGATGCGGCGATCCGGGTGGCGGAACGGATCGACCGGGCGCGCGGGATTACGTCCTTGCGGGGAGAGGGTTGAGATTTGAGATGTCCGCTCCTCTTGGGGGCGGTCTTCCCAGGTAGCCGCGATCTTTGAGGCTACGCGCGGGCCATCCGCGTGATCGACCCGTTCGCTCCGCATCCGGAACGCGAACAGCCGCCGCAAGGCGGTGGATGCCCTTGTTCCTGGCCGGCTCCCTGGCCGGTTTCATTCATTCCCCGGAGGGTCGTTCCCTCCGGGGCGGGCGCCCTCCTTTTTTTTGGAGGTTCGCCATGTCTCATCCGTCTCTGTCTCATCATGTCGCCGATTCTTGTTCCGGCGCATTTGCGCAATTTGCTACGACCGTCCGGCAGGAGGAGGACGGGATCATCCGCCGGGCCATCGAGATACTGGAAAGGCGCCTGTTCCATGCCGGGCCGCTGATGGCCCATCCCGACGCGGTCGGCGATTATCTGCGCCTGCACTTGGCCGCCGAACCCAGCGAGGTCTTTGCCGTGATCTTCCTCGACGGGATGAACCGGGCGCTGGCCTTCGAGCTGCTGTTCCGGGGTTCGATCCACCAGACTTCGGTGCATCCCAGGGTGGTCGTGCAGCGTGCCATGGCGCTCAATGCGGCCAGCGCCGTTTTTGCCCACCAGCACCCTTCCGGTACGACCGAGCCTTCCGAGGCCGACCGCGCGATCACCAAAACGCTGGCGCAGGCGCTATCGCTGGTCGATGTCAAAGTGCTCGATCATCTCGTTATCGGCCAGGGAAAGCCTTATTCCTTTGCCGCTCACGGCTTGTTGTGACGACACGCCATCTTCACCGGGAGCCCGCGGGCTTCCGGTCTCACGATGCCGGATGCGATCCTTCTCCCGCAAACAAATCCCCTTGTTCCTCACTCCCTTCTCTTTCCCCTTTCCTTGCTTCCTCCGTTTCCGCGAAGCGCACGCCCACTCCCAGCAAGCGCACTGCTTTTCCCTTGCGCGCCCAGGCTTCGTCGAGTAAAGCCGCCCATACCGCTTCCTCGGGCGCGGCGCTCACGCATTCGGCAGTCGTTTGCGTGAAGTCGGCGAACTTGACCTTGACGACCGCCTGATGCACCGGCCTGGGTGCGGGCAGCCGGGCGAAGCGGCGGCGGAACTCGGCGACCAGGGCCGGCAGTTCGGCGCGGCAGGCGGCGAGATCGGGCAGGTCGCGGGGGTAGGTGGTTTCCACCGACAGGGATTTACGGAGACGATCCGGGCGCACCGGGCGTTCGTCGATGCCCCGGCAGAGTTGGTGCAGCGCGGTGCCGAAACGCCCGAATTCACCGACGAGACGGGTTAGTTCCCAGGCGCGCAAGTCGCCGCAGGTGTGGATGCCGTGCTTTTGCAGCCGCGCCGCCGTCACTTTGCCGACGCCAAATATCTTGCCCACCGGCAGGGCGGCGACGAAGGCATCGACTTCCTGCGGGCGGACGACGAACTGGCCGTCGGGCTTCCTCCAGTCGCTGGCGACCTTGGCGAGGAATTTGTTGGGGGCGATGCCCGCCGAGGCGGTGATGCGCACTTCGGCGCGGATGCGGGCGCGGATTTCTTCGGCCATCAAGGTGGCCGAACCCTGGCAGCGTGGAAGGCCGCTTACGTCGAGATAGGCTTCGTCGAGCGAGAGCGGCTCCACCAGTGGCGTGTAGTCGCGGTAGATGGCGAGGATTTGCTGCGAAGCCTCGCGGTAGCGGCGGAAGTCCGGCGGCAACAGGAGGAGTTGCGGGCACAGGCGCAAAGCGCGCGCCGTCGACATCGCCGAATGCACGCCGAAGGCGCGCGCTTCGTAGTTGCAGGTGGCGATCACCCCGCGCATTTCGGCCTTGCCGCCGACGGCCAGCGGCCTGCCCCGCAGGGCGGGGTCGTCGCGCATCTCGACTGCGGCGTAAAAGCAGTCGCAGTCACAGTGGATGATCTTTCTCATGCTTTCGGATTTCAGATTCATTCTCTGGCAAACAGCGCCGCTACGCAATAAAACCGGTAAGCCGGGGTGCGGTTTGTTTGTCGCTTTTCAGAGGCGCTTGCGTTTGACTACGGCCTTCGATTTTACGGAGGCCGCCATGCCGACCCGATTCTCCCGATTCCTTTCCGTCCTGTTCCTGATGGCGTGCAGTCTGTCCGCCGTCGCCGAGGTGCTGGTCGTCACGGATAGTCGTCATCCCGTGCAAGGGATTCCCGATGCGCGGCTGATCGAACTCGACCGGGCGGCGCGCATCGAGGCGGAACTCTCCGCCAAGCTGCCCGCCGATCCCGAACGCGCCGCATACGCCGCCCGGCAGCGAGTGCAAGACCCCGAGCTGCAACGCCGGCTCCAATCAGCTTACCAGGGCATCGCCGAGGCCCGAAGCCTGAACCTTGCCAAAGTCCCCGCCGTGGTCGTCGACCGGCGGTACGTGGTCTATGGCGATCCTGATGTATCCCGCGCCGTCGCCCGGATCGAAACCTATCGGAGGATGCAGCCATGACTCGTTCATTACGTTCATTACTTGCACGCGGGAAGGCGACCTTGGCTTCGCTGCTGTGCTGCGGCAGCCTGTCCGTCTCCGCTCTGGATACCGCCACCGTGGTTTCCTCGGCCCTGTCGCCCGACTGCCTGGAGTACCGGGTCGTCGGCATCTGTTTCTGGCTCTATTGCACCTACGGCGGCTGTTCGGTGCGTACTTCGGTGAAGGTTCGCCATTACGTCCCCGACGCCGTGGTATCGAGCTACGCCAATACCGGAGAGAATCCTTGGAGCGAAGTCCGGGCGATGAGTTCGCCCAGCGGCGAGGCACAGGGCGGCGGCGACGGCACGACCAATCACGACAACGAGAACAATCTGGCCCGATTCAAGAACGCCGACGTGATCGGGCATCCGGGGAGCCTCGTGTTCAGCGCCTTCGCTTCCGGTTTCGGCTATTCCTGCTCCGGCGCGGGCACGGCCTTCATGCCCTATCTCCTGAGCACGCTCGATACCGTGGCCTGGCGCTACAACCTGCCCGAACTCGCCTATCCGGAAGCCTTGACGCCCGGCCTGCGCGAGGTCGGCAGCCGTGCCGGAGTCAATCTGTGGGGCCACGTTTATCCGCGCGGCGGCTTCCTGCATCAGAGCGACGATTACCAAGCCGCCGCCGTGGTTGCACAGCGCGCCGGCGATGTCGTCACCCGCAAAGGGCAGCCCCATGTCTATTGGCCGCTCCTGGCCGACGCGAAGGACGGCTACTGGCCCGCCGGGGAATTGATGGAGAGCGACGCGACGACCGGCAAGTGGCAGGAACTGACGCCGACGCTTTCCAATGCCTGCGCGGTCTTCCCGCATTCCGATACGAAGGTGCAGGCCCAGCGCGGCGATTACGCCTGGGCATTGTGGCGTCCCTACGCCTGCTGTGAGCGCAAGGGACAGGTCTTTTTGGGCAGTGTCGATTTTATGTGAGGTAGGTATGAAGACTTCTCTTTTCCGCGCACGATTTCCGTTGGCGCTCTTATCGTTGTTCCTGGCTTTGGCGCCTTTCCACGCCTGGGCGCAACTGACCATTGACGACCAGGGCTTCCGCGCCAGCGGCAGCGTCATCGGCGACGACGTGCTCTACTCGATCGGCGGCGGGCGGGCGGTCTCCATGAGCGGGGCGGGCAACATGCAGAGCATCGGCGTCGGCATCGGCTGGAACGCGAATCTCATCTGCGGCGACATGAGCCTCACGACGACCTTGCAGAACCAGTTGAACGGCATCACCCAGGGCTTCCAGAACATCATGAACCAGGTGATCCAGAACGCGACTTCCGCCGTGGCTTCGCTCCCCGCATTGATTATCCAGCGCGCCGATCCCGCTCTGTACAACCTGTTGACCAACGGCATCCTACAGGCGCGCCTCGACTTCGACCGCTCGAAACTCACCTGCCGGGCGATCGCCAACCGCATGGCGGACATGGCCGGCGGCGAGATGGGCTGGGATCAGCTTGCCGAGGGTTTTGCGCTGCGCGATGCGGTAAGTAGTGGCGACGGCGTCTCCGCCGTCGAACAGGCGGAAACCAACAAGGGCAACAACGGCGTGCCCTGGGTCGGCGGGAGCAACGCGGGCGGTTCGGGGCAGGATGCAATCAAAGTGGTCGGCGACGTAACCCGCGCGGGCTACAACCTGCTCAACGGGCGTGGCTCAACCGAATCCTCGTCGATTCCTCCGGGAAGCTGTGGCAATCGCCTGACTTGCCAGACTTGGCCGTCTCCCCAGGCGGCAGCCGACTGGGCGGTGCGCGTCTTGGGCGAACGCGAGCAACGCACGTGTGAGGACTGTACCAAGACCGTGACGACTCCCGGCGTGGGCCTCACGCCGCTGATCCAGGAAGAGTACGAAGCCAAGCTCTTGGCCTTGCAGGAATTGGTGACGGTGGCGAAGCCGACGACAGCGGAGAATCTGGAAGCCGCCGGCAGCAACTCTCTGCCCATTACGCGCGGCGTCATCGAAGCCTTGCGCGACGAACCCGACCAGGACGTGCTCGGCAAGCGCTTGGCTTCCGAAGCGGCGCTTTCGAGCGTACTGGAGAAAGCCTTGCTGTTGCAACGCACCTTGCTGACCGGCAGGAAGGAACCGAATGTCGCGGCCAATGAACTGGCGGTAAAAGCAGTTGACCAAGAGAACGGCGTGCTGGCCCAGGAGATCGACAATCTCAAGATCGAACTGGACATGCGCCGTACTTTGGCGGGCAATTCGGCATTGGCTATCCTCCAGCGGCACGGCGTGCGCACCAACGCCTCGCGCGGCATCTTCGAGGGCGATCCGACACGCGACCATCTCAACGAAATCCAGAAACCGGGGAATGCGCCATGAACTTCATAGGATTGATGAGACGGATTTTTAATCGCCGGCTGGGACTGGCGTTATTGAAAGGCTTTTTGCTGGGGCTGGCCGTGGCGATGATCTTGGGCGGCCTGCGTAGCGCCAGCGTCAGGGACTGGCAAGGCTTCGTGGCCGAACACGCCGGCCTGTTCCTGGCTTGGCGGCTCACGCTCTATGGACTGATCGCCTGGGGCGGGTGGCGGGTGTGCCTGCGGCAAGCGGAATCCGGGGTGACGCCCGAGTTTCGCCGGCGCTGGTGGCGCATCGGGATCGGTGTGGCCGGCACGATCGCGCTGCTCGAAGTCGGTCAACTGTTGCAATAGGTTGAGATTCCTTGGTTGAGGCAATTCCATGACGCTTTATACGACCGATTATCTGGAGTATTACCTGACCCTGGCGGGCTGGCTCATTCACAACGGGGTCTGGAACCTGCTCACCGCCAGCGGCGTGTTCGCGCTGCCCTTCGTCGCCATCGTCCTCCAGGAATGGCTGCGCTCGCGCGCGGAAGGAGCGGACGAAGGGAACAAGGGTGTCCTGTCTTCGCTGCGCATCGAGAACCGGATCTTCGTGGCGATCCTGGTGATCTTCTTCGCCGGCATTCCCTTCATCCCGGTGGACATGAGCACGATCCGCTTCGATACGGCCCGCTCTCAGCAGTGTCAGGTCAATGTCCCGCTCCCGGCAGACACGGGCTGGAGCAACGTCTATACGACGCTCAATGACCAGAGTGCGCTGGTGCCGGTGTGGTGGTTCTTCCTGCACTCGCTCAGCAAGGCCGTGACCGGCGCGGCAGTGGCGGCGATTCCCTGCGGGACGGACTTGCGGCAAATTCGGATGGAAGTCGACGCTACCCGTCTCGACGATCCGGTACTGGCCCAGGAGGTTGCCGATTTCGTGCATGACTGCTACGGGCCGGCCAGGGCAAAGCTGTTCATGAGCCGGCCCACGTTATCCGAGGAACAGAGGAATGACGTGAGCTGGATCGGATCGGGCTATTTTCTGGACACGCCAAGCTTTTACGATACCTATCATTCGGGCACGCCGCGCATCTCCTGGCCCTATGACGAAATACGCGACGCGGGGCTGGCCCTGGTGGATAGCGGCGGCGGGTATCCCACCTGCCGGCAGTGGTGGGCGGATGGCGGATCGGGGCTGCACGCGCGGCTTTTGCAGGAAGTCGATCCAGGACTTCTTTCCCGTATCGGCCAATGGGCGAGTTTCCTGACGCAGGACGAGGTGAACGATTCCGTCATTCGCGCGGTAGTCTCTCCCCGGCAGCAGAAGATGAACCAGGGGGCGGTCTATGCCGACTACGGCGGGCAGATCGAGAAGACGCTGCCCAACATCGCCGCGCGCGGCGCGGGAAGCCTGGGACTGACTCTGGGGAGCCTGGGAGTCTTTCCGGCGATGGACGTGCTGCGGCAGGCGCTGCCAATGGCGCTCTCTTTCCTCAAGATGGCGCTGGTGATCTGCATTCCGCTGGTGCTGCTGGTGGGGACGTATGAGTTGAAAGCCCTGGTGACGGTCAGCGTGGTGCAGTTCGCGCTGTTCTTCGTGGACTTCTGGTTCCAGTTGGCCCGCTGGCTCGACAGTACGATCCTCGATGCGCTCTACGGCGTGGGCTTCGGGATCGATCGGCCGCACAGCAATTTCAATCCGCTGGTCGGGCTGAATAATGCCTTCGAGGATATGTTGCTCAATTTTGTGATGGCGATGATGTTCATTGTATTGCCGACCTTTTGGGTGGGAGCACTCGCTTGGGCCGGCGTCCGTGTCGGAAACCTTCTGGACGGATTCAACAGGGCAACATTAGATGCCAGGAATGCCGGTAGCAAAGGCACGGATTTTGCGATACGCAATATATCGGCGAAATGATTTCCGGGTCGTTCTCAATCGTTATCGCAGTAGTCAATACAGATGCCATCGTGGGTATAAAGCCCGATACCCTCATGGCCATCCCGCCACTCGGGTTGTTTTTGCCAAGCATTGTACCGCGCCGCCTCTGCGGCCACGATGAGAAATGTCAACAGCAATGCCACCCAAAACGCCGCATACAGCGCCACGCCGAGCACGGCGAGCTTGAGGAGTAGCGGCAGGGCCTTGGCGATTCCCGGCGGCAAGCCTTGCGCCGTCAGCCATGCGCAGGCGTTCCGCTCCCGGCGCAGGACACCTCGCCATGCCCGGCCCAGCATCCGGCCGATACGTTCCGCGAAAGTGGGGGAAGTGCTTGGTTTCAGGAGGGTCGGTTTCATGGTCATCCTTGAATTCTGGTGCAATGGGGTCAATGGAGTCGTCGTTATCGATTCACTTGACATAATGTCGTCTTTTGGGGCGGAGTCAAGCCCCTCTCGATGATTTTTTTGCTGTCCGGCTTTTGCTGGAGCATTCCGCAGGGGTTGATGACGGCACTGGCCCGGCACTGGCCCATCTCCCAAAAGGCCGAAAGAAAGGGAAAGGTTGGAAAAGGGCAAGGGAAGGGTTTTCAAGGGGAAAGGCCCTACCCTCAAAAGGCTTTTCTTGATCCCGGCTTTTGGAGAAGACATGTTCTCGCTGTTCCAGCGTAAAAGGGTTCCCATTGATCCGCCTGATTCCGTCGAGCTTCCCCAGGGAATGATCCGCCCCGAGTCCGCTGTCTCGCTCCTGTCTCCTCCCCGCCGCCAAAAGCTGCTGGAGGCGATCTGGCAGCGTACTTCACTCTCCCGCGCGCAGTTCTCGCTGCTGTACCAGCATCCCCTGGAACGCTACGCGGAACTGGCCCAGGCGTTTCCCGCTTCCGAGAACCATCACCATGCCTATCCGGGCGGATTGCTCGACCACGGGCTGGAGATCGTCGTCTGTGCCCTGAAGCTGCGCCAGGCGCATCTCCTGCCGGTCGGCGCGACTCCGGAGGAACAGGCGGCGCAGTCCGAAGCCTGGACGGCAGCGGTCGCGTATGCGGCGCTCCTGCACGACATCGGCAAGATTGCCGTCGACCTGCACGTCGAACTCTCCGATGCTTCCCTCTGGCATCCCTGGCACGGGCCGATCGCCTTGCCGTACCGTTTCCGCTATCGCCGGGAACGGGAATACCGGCTGCACAACGCCGCCGCCGGGCTGCTGTATCACCGCCTCCTGACGCCTGACATTCTGGACTGGCTCAGTCGCTATCCCGCGCCCTGGTCGGCGCTCCTGTACGTGCTGGCAGGCCAGTACGAACACGCCGGCACCCTGGGCGAACTGGTGATCCAGGCCGATCGCGCTTCGGTTGCTCAGTCCCTGGGCGGTGATCCGTCCAGGGCCTTGGCTGCTCCACAACACAGCCTGCAACGCAAACTGCTGGAGGGTCTGCGCTACCTCCTGAAGGAGACTCTGAAATTGAACCAGCCGCAAGCCTCCGATGGCTGGCTGACACAGGATGCCTTGTGGCTGGTGAGCAAGACCGTTTCGGACCGGCTGCGGGCGCATCTGTTGTCCCAAGGGATCGAAGGCATTCCGGCAAGCAATACGGCCTTGTTCGATCGGTTGCAGGATCATGGCTTTTTGCTGCCGACGCCGGACGGCAAGGCGATCTGGAAGGCGACCGTCACCAGCGATACCGGCTGGCGCAATGCCTTTACCTTTCTCAAGGTATCGCCCGCATTGATCTGGGAAACCGGAGAGGAACGCCCAGCGCCGTTCGCGGGGATGGTGGATGTCGTGGTGGGAGAGGAATCTGGATCAGAGGAAACGCTGGCAACCGTTCCCACTGCCGAAATCTCCTCGAACGTTTCGGACATGGATCGTCTGCTGGAAATGTTCGACGCGCCATCGGACAGGGAAATGCCGGAAATGACTGAAGCAGTTCCGCAAGCGATACCCGATACTGCAATCGCTGAACCAGAACACGCGCCACCATCCTCAAATACTCCGCAGGAACCTTCCGGAGAACACTTCATCGCCTGGCTGCGCCAGCGCATCGCCAGCCACGTGCTTATCATCAACGATGCGAAAGCCTTGGTGCACACGGTGGCCGATACCGTCTATCTGGTCAGTCCGGGCATCTTCCAGCGCTACGCGCAGGAGCATCCGAAGCTGGCTCTGCTGGCAAAAGAGGACAAGTTGTCCGATTGGCAATGGATTCAAAAACGCTTTGAGAAGCTGGCCTTGCACCGTAAGCAGGAGAACGGCCTCAATCTCTGGCACTGTGAAGTCGCCGGGCCAAGGAAGACACACCGCTTACACGGCTATCTGCTGAAAGACCCGAAATGCCTGTTCGATGACGTGCCGCCGAATAATCCCCATCTTGCGCTCGTGTTGGGAACTTCGCCGGCATGAAACCACCACCGGCGCAATTCCGCCGGTGGTGTTGCGGTTTGGCGTCAATAAGCGGCAGCCTGGACAAACGGCTGTGGCGCACGTTCCAGCATCGCCGGTCTTTCCGGGATGCTTTCCAGAACGCCCAAATGCCGGCTGGCTTCTTCGACCCGTCCCTGTTCGCACAGATCCAATCTGTCCGCCCAGTCCTGCATCATGCGCCGGCGTTGTTCGACGTATTCGGCGTGATTGTAGGCCCCGCGCACCTGATTCGGGTCGCTGTGGGAAAGCTGCGCTTCGATCCACGCCGGCGGATAGCCGATCTCGTTGAGCGCGGTCGACAGGGTGCCCCGCAGGCCGTGCCCGGTGAGCCGGGCGTGGTATCCCATGCGTCTCAGGGCTGCGTTCAGGGTGCCGGGACTGATGCACTTGCCTGGATTTCTTTCATTCCGCAGCAGGTAGCGCTGGGACGGGGTGGCCGCTTGGCGCAGTTCGCGGACGATGCTCATGGCCTGCGTGGATAGCGGCACGAGATAGGGCGGGATGTCGCTTTGATGCGCTTTATGCTGTAGTTGCTTTACGTTTTCGGGAGGAATGATCCATAGCCCGCGTTCGAGATCGAACTGCTCCGATGTCGCTTGGCGCAGTTCGCCGGTACGCACACCGGTCAGCAACAGGAGCCGCAGTGCCTGCCGGGTTTGTTCCGCGCCAGCATATTCCCGCAGGGTCTTCAGCAATTCCGGTAGTTCGGCAAGGCGCAGGAAAGGGTTGTGACGTATCGGCGGACGGGGAACGGCCACGACGTCGAGATCCGAGGCGTAGTTGGTTTCGAGCCCCGGTACCTTGACGAGCGCGAAGCGATAGAGCTGGTTGAGGCGGCCGCGGACTTGTCCGGCCAAGGCCAAGGCGCCCCGGCGCTCGATTTTACCGATGACTTCCAGGAGATCGGGACGCCGGATCTCGTGAATCGAGTGCTTGCCCAGGAAGGGCAGAACGTCCTTGGTGAAGGTGCGTAGAATCTTGGCGTGCGTGCCGGTCTTGATTTCCCGTCCGTGGTGTTCGATCCAGGCGTGGAACACGGATTCAAAAGTGTTCTCGCTGGCCAGGAGGACGGCCTGGCGTTTCTGTTTGCGGTGCGTATGCGGGTTGGTGCCCCTGGCGAGCAGGGCGCGCGCTCCGTCGCGGGCTTGGCGCGCTTCGCGCAGAGCTACTTCGGGATAGGTGCCCAGGGACATGCGTTTTTGCCGTCCCATCCAGTAGTAGCGGAAATGCCACGATTTGCCGCCTTGCGGGGAAACCGCGAGGGAAAGTCCATCGAGGTCGCCAAGAGTGTAGGCCGTGCCAGTGGCCTTGGCTTGCCGGATGGCGGTGTCGGTGAGTGCCATGCTAAACTCCTTGAAGTTCGAGCCATGGCCTGGATGTTGTCGTCGTCTTCCCCGTTCCGCCAGCGATAAACCGGAATCCGAACCACCGTAATAGATGGACTGAAAACTGGACTTAAAAACTCCGGCTGCCCATGGATTCCAGCCGCTTCCGGTAGACTGAGGAAAACTGAAAATCCAATGTTTTCAACAACTTGCAGACATTTACGGAAACCGCTGGAACAGGAACAAAGGAAGAATGGAAAACCGTCATTCCCTTGACGAACGGGAATCCGGTTCGCCATTGCCACCGCCATTGCCACCGCCACCGCCATCACCACCGCCACCACCATCACCTTCGCCAGCCCCGCCTCCCTCCTCGTCATTCCCGCGCAAGCGGGAATCCAGTCCGTTCTCTCCGGCCCGAAGGGCCGCGAATCAAATTCAAGGGATGCGGCGCGGCGCGCCGGGGGGTACGCCCTGGATTCCCGCCTTCGCGGGAATGACGGGGGTTTACAGGCGGATGACGGGAATTTGTGGGCGGGTGACTGAAATTCATGGGTAAGTGACTGAAATTCATGGGCAGCGGGTTCAAAAGCGCGCCGCCGCGTGTTGTCGCGGCTTTTTGCCGATTTTTTGTCTCACCCTTCTTGATCCGCCATTTCACGCGCGTAGAATGGCAGGGTTTCAATTCTCCGTCGCGCCCGCGCAGGGTGGGCGCGATGGGATTTTGTGGTGTTTTGTCTTCCCCGAGGGCGGGGCAAGACAAGAAACGATTGTCCGTGTTTTCTTCTTTTCTGAAAGGTTTTCGACATGCGTTCCGGCGTCCGTATTTACCCCCCCCCCCCCCCCCCGTAAAACCAGGGTTTCCCGCGCGCTGATCGCGGCTTTCGGCGTATTCCTGACGCCGTGGGCGGCTCCCGTTCTGGCCGGGGAGACCGTCACCATCGACTTCGACGTGGCCGGCGGTGTCGTCGGCAATTTCACGCCGCCTTATCCTGTCGTCGGTAATTTCACGCAGCCTTATCCTGTTGTCGCTTGGCCTCCCAGTTTTTTGCCCCCCGATGGCAACACGGTCATCGTCAACAGCGGCACGACTAGCGGCAGTGTCATCGGCGCGGCGGCCCTTGCCACGGGTTCCGATTCCGCCACTGCTACCGGCAACCGCGTAACCATCGGCGGCGGCATAATAGACGGTCACGACGGTCACGACGATGGCGACGTTTTCGGCGGGTATAGCCAGGGTGATTCCGGTTCCGCCACGGCCAACGGCAACACCGTGACGATCACCAGCGGCACGGTGGGCCGCCTTGTTTACGGCGGGTACAGCCGGAGCTATTCCGGTTCCGCCACGGCCAACGGCAACACCGTGACGATCACCAGCGGCACGGTGGACCACCTTGTTTTCGGCGGGCACAGCGAAAGCTCCTCCGGCTCCGCCACGGCCAACGGCAACACTGTGACGATCACCAGCGGCACGACAGGCCACGTTTCCGGCGGGGAAAGCTGGAACTATTTCGGTGATGCCGCCACGGCCAACGACAATACCGTGACGATTACCGGCGGTACGATAAACGGTACCGTTTACGGCGGGGGGAGCGAGGGCTATTCCGATTCCGCCACGGCCAACGGCAACACCGTGGTCATTAGTGGCGGCACGATCGCTGGTAACGGCATGAACGTTGGCAGTGTGGTGGGCGGCTACGCCGAGGGCGGCGGCGCGGGAAAATCCAGCGACGCCACGGGCAACACGGTCATCATCACCGGCGGCGCGCTGAACGGAAACGTCTATGGCGGTTACAGTTTGGTGGATGTAGTGGATATGGTGGATAGTGACCGCGAAACCGGCCGCGCCACGGGCAACACCGTGACCCTCGCCGGTTCGCCCACGTTTGACGCGCCACCGCAGCCGTGGCTGCCCACCTTCACGAACGGCATGATCTACGGCGGTTTCGTCGGCAACGACATGCCGTGGTTGGTCAGCGTGACGACGGCGATCCCCGGCGCGGACGCCTTCAGCGGCAACACGCTCAACGTAGGCACTTCCGGCCTGACGGTGAACGGCCTCCATAACTTCGAGAACCTCAATTTCTACGTTCCGGCGAACCAAACCGCCGCCCAGATCGGCGCGATGCTCACCGTGACCGGCACGGCCAACCTGACCGACGGCGACGGCGCGAGCGCGGGAACCCGCTCTTCCAGAATCAACGTCGGCATCGCCGGCGGGGCTTCGCCGCTTCGGGCGGGCGACACGATCACGCTCATCGACGCCGGAACGCTCGTCACGAATTCCAGCCTCAATACGACGGCCAACGGACAGGGCATGAACGGCGTGAGCCATACCAACGCCCAGGGCCAGACGATCACCGTCCTCCAGGGCGTCACCCTGAAATACGAGTTCGCCCTGGAAGCCGCGAACAATCTTCTGACCGCCACCGTAACCGGGATCGGGTC
>JAIRPF010000036.1 GCA_031257115.1 Accumulibacter sp.
TTCCGGGATTCCTCGGCGCTCGCGGCGGTCGTCAAGGCCCTGAACGAGAACGAAGCGCGGCGCGCCGAGGCCGTCACCGCTGTCGGCAAGGGCGTCGCGTGGTTCACGCACAGCATCGGCCGGTACGTTTTTTCCAACGAGCCGATGATGGAGGCCACGAAAAACAAGTACATGGTGGACATCATCCGGCGGGCGAATCAGAAAGCGGGTTTGGCGAAGGGCGCGAAGCAAGCCTACTTCGACGCCCTGCACCAGCAGCGCGGCATCTGGATGAACCGTCTGGAGAATATCCTCAATCTCGCCAAGGACGACAAGGACGCGATGGAGATTGCCCGCGAAAGCCTCAACACGGGCAAGCCCACGGCGCACCCGCTGGCCAGGCGGATCGTGGAGCAAACGCGCGATTTTCTCGACGCCATCCACACTTATTTCGACGCGCGCGGCGGCCGGCGCTGGGACCCGGAGGCGACGGACGAGAAATGGGGCACGAAGGGCGCGTGGGTGCGCGTGCCGAAACGGGCGAATTACTTCCATCAAGCCTGGAAGAGCGAGGAACTGTTGAAGCGGCCCGACGAGTTCATCGCCCGGCTTCTCAAACACAATTCCCGCGAACTCGAAAGCATCGCCAAGGCGGCGAACGCCGAGATCGGCGATCTGGCCTCGCGCGGCGACGTTCGCGCCCTGGGCGCGGCGGCCCGGCAGGCCCAGAAGGAACAACGCGCCGTGACCGCCGAGGACGTGGCGCGGGCAATCCACGCGCGGCTCCTGAACGACGGCGCCGCGCTCTCGGAGACGACGAGCAACCTGGGCATGACGCCGCTCGCCGGCGCGGTCAATCGCCGCGTGCTCGACTGGATCAGCGCGGAGAACTACGACGACTTCATGGAGCACGATCTCGTGGCGATCATGACGCGCTACACGATGTCGATGGTCAAGCGCGCCGAGTACGCGCACGCCTTCGGCCCCGGCGGTGAAATGATCCGCGAACTGGCCGACAAGGCCGTGCTCCACGAACTGGGCGGCGACGCGCTGGTGGGCGAGGCCGAGCGGAACATGGCGCAAGCGGTCGGGGCGTGGAAACACGCCAAGGCGCGGGCGCTCGCGGAAAAACGCGAATTCAAGGAAGCCTTCCCGACGTTGCGCGGCGTTGGCGAGAGGCTCCACCGCGACGCGGCGGGCGAGGAGGCCGCGCTGGCCGATCTGGCGCGCGCGACCCGGAAACTCGAAGTGGGCTTCAAGGCGGTGATGGCGCTCGAAGGCACGCTCGGCAACGACATCAAACCCTGGCAGCGCAAGGCGAACAGCTATCTGTTGGCGTACCAGACCATGCGCCTGATGGTGCCGGGCCTATTCTCGTCGATGAACGACGTGATGGGCCTCGTCGTCAATGGCGGCGAGCTGAGCGACGCGGGGCGGGCGTGGGCGCTCGCCCCGCGGGGTTTCACTCCTCGACGCCGGGAATGGCGAAGTAGTTTTTCGCGTTGTTGTAGCAGATGTCTCGCACCATGCCGCCGAAGGTGTCGAAATCGGGCGGGATTTCGCCCGCTTCCATCCAGCCGCCGACCAGCGCGCAGAGGATGCGGCGGAAGTATTCGTGGCGCGGGAAGGAGAGGAAGCTGCGCGAGTCGGTGAGCATTCCGACGAAGCGCGACAGGAGGCCGATGTTGGCCAGGGCGACCATTTGCCGGCGCATTCCTTCGATGTGGTCGTTGAACCACCAGGCCGAGCCGCTTTGCAGCTTGCCGGGCGTCGAACCGTCCTGGAAGCAGCCCATGATCGTGCAGATCGCTTCGAGATCGTTGGGGTTGAGCGAGTAGAGAATGGTTTTGGGCAGCAGGCCGTCGGCTTGCAGCGCGTCGAGGAACAGGGCCAGCTTTTCGGCGATCGGCCGGTCGGCGCTGGCGTCGTAGCCGGTGTCGGGGCCAAGTTTCAGGAACATCGCGGTATTGAGGTTGCGCAGCGCCGCCAGGTGCAGTTGCATGGCCCAGCCGCGGCGCGCGTTCATCCGTCCGATTTCGAGCAGCAGGCCGGTCTTGAACGCTTCCACCTCGTCCGGCGCGAGAACCGCGCCCGCGAGAACCTTGGCGAAAAGCCCTTCCAGCGCCTGTTCGGAGACGAACGCCGCGACGGGCGCGAGCAGAGCGTGGTCGGAGGCGCGGCAGCCGAGTTCGTGGAAGGCGTCGTGGCGCTTTTGCAGGGCGGCGACGAGTTCCCCGTAGGAGCCGATGGAAACGCCGGCGGCGGCGCCGAGCCTGTCGAGATAGGCTTTCCAGGCAGCGGGATCTTCGACGGCCAGCGCCTTGTCCGGGCGGAAACTGGGCGCCATCACGGGATCGCCGGGCTGGCGCGCCTTGGCGTAGGCGACGTGGTGTTCGAGCGTGTCGGCCGGGTCGTCGGTGGTGCCGACGGCCTTGACGTTCATTTTTTTGAGCAGCGAGCGGGCGGAAAATTCCGGCTTGGCGAGAAGCGCGTTGCAGGCTTCCCAGATCATCGGCGCGGTTTTTTCCGAGAGCGGCGCGTCGATGCCGAAATAGCGTTGCAGTTCCATGTGCGCCCAGTGGTAGAGCGGATTGCCGGCGAGTTTCGGCACGGTGCTCGCCCAGGCCATGAAAGTGCGGTAATCGGCCGGATGCCCGGTGATGTCTTCTTCCGGCACGCCGTTGGCGCGCATGGCGCGCCATTTGTAGTGGTCGCCGCCGAGCCAGGCGTGCGCCAGGTCGCGGAAGCGCGAATCGCCGGCGATGTCCGCCGGCGGCAGGTGGCAGTGGTAGTCGATGATCGGCATACCGGCCGCGAAGTCGTGGAACAAGCGCCGCGAACAGGCGTCCGGAAACAGAAAATCGGCGTTCATGAAGGGTTTCATTTTTACATTCTCCTTGTTTGAAGGCGTCGCCGCCTGAAAATTTCCGGCTTCGCCCCACGCGCCGCCGGTCTTTTCCGGGATTATGCGCAAGAAAAAAATTCCAAGCCAATGCTATAAAGGAACCGCCCTATACGGAAACGGTATATGCTCGTGATCTCTCTTTGTATGTGGGTATATTGGGACGCGGACAGGCTACCGGAGGGGGAAGCATGGACGTACGACGCCTGAAGTATTTCATCGCCACCGCCGAGGAGCGGAGCATCAGCCGCGCCGCGGAACGCCTGTACATCACGCAGCCGCCACTGACCCGGCACATCCAGTCGCTGGAGGAAGAACTCGGCGTGCTCCTGTTCAACCGCACGAGCTGGGGCGTCGAACTTACCCAGGCCGGAATGGCGCTGCTCAAGCACGCGCACAACATCAGCGCGCACATCGACCTGGCCACCGAGCAGGTCCGCCGCGTGGCCGCCGGCCAGGCGGGGCGGATCGACATCGGCGTGTTCGGCTCGGCGATGATCAGCGTCATTCCCCGCCTGCTGCGCGCCTTCTCCTCGACCCACCCCGACGTCAAGATCGTGCTGCACAACATGCCCAAGGAGCGCCAGATCAACGCCCTGCACCAAGGGCGCATCCTCGCCCTGTTCGACCGCTACCTCCCCGAATTTCCGAACGTCCGCACCGAGCGCGTCTGCCGGGAAGCGATATGGGTCGCCCTGCACCGGGACAACCCGCTCGCCGGCCGGCAAAGCGTCAGCCTCGACGATCTGCGCGGCGAACCCATGATCGACGAACAGGATCCGAGCGTCTCGATCGCCTGCCGCGAACTGTTCAGGCGTCACGATTTCGAGCTTCTGGTGGTGCAAAGGGCCGTCGACCTCGTCGCCGCCGCGATCATGGTCTCCGGCGGATTCGGATCGACGCTGCTGCCCGAATCGGTGCTCGATCTCAAGCTCCCCAATGTCGTCTTTCGGCCGCTGGCCGTCGACATCGACTGCGCGATCGATTGCCATTTCGCCTACCGCAAGGACGAAGAATCGCCCCTGCTCGCCGAATTGCTCGAATGCGTGCGCGCGTATTCCCATCGGGACGGCGGCCATGCCGGCTGAAAATGACGGCAACAGGGGCGCGCCGATGTTTTTGCCGCGAGGTTTTTATCGCCCCCATACCGAAAACGTATGGCCTTCATCTGTAAATAGCATTTGAAGCGGCGGAAATTGTCCCGCATAATCCGACGACCATTGATAATGCATTGAAAGAAGTATAAAGTGGAATGGCGTTCCGAAAATCTTGAACATCGATACTGTTGGAGGGTTAGGCTTGAATCTTTACAAAAAAATAGTCAACGGGTTATGCGCCGTTTTTGAGATCATCGCCGGTTTGAGCTTGGGGGCCATGCTGGTGGTGGTCTCCATCCAGGTGATCATGCGTTACATTTTCAGCAATACGCCCGGCTGGTCGGAAGAAGTGGCCCGGCAGTTCATGATCCTTTTCAGCTTCATCGGCATCGCCATCGGTGTTCGGGACAAGCTTCACATCGCGCTAACCATCATCGTGGACCGGCTTCTGTCCAGGATAAAACTGCCGCTGGAAATCATCGGAAAAATCCTGATCCTCGTCATGGGAATCATGATGAGCATCAACATGGGGCCTTATTTCACCAAGCTCAAGGACAACCGCCTTCCGGGAACCGGGATGCCCGTGGGCTGGGAGTATGTTTTTCCCACCGCCGTGGGCATACTTGTCGCCCTCATCGCCGTCTATCAGATATATGACCATTTCAGGTACGGCACCGACGACGAGCAGAAAGAGCGGAAAAACCTCTCCCCGAAGGATTCGACGCCATGACCACGGACCCGATTGCGATCACCCTTTTGATGGGGCTTTTCGCGCTGCTGATCATTATCAAGTTTCCCATCGCCTTTTCCCTGGCTTTATCCGCTTTCGTCACCGCCGCGTACAAGGGGATTTCTCTGGGAGCCATCACCCAGAAAATGGTCGCCGGCGTGGATTCGTTCTCTCTTCTGGCGATTCCGTTCTTCATACTGGCCGGGGAAATCATGGGAGCCGGAGGCATCTCCGACCGGCTCGTCAAACTCGCGGACGTGATCGTGGGAAGGATGCGGGGAGGCTTGGCCTTGGTCAACGTGGTGGCCAGCATGTTCTTCGGCGGCATTTCGGGTTCCGCCGTGGCGGATACCTCGTCGCTCGGCCCCCTGGAAATCGACATGATGAAGAAACAGGGCTATGACACGGATTTCTCGGTTTGCGTCACCATCACCAGCGCCTGCCAGGGCGTGCTGATTCCACCAAGCCACAACATGATCATCTACGCCGCCGCCGTGGGCGGGCTTTCGGTGGGCAAGCTGTTCATGGCCGGCCTGATACCGGGGATTCTGCTGGGCATCGCCCTGATGGTCCTCTGTTACATCATGTCGATCAGGCGGAACTATCCCTGCGGCGGAAAATACACGCTCCGGGAAGCGGTGAAGATCGCCGTCAACAGCTTGCTGGGGCTTTTCACTGTGGTGCTCATCATCGGCGGCGTGTTTACCGGTATCGTCACCGCCAACGAATCCTCCGTGCTTGCCTGTATCTGGGCCTTCATCGTGGCGATTTTCTTCTACAAGAAAATTACCGTGCGGGATGTGTGGGGCATCCTGAAACGCACCTTGGGAACCCTGGCGATGGTGATGACGCTGATCGCGGCCTCTTCCGCCTTTGGCTACATGATGACGGTGCTCCGCATTCCGGCCCTGATCACCCAGGGGCTTCTGGACATCAGCCAGAACAAGATCATACTGCTCCTGCTCATCAATTTCGCCCTGCTGGTATTGGGTTGCGTCATGGACATGGCCCCCCTCATCCTGATCACCGCGCCCATCCTGCTTCCAGTGGTGACGTCGCCGGTCATCGGCATGGACCCGGTCCAGTTCGGAATCGTGATGATGCTGAACCTTTCCGTCGGCTTGTTGACTCCGCCGGTGGGAACGGTGTTGTTCGTGGGAAGCTCCATCGGGGGCATAAAGATAGAGCAGACGGCGAAAGCCATGCTTCCTTTCTATATCACGATGGTCGTCGTGCTGATGCTGCTCACCTTTGTGCCCGCCATTTCCATGACCGTACCGAACCTCATGTTCGGAAAGTGAGTACCGAGGCGGCGTCAAGCCGTCAATTTGTGTTGTCTTTTTTAGGAGAAAACCATGAAGAAAACGATTGCCTTGCTTGCTTCGACCCTCGTTCTGGCCATGACGGCCCCCTCGTCGCTGGCCGCGGGACCCAGGGTTTTCCGTCTGGCGGATAACCAACCCGACGGCTATCCCACGGTACTGGGCGACCAGGCCCTGGCGAAATACGTGGAAGAAAAAACCAAGGGCGCCATCAAGATCGAGGTATATAACAACTCGGTGCTGGGAACCGAAAAAGACACCAT
The DNA here is from genome assembly GCA_031257115.1 of Accumulibacter sp. Lineage (GTDB taxonomy): Bacteria > Pseudomonadota > Gammaproteobacteria > Burkholderiales > Rhodocyclaceae > Propionivibrio. The sequence goes on from JAIRPF010000036.1 coordinate 6,294, forward strand.
CGAACAGACCCAGACAGGGGATATTCACTTCATTCGCGTGGGTCTGAATCCTCTTTCATCAATCAATCCGGTCATGAACGCCTTGGCCATGCCCTTCCTGTTCCGGGATCGCGCCCACATGTTCAAGGTGCTCGACGGCCCCGTCGGCCAGGAGCTCATGGAGTCCCTGCAACAGCAGCACCTCCTGGGCCTGTGCTGGTTTGACGCGGGATTCCGCAACTTCTACAACTCCAAGAGAGCGATCAAGACCCCTGACGACATGAAGGGCCTCAAGATCCGGGTACAGGAAAGTGCCCTGATGATGGACATGATTCGCTATCTGGGCGCATCCCCCACGCCGATGGCCTATCCCGAAGTCTACCCTGGCATTCAGAATGGCATCATCGACGGCGCGGAAAACAACTGGCCATCCTACATCACCGCCGCCCACTTTGAAGTAGCCAAGCACTTCACCGTCGATGGCCACATGGCATCTCCGGAGATGATCCTCGTCAATACCGAAGTTTGGAACAGCCTTTCCGCCGAGGAGAAGAAGATCGTCAAGGAAGGCGCCGCGGAAGGCGCGAAAGTGGAACGGGCGGCATGGCTCGAAGCAGAAGCGAAATATGAGAAAAAGGCCCGTGACTCAGGTTCCATCGTCACCGAGCTGACACCCGAACAACACAAATTGTTTGAAGATGCCTTGGCGCCCCTGTATCAACAGTCTGCTTACGCGAAATTCGCCGACGTCATCAAGCGCGTGAAGGAAACCAAGTAAGACGGGAAAAGAGAAAGGGCGACAGCCCGGCAAACGCGGGTTTGGGAAGTTTCCAAGGACGCCGACGAGAAATCGGCGTTCCGCCCGTGCCGGGGGATGGGTATGCGTGGTGATATGTCTTTTTCGTAACGTTTTTGTGATACCCATACCTATAACGTATGACCTCATTGGCAAATAGTATTTGAAGTGGTGGGAGTTTGATCTGCATAATCCGGAAATATCAAAAAATGGAATGTCGTTCCGAAAAATGTTGAATGCTCGTCGTTGTTGTCGTACCATAGGCTCAACCCGGCGTCGGCTTTGGCCTTCGCGCGTGGTGAAACCGTTTTTCCACGTATTTTTCGAGGAGGAAAGCATGCAGATCAAGTTGAAGAACATCCTGGGGGCATTGGTGGCTTCCGCTTTCGTTGCGGGCGCCGCTCAGGCCCGTGATTTCCGTTCCGCCGACGTACACCCGCTCGACTACCCGACGGTCATGTACGTCAAGCAGATCGGCGACACCGTCAGCAAGAACACCGGCGGCAAATATAACGTCAAGGTCTTCGGCAACAGCCAGCTCGGTTCCGAGAACGACACCGTCCAGCAAGTCAAGATCGGCGCCATCGACATGGTGCGTGTCAGCATTTCGACATTCCACCCCATCATCCAGGAATCGGTGATCGTCTCGCTGCCCTTCCTTTTCCGCAACATCGACCACTATCGCAAGGTCATCTACGGCCCGTTGGGCGACAAGGTGCTGGCGGCCTTCGAGAAGGAAGGCTTCGTCGGTCTCGCGCTGCTGGAATCCGGCGCGCGCTCGTTCTACAGCAAGAAGGAAATCCGCACGCTGGCCGACGTCAAGGGCATGAAGATCCGCGTTCAGCCGTCCGACCTGATGATCGCCCTGGTGCAGGGCATTGGCGCCAATCCGACGCCGATTCCCTACGCCGAGGTCTACACCGCGCTGAAGACGGGCCTGGTCGATGCCGCCGAAAACAACTATCCGTCCTACGACACCGCCAAGCATTTCGAAGCCGCTCCGATCTATAGCGAAACGGAACACGTGATGCTGCCCGAAGTGCTGGTCTTCTCGAAGAAGGTCTGGGACACGCTCACTCCGGAAGAGCAAAAGACCATCCGCGCGGCGGCCAAGGAAAGCATTCCGTACTATTCGGATTTGTGGACCAAGAAGGAACAGGTCTCCAAGGAAGCGACCATGAAGGCGGGCGCCAAGTACGTCACGGACGTCAAGAAAGAAGAGTTCGTCGCCGCCGTCAAGCCGGCCTGGGACAAGTTCGCCACGACGCCTGAACTGAAGAAGCTGGTTCAGGACATCGTAGACACCAAGTAAACCGGAGGTCTCTGCTTTACCGTCCGGCCCGAAGCCGCGTTGAACCGCAAGCGGCTTCGGGTTGTTTTTCTGGAGGGACAACATGAATTGGCTCACCCATCTCAATGCCCGGCTGTCGCGCTGGGCGTTGTACGTCGCGGTGGCGGGATTGCTGGGAATCGTCGTCGTCGTCGTCTGTTCGGTATTCTGGCGCTACATCCTGAACGACGCGCCGGCGTGGTCGGAGCAGGTCGCGCTGATCCTCGTCATCAGCGTAGCCATGTTCGGCGCCGCGGCGGGAGTGCGCGACGAAGGGCACATTGGCATGGAATCGCTGGTCGGGCTGCTGCCCAAGCCCATGCAGTTCTGGATCGGCAACGTCGTCGGCATCTTCACCATCCTTTTCGGCATCGCCCTGACCTGGGGCTGTTCCCGCATGGCCGAGGCCGTCTGGACCAACTCCATTCCCACGCTGGGCATCTCCGAGGCTTGGCGCTACGCGCCCTGCATCGTCGCGGGCGCGCTCATCATTCTTTTCTCGATCGAACACCTGATCGCCATGTATACCAACAAGGAAGTGATCCCATCATGGCACTGACCGTCCTCTGCGTTAGCTTCACGATTTTCCTGCTGCTCGGCGTGCCGGTCGCTTTCTCGATCGCCCTGAGCTGCATGGCGACCTACTGGGTCGAGGGCTTTCCGCTCGAACTCGCCTTCCAGAACATGATCTCCGGGATGAACGTCTTCTCTTTCCTGGCCATCCCGTTCTTCATCTTCTCCGGAGAACTGATGCTGCACGGCGGCATCGCCGACAAGATCGTCGATTTCGCGCGCAACATGGTTGGCCACTGGCGCGGCGGCCTGGGCATGGCCAACGTCGTGGCCTGCACGCTGTTCGGCGGCGTTTCCGGCTCGCCGGTGGCCGACGTCTCGGCCATGGGCGGCGTCATGATCCCGATGATGAAGAAAGAAGGCTACAGCGCCGACTACGCGGTCAACGTCACCACGCACGCCGCGCTCTGCGGCGCGCTGATGCCGACCTCGCACAACATGATCATCTACGCCTTCGCCGCATCGAGCACGTCCGGCGTGCTGCCCGGGCCGAACGTCGCGGTCAAGGGCGCGTCGATCGGCGAACTGATGTTCTCCGGACTGCTGCCGGTCGTCGTCCTGATGATCTGCATGCTGGTCGCCTCCTACTGGGTCGCCAAGAGAAACGGCTACCCGCGCCGCCCCGACGGCTCCGACCGCCTCGACCCGTTCGCCGGTTGGCACGCCGTGTTCACCTCGTTCATCGCCGCCATCCCCGGCATGTTCGTCGTCATCATCATCCTGGGCTGCATCATCATGGGCGTGACCACCGCCACCGAGGCGGCCGGCATCGCCGTGACCTACTCCCTGTTCCTCACTTTCTTCTGCTACCGCACGATGAACTGGGCCAAGCTGATGAAGGCGGCGGCCAAGGCGGCGAAAACCACCGGCGTCGTCCTGCTGCTCATCGGCGTCTCGACGATGTTCCAGTACATCATGGCCATCCTGGAGATTCCCGACAAGACCGCCGAAGCCATGCTCACGGCGACGACCAACCCCTACATCATGTTCTTCCTCATCAACCTGATCCTGTTCCTGCTTGGCACCTTCATGGACATGGCCTCGACCATCCTGATCTGCACGCCGCTCTTCCTGCCGCTGGCGATCCAGATGGGCATGGGGCCGGTGCAGTTCGGCATCGTCATGCTCCTGAACTGCGCGCTGGGCCTCAACACGCCGCCGGTCGGCACGACGCAGTTCGTCGGCTGCGCCATCGGCGATGTATCGGTCGAACAGGTCATGAAAACCATCCTGCCTTTCTACGGCGCCCTCTTCGCCGTCATGGCCGTGGTCACCTACGTCCCCGGGTTCTCCCTCTGGATCCCCTCGCTCATCAAGGGCGCGCCCGTCTATTGACGGAAAATTTCACGGCTCCAGAAGAGCGCCCCGCCGGGGCGCTCTTTTTTTGCCCGCCACTCCGCGCAAGCGGAAATCCAGTTCCTGGTCTCTGGCCCGATGGACCGCGAATCAAATTCAAAGGATGCGGTGCTTCGCGCCGGAAGGTACACTCTGGATTTCCGCTTGCGCGGGAATGACGGTGAGTGGGAGGCGGCAAAAGCGGTGATGAACCGGGTTTCCGTTTGTCAAGGGAATGACTTGGAAAAGGAAAGGGAACGGGTGTCGCTTGAATCGGAAACGCACGGGACAAAGCCTCCCTCTTGAGGGAGGTATCACGCCGAAGGCGGAACGGGGTGAGTTGGGCGGTTAATCGTCAAACGCGGATGAACGGACGCACAAACAGAGACCGTCATTCCCGCGCAAGCGGGAATGACGGTAAGAAGGGGAGGCGAAAGCGGTGGCCGCGGATAGCCTGGAACGGGAATCAGAACCACCGATGCCCGACGAACGACGCTGTTTCGAACATGACGAAGAGCACCCACAGCACGACGGCCAGGGCGATGACGCCCATCGTCAGGCCGGCGGCTACCCAGCGTCCGTCCTCTTCGAGGAGGCCCAGGGCCAGGAAGCAGATCGCCAGGGCCAGCGGCTTGTTGGTGAGCGGTATCGGCAAGGCCATGATCGCGGACAGAACGAGACAGACCAGTCCGACGACGTACTCCATCGGCGGATCGACCAGACGGCTCGCGCAGGGGCGCAGCAGATTTTCCGCCCGCTTCAGCCAGGGCAGGGCGCGCCGGATGAAGGTTTGGAAACCGCGAAACGGCAGCGAGCGTCTACAGAGGAAATCCGGCAGCCACGGCGGGCGTCCGAGCGCGAGCTGCGCGCTCAGGAAAATCAGGGGAATCCCCAGCGCCGTGCATGTTCCGGGCGGGTTGGGGAACACGTTGGGCAGGGCGAGAACGAAAATCATGGCCGCCAGCGCGCGGTCGCCCAGCGCGCCGATCAGGTCACGGATGGAAATCCTTTCGCGGCCCGTCTCGGCGGCGAGTCTGCCCAGGATGTCCGACAGCGGCAGGCGATGGCCGACGCCGCGCGGCGAACCGTCAGGCATCGCTAGACCCTCTCATGCAAAAGCTCCCTCCGGATTCCGGGCGTTTGGATTTTTTATCGTTTGCCGAAGGCGGAACCGGACGCCGGCGCTCGCCGGCGTCCACGGATCAACCGGCTTGCTGTATCCCGGCGATGACCCAGCCGCGATCTCCGGCGACGGGCTTGGTGAGCACCCAGATTTCGTCGAACGGCGCGGCGGCTCCATCGGCTTCTTCGCGGATGAGGCCGAAAAAGCGCACGCTCGCCACGTGCCGGCTGCCTTCCGTGACCGCTTCGAGCAATTCGGCGTCGAGCCGCACCACGTCCGTCTGTTGCGCCGCCGCGCCGCGCTCATCCATCTGCAGCTTGACCTCGGCAAACATTTCGGGCGTCGTGAACTCCCGGATGTCGTCCAGATTTTTCGCGTCGTTCGCCGCTTGCAGGCGGACGAAATTGAGCTTGGCCACGCGCAGGAACGCCGGAACGTCGAAATCCGCCGGAATGGAGGTATCCATCGCCGCCGAAGCCTCCGCTCCCGGAAACGGCGTCACGACGCCGTCCCGCCCCGTTCCGGCGTACTGCATCGGCCGCGCGGCGGGCGCGTTGCGGCGGGAGAGCATCCTGAAAACGAACATCGCCGCCATGACGAGAAGCGCGATCATCACCACATTGGCCAATTCCTCGCCCAGGCCGAGATGAGAGAACAGGGCCGCCAGCCCGATGCCGGCGGCCAGGCCCGCGATCGGACCGAGCCAGCCGCGCGGCTGCGGGGCCGCCGCCGGCGATCTCGCCGGAGCGCCCGGCGCGGCTCGCTGCGGCGCCGGGGCGGGCCGGGGCGTCGCCATCTGCCGCTGCATACCGAACGATCGTCCGCCGCCGAAGCGGGCGGCCTCCGCGTCGCCGACGCTCAGACCAAGCGCCACGAACGAAAGAAACAAAGCCATCAACAGTTTTTTCATTTTTTACTCCATGCCATGTGATCCGTCACGCGCCCGTTCAGGCGCGGGTTGAAAGAAACGCCGTTCCCCGGTGGAATCCGCGGCGCGGCTCTCCCCGGCCGTTCAGGCCGGAGAAAGCGCCCTTTTGGGCGGCCGGTCGAAGGAAAACACCGGATCGGGGGACGTTCCCGCGAGATAGACGCCGCCCCAGGGCGGGGCCGCCGCGCTCCAGAACAGGGAGAACGGCGAGGGAATCTTGTCCAACTCGTGGGGAGAATCCCCCGAATGCGTGTCGCCGTATTCGGCCGTCCCGTGTGAATCGCCGCTCTCCGCCGCCGCTTCCTCCACGCCGCCGCAATCGGCGGCGAGCGCCACCGCCTCCGCGCGCTCCGGCAACGGCGCGCCCGGCGGGGTGTGACGCGGCGCGATCAGCGAAAACGCGATCAGCAGGGCAAGCAGCCAGCGGAAACCGACGAAAGAGACGGAGGATTTGGACACGGGACGAGAGCAGGACGAGAGCGGAATCGACGTTTAAGCGTCAAGTCTATCATGCCCGTGGGCCGGCGGCGGAAACTCTCGCGGCGGCGAGGTTCCCGATCACCGGACCGGCTCGCCGCTTTCCGTCTCACGATCCCCGGAATCCAGGGGACGCAGGCGCGTGCGCTCCGGCGAAAATCCGTGATCGAGCGGCCCGCCGCCCGCGCCGGTGCGCACCGGCGCGCCGGCGAGCAGGGCCTGCCGGACGTACTCGCGGGCGCGCGATACCGCTTCCGGCAGCGGCGCGCCACGGGCCAGATGGGCCGCGATGGCGCTGGACAGCGTACAGCCCGTGCCGTGCGTGTTGACGCTGGCGATGCGCGGCGCTTCCATCCGGATTTTTTCGCCGGACGCGGTCACCAGCAGATCGATCACCCGCTCTCCCGGCAGGTGCCCGCCCTTGAGCAGCACGGCTCGCGCGCCCCTGTCCAGCAGGGCCACGGCGGCGGATTCCATGTCCTCCGGCGTGCGCAGCGGGCGGCCGACCAAAAGCGACGCCTCGTCGAGGTTCGGCGTGACCACGTCGGCGCGGGGAAAGAGTTCGCGCGCCAGCGCCCCGATGGCCGGCGTCTCGATCAGCGCCGCGCCGCTGGTGGCCATCATGACCGGATCGAGCACCACGTTGCGCAATGCGTGCCGATCGATCGCGGCGGCGACCGTTTCGACGATTTCAGGCGCGTGCAACATGCCGATCTTGACGGCGTGCGCGCCGATGTCCTCGATCACGGCGTCGATCTGCTCGCCCAACATTCGCGGCGGAACGCCGTGGATGGAACGCACGCCGCGGGTGTTCTGCGCGGTCAGGGCGGTGATCGCGGTCATGCCGTAGCAGCCCAGCGCGGCAAAGGTCTTCAGGTCGGCCTGAATGCCCGCGCCACCGCCGCTGTCGGAGCCGGCGATGGACAGCACGCGGAAATACTCGAAACGGAACGCTTCAGATGCCATGCCAGTCTCCACTCCGGTTCATTCGACGGCGAGAGAACGAAAACACAGGTCGATTTTCTCGCGTTTCATCATAAAACGGACTCCGGTTTGAAACCCCGCCCTTCAGGGCGGCGCGAAGGCTGGAACCCCGGCCCGAAGGCCGGGGATTCGACCGTGGCCACTTGGGAGGGGCGCCAACCCCTTCCAGGTTCGTTCACAGCGGCAGGCATGAATGCCTGCCGCTAATGAGTTGCTGTCTCATTTTTCACTTTTCCGAATCGAAATGTGTTTCCGCCAAGCGTTTTTTCTGGCATCCGATCGCAAATGATAAATGACTTTGAGGCATCCCGATATCCACGAACAGGCTAATCAGACACCGTGTCGCCCCTCCTGTTTGACTTGCTCTTTCATCTCATACCTCCTAAGACATTTTGCCTGCCTCCAAATCTGTCCGTGGAAATGGGGGATGCCTCACGTCTCATGGGGACTGTCATTTCCTTGATGGATGGGGATTCAGTTCCTTGACTCCAGCCCGAAGGGCCGCAATTTTCAAAGGATGCGGTGCTATGCGCCGATCCCGGAGGCCGCGCCTGCAAACCACGGCAGGCACGGTGAAAGACAAGGACGAAAAGCAGTAACCACGACGAACACGGCGGGCACGGCGGGCACGGCGAAAAACAAAGAAAGACCCCGTCATTCCCCTGACAAGCGGAAATCCGGTCCGCCATTACTTTCGCCGCTCCATTACCTTCGTCATTCCCGCGCAAGCGGGAATCCAGCGCGTACCTTCCGGCGCGAAGCGCCGCAAGACAGGCATCCTTCCTGAGTGAGGTAGCTCGCGCGAAAAGCGCGAGACGGACGGAGTCGCGGCGGTGGTTATTCTCGATCACGTCTGGAAACACAGCCGCCCGACTTCCTCCGTCACGCCTTCCTCAAGAGGAGATGGCTTGGCTTGCGGCGCTTCGCGCCGGGATGTACGTTCCTGGATTCCCGCGTTCGCGGGAATGACGGGTTTTTCTTTGTTTTTTGTCGTGTTCGCCGTGTCCGTTGTGTCAAAGGCCTTTTATTCGCTTTTCACTGTCTCGTGATCGCCGCGGGCGGCGGTTTTTTGGCGGCTTGTTCCAGTACGGACGTCGTTTGCGGGTGGTGGTTTTTCCTGGCGTAGTGCAACGGGGTTCTTCCGTCGAGATCCTGTTTTTGCGGGTCGGCGCCATTGTCGAGCAGCAGTTTCGTCAGCTTGGGCTGTCCCGTGGCGGCCGCCAGATGCAGCGCGGTCTGTCCTTCGTCGTTTTTCGCCTGGATGTCGGCGCGCTTGTCCAGCAGTATCTGGACGGTTTGCCGCCCGCCGGAGAGGGCCGCGGCGTGCAGCGGGGTCATGCCGATGTGATCCGTGGCGTCGATTTCGGCGGCGCGGGCCGCGAGCAGTTCGATGATTTTCGTCCGCCCGTAGAAAGCGGCCATGTGCAGCGGCGTCCTGCCCAGCGCGTCCCTGGCGTTGACGTCGGCGCCGGCGTCGACGATCTTCTGGGCCCCGGCCAGGTTTCCGGCGATGATGGCGTTCGACAGCGCCGGCTCGGCGACGGGGAAGGCGCTGTCGGCGGCCGGAGGATTTATCGGCGCCGGTTTGGCGTCCCCGTTTCCGCAGCCGGCGGCGGCCAGGGCGATCGCTCCGGTCACCAGGGCGAGCGCGAGCAGGGAAGCGGTTTGCCGGACGGGGGGATGGCGTTTATCGTTCATTTCGTTTCCGCGACGGTAGCGCATGGATGTCGTGAAGCGCCAATCTTAAACGATTGCGGCGAAACGGTGAGTCCGCCCCGCCGGAGCGCGCGCGTCGGCGTGTCGTCAGGGGCTTCCGAACGCGGCGGGTGAAAGCCGGTCTAAAATGGCCGGAAAGCGCGGTGGACGCGCTGGCGGCCGTCATGGGCAAACGCACGGGTTTCGCGCCGGACGCGGGCGGCCACGGCGGCGGTTCCGCGATTTTTCCGCAGGGGACGACGGATTCATGCGCCTGTTGTTGATAGAAGACGATCTGCCCATCGCCAATGCCCTGGTGGACGGTTTCGCGCGGGCGGGCGTTTCGGTCGATCACCTGCCCCGCGCCGACACGGCGGAAACCGCGCTGGAATCGACGGCCTACGGTCTCGCCATCGTCGATCTCGAACTGCCGGGCATGGACGGCCTGGAACTGATCCGCCGCCTGCGCCGCCGGCGGATCGCCCTGCCGGTTCTGATCCTGACCGCGCGCGACGCGCTCGAAGACCGCGTGCAGGGGCTGGATACCGGCGCGGACGATTACCTCGTCAAGCCCTTCCTTTTTCCTGAACTCCTCGCCCGCGTCCGCGCGCTGATCCGGCGCAGCCAGGCGGCCGCCAGTTCCGACCTCGTCTTCGGGCCGCTGCGCCTGAATCTGGGCTTGCGCGCGGCCTCGCTCGGCGACGCGCCGCTGGAACTCACGGGCCGGGAATGGGACGTTTTGCAGCACCTCATGCTGGCCGCGCCCAGGGTGGTCTCCAAGCGGAAGCTCGTGGAAAGTCTGGGAAGCTGGGACAACGAGATTTCGCCCAACGCCGTCGAGATTTATATCTCCCGCCTGCGCGGCAAGTTCGCCGACTCCGGCGCGGCGATCCGCACCGTGCGCGGCATCGGATACCGTCTGGAGCTGGCCTGAACATGGAACCAGCCGCGCGCCCGCCGCGCTCCGGTTCTTCCGGCTCCCCCGGCTCCCCCGGCTCCCCCGGCTCCTATTCGCTGCGCGCCCGCCTGCTCGCCTTCCTGCTCGCGCCCCTGCTGGCGCTGATCGGCGCGAGCGCGATCACGGACTACCAGGAAGGGCTGCGCGTCGCCAACGACGCCTACGACCAGGCGATGCACAGCACGGCGCTGGCGCTCTCGGCCATCGTCGACCGCGCCCCGGCGGGTTCGGACCCCGCCGAGACGACGCGGGCCGCCGCCGTCCTGCGCGTCGATACGCTCGACCAGGTCTACTACGCCGTCGTCGACGGGAACGGCCGGCTCCTCGCGGGGGACGCGCAGATGATTCCCCTGATCCTGGATGCCGATCCCGACGACGATAACCCGGAATATCGGTTCGACGCGCTCAACGGACAGCCCGTGCGCGTGGCCACCCTGCGCCTCTCCCCCCCGGCGCGCGCGCCGGCCGGCACGGTGATCGTGGTGGCCGAGACCACGCGCAAGCGCGAAGCCGCCGCGTCCAGGGCCATGTTCGCCGCCCTGGCGAGCGGCCTGCTCTTCAATGCCATCACCCTGCTGGTCGTTTTCGTCGGGATGCGCTACGCGCACCGGCCCCTCGTGCGCATCGGGCGGCAGATCGAAGCGCGCGAGGCCGACGACCTGCGCCCCATCGACGAGAGCGCCGCGCCGCGTGAAATCCACGCGCTGATCCGCGCGATGAACCGGCTCATGTCCAATCTGCGCGGCGCGGGCATCGCGCAGCAGAATTTCATTTCCAGCGCGGCCCACCAGTTGCGTTCCCCGCTGGCCGCGTTGCAGGCGCAGATCGACGTCGCCGTCGAAGGGCAGCGGGACGAAATCCCACAGCGCCTGCGCGCCATGCAAGCCTCGGTGATCCGGCTCTCGCGGCTCACGAAGCAGATGCTCGCGCTCGCCCGCGCCGCGCCGGACGCCAACCGCAACGTCGAACCGGCCCGCGTGGCGCTCGAAGGACTGGTGGAAAACGCGGCCTCGGAATTCATCGACCAGGCCGTGCTCGCCGGAACCGATCTCGGCTTCGATCTCGCGCCCGCGCCGGTGATGGGCGTGGCGTGGGCCTTGCGGGAAATGCTGGCCAACCTGATCGACAACGCCGTGCGCTACACCGGCGCGGGCGGTGTCGTCACCGTGCGCTGCGGGACGGAAGAAGGCGGACGCGCCTGGCTGGAAGTCGAGGACGACGGGCCGGGGATTCCGGAAGCGTCGCGCGAAAAGGTGTTCGCCCGTTTCGCGCGCCTCGACGACCGCCCCGGCGGTTCCGGCCTGGGACTCGCCATCGTCAGGGAAGTAGCCCAGTCGCACCGCGCCCGCGTCGATTTGCATTCAGGCGCGCAAGGGCGCGGCCTGCGCGTGCGCGTGACGTTTCCCGTCGTCATGGAGCGGTGATCGGGGATCGGGGCGGGGCTTCTTTTAGCCACGAAGGGCACGGTGAAAGGCAAGCATCACCTTTGGCGACGGAAAAGAGCGAATTGTGGCGAAACGATTCGAGCGACTCATGGCAGAGTCGCCGCCGCGCAGGTTGAAACGGAACTCTGGTTCTTTCGGATGGAGGTCGAAAGCGTCTTTGCGTGCCTCGTTAGACTTGACCCACTGGTGCCTGGCGAAGCCCCGTGAACCTTCGATCCCGTTGGCGCGCCGGTTGCCTGCGCAAACTCGTTTTCGCCGTGGCCGATGCGGTGGTGTTTTTGCCCCCCGTCCACCAGGCCACCGTGGCCTGCCCAACCGTCTGATCAGATAACGGCTGACCGTGACACGGCTCGGCCCGGTCAATCCGGCAATCCGCGCGGCGGCCGGGTCCGCCGAAAAATACCATACCCACTCCCGGAATTTCGTCCCCGGAATTCTTGATCGCTCTACAACTTGTTTTTCATCGATACACCTCGTTTGGAAGCGTATCCTCTATCGTGTTCTTATCAAGCCCTTTTGTTTTTCGCCGTGTCCGTCGTGTTCGTCGCGGTCAACGCTTCTTGGCGGTTTCAATGCGGAGAAGGCGCGCGCTTGCCGTCGTTTCCGCGGCCGGGCGGCACGAGGTTTCCCGTTCGGGCGGCTTGGATTAAGATAGCGGACGCCAGCCGCGTTTTTCCATCACGATCCAGCCGCCGACCGAGCCGTCAATTGATCCTTCCGACGATCCATCCATTCCGTTTTCCGCGTTCCGTCCGCCGGATGGGCCGGGTTTTCCCGGCGGCGGCGCTGCCGGGCTGGGCGGCGGCGCAGACCGGCGCGATTCCTGAAACGCCCGGCGTTTCCAGCGGTGCGATGTTGCAGATGCTGGCCGGGCTGGCGCTGATCGTCGGGCTGCTGTTCCTTGGCGCCTGGCTGTTGCGCCGGCTCAACGGCGGGCGGGCGTTCGGCCATACGGGACCCTTGCGCGTCGTGGGCGGATTGATGCTCGGCCCGCGCGAGCGCGTCGTGCTGATCGAGGTCGGGGAAACGTGGCTCGTCGTCGGCATCGTTCCGGGGCAGATCAAGACGCTGCATACCCTGCCCAAGGGGGAACCGCCCATCGGCAAGGACGCCGAAAGCCGTTTCGGCGCCTGGCTCAAACACGTGGCCGAACGCAAAGATGAGAACGCCTAGGTTCGCGCGCTGGCTGCCGTTTTTCGTCCTGCTGGCGCCGCTCGCCGCCTGGGCGCAGGCCGGCGGATTGCCGGCGCTGACCAGCACGCCGGGCGCGGGCGGCAGCCAGACCTACACGCTGACGATCCAGACGCTGCTCACGCTCACGGCGCTGATGTTCATTCCGGCGGCCTTGCTGATGATGAGCAGTTTCACGCGCATCATCATCGTGCTGTCGATCCTGCGCCACGCGCTCGGCACGCAGACGACTCCGCCCAACCAGGTGCTGGTCGGGCTGGCGCTGTTTCTCACTTTTTTCATCATGTCGCCGACCCTGGAGCGCATCCACGCCGACGCCTACACGCCCCTGTCCGAAAACCGGATCGGCTTCGCCGAGGCCATCGAGCGCGGCGCCGTGCCATTGCGCGGCTTCATGCTCAAGCAGACCCGCGAGACGGACATCGGCCTGTTCGCGCGCCTCGCCAACGCGCCCCGCATGGAATCGCCCGCCGACGTTCCCATGCGCGTCCTCATTCCGGCCTTCGTCACCAGCGAGCTGAAAACCGCCTTCCAGATCGGCTTCATCATCTTCATTCCGTTTCTCGTCATCGACATGGTGGTGGCCAGCGTGCTGATGTCGATGGGCATGATGATGATGTCGCCGATCATGGTCTCCCTGCCCTTCAAGCTGATGCTTTTCGTGCTCGTCGACGGCTGGCACCTGATGCTCGGCTCCCTCGTGATGAGTTTTGCGACATGACTCCGGAAACCGTGATGGCCCTGGGCCGACAAGCCATCGAAGTGGCGTTGATGCTCTCCGGCCCGCTGCTCCTGTCGGCGCTGGTCTTCGGACTCGTCGTCAGCATCTTTCAGGCGGCCACCCAGATCAACGAAGCCACGCTGTCGTTCATTCCGAAACTGGCCGGAACCTTTCTCGTGCTGATCCTGGCCGGCCCCTGGATGTTGCAGGTGTTCGTCGATTATGTCCGCCAGCTCTTTGAAAAAATCCCGCAAATGATCGGCTGACCGCATGATCGTCTTCACCACGGCCGAGCTGGACGCGCTGATCGCGGCATTTTTCTATCCCCTGGCGCGCATCCTCGCGCTGCTCGTCGCCGCGCCGCCGTACAACAACGCCAGCCTGCCGATGCGGATGCGCCTGGCCCTGGGGCTGACCGTCGCCGTGGCGATCGCGCCCACCCTCGAAGCGCCGGCCGTCGCCCCGGCATCGGGCGCTGGTTTGCTGATCCTGGCCGAACAGATGCTCATCGGTTACGCGATGGGGTTTTCCATGCGCCTCATCTTTGGCGCGATCGACTTGGCCGGCAACACCTTCAGCACCCAGATGGGGCTGGGGTTCGCCACCAGCTACGACCCGGCGGGCAGTTCGCAGACCGCCGTCGTGTCGGAAGTGCTGGGCATTCTGGCGCTGCTCATGTTCATCGGCATCGACGGCCACCTGATGATCCTCTCGACCCTGGCGCAGAGCTTCCGGGCGCTGCCGGTCGGCGCGCTGCCGGCGAGCGCCTCGTGGGCCAACCTGGCCAACACCGGCGCGATCGTCTTTTCGAGCGGCCTGCTGCTGGCCCTGCCGATCGTCGTCGCCCTGCTCATCACCAACACGGCCCTGGGCGTCCTGGGGCGCGTATCGCCGCAGCTCAACATCATCGTCGTCGGCTTTCCCGTCACCATCGCCCTGGGATTTTCCGCCCTGTACGTCTGCCTGCCCTATCTGATCGAGCCGCTGATGCGACTATTCGAAACCGGCCTGCGCGCGATGCTGGAAAATTTCGTCGTGCGTTGAAGGGCACGGCGGACATCCGGAAGATCCCTCGCGCGAAAAATCCCCGAAACCGGGGATTTTTCGTCATTGACAGGGGGCGTCAACAGGGCGGGCAAGCCGCCCTCTGTCCACTACACGATCGCGCTCACCCGCCCGCGCCCATGAGGGCGAGGAGGACGCCGCCGGCGACGACCGAGGCGACCTGGCCGGCGGCGTTGGCGCCCATGGCGTGCATCAGGAGGAAGTTGTCGAAGTTCTCCTGCTGGGCGAGCCGCTGGCAGACGCGGGCGGCCATCGGGAAGGCGCTGATGCCCGCCGCGCCGATGATGGGATTCACCTTGCCGCCGGTGAGCCAGTTGAGGATCTTGGCGAACAGCACGCCCGCCGCGCAGTCGATGCCGAAGGCCAGGAGGCCCAGGATCAGGATGAACAGCGTCTGCGTTTTCAGGAAGTCCGCGCCGACCATCGTCGAGCCGATCGCCAGGCCCAGGAACAGCGTCACCATGTTGGCGATTTCGTTCGAGGAGGCCTTGGTCAGCCGTTCGACCGCGCCGGATTCCTTCATCAGGTTGCCGAGCATCAACATGCCGATCAGCGGGGTGGCGAACGGCACCAGCGTGCCGACTATCGCGGTGACGATGATCGGGAACATGATGCGTGTGCGGCGGCTGATCTTGCGCTGGCTGTAGGCCATGCGGATCGCGCGCTCTTCCTTGCTGGTCAGGGCGTGGATCACCGGCGGCATGATGATCGGCACCAGCGACATGTAGCTGTAGGCGGCGACCGTGATGGGGCCGAGCATGTGCGGAGCGAGGATGCCCGAAACATAGATCGAGGTCGGCCCGTCGATCGCGCCGATGATGCCGATCGAGGCCGCTTCGTTCTGCGAAAAGCCGAGCAGGAGGGCGAGGATGAGCGTGAGGAAGATGCCGAACTGCCCGGCCGCGCCGAGGAGCACGAACTTGGGGTTTTCCAGCAGCGGCCCGAAGTCGGTCATCGCGCCGATGCCGACGAAGATGAGCAGCGGGTAAAGCTCGTTTTCGACCCCGACCTGATAGAGGATGCGCAGCATCCCGTGCTCGCCCATCAGCGGCGAGAGCGGCAGGTTGGCCAGCAGGCACCCCGCGCCGATCGGCAGGAGGAGCAGCGGTTCGTAATCCTTGACGATCGCCAGGTAGAAGAGGGCGAGCGAGACGAGGATCATCACCACCGCCTGCCAGGTGACGCCGTTGATGCCCTTCATGAGCAGGGCGATCGTTTCCTGGTCGACCATGACTCAGTCCTCCCTGAATTTGAGGAGCGGCGTGCCGTGGTCGACGGACTGACCGGCGGCCACGAAGACTTCCTCGACGACGCCGGCCTTTTGAGCGCCGATGACGTTGTGCATTTTCATGGCGTCGAGGATGGCGATCTGCTGGCCGCGGGCGACGGTCTCGCCCGGCTTGACGTTGACTTCGAGGATGACGCCGGGCATCGGGGCGGTCTGGGCGCTCTTGCCGCTGCCGCCCGCCGCTTTGCGCGCGGGGGCGGGGGTAGCGGAGGCGGCGGAGGCCGGCGTTTCCGCCGGGGCGGCGGGAGCGGGCCGTGGCGCGGCGGCCTTGCGCGCGAGGGCCGCCGGAGCGGCGCCGGGGGCGAGGCCCGGAACGACGGGAGCGCCGGCGGCGGCTTCGTCGCCGGCCAGGTTGACGTCGTAGGTTTGATCGCCGACGGTGACTTCAAAGTTCTCGCCGTCGATTTCCTGTACGTCGACGATGAATTCGCGGTCATTGATGTTCAGGGTATAGCGTCGCATGGTTTTATCTTCCTCCGGGCTGCCAGTCATTGATTTGCCGCGCGCGGCCCGAGGCCAGCCAGCGGCTGGCGAACAGCCGGCTTCCCGGCCAGACGGCGCGAACGGGCGGCGCCGCCTGACGCCGCAGGGTTTGGCGGTGTTGATGGGCGGCGACGAGAATCGCCGCGACGAGATCGGCTTCCATGCCGTTGACCGTCGCCCGCGCGGGGAGCGGTTCGCCGGGTTCCCCGGCGGCGGCGGTCGCGGGCCGTTCGGTTTCGGCGGTGGATTCCCGCGCGGCTTCTTCCGCCGGTTCGTCCTCTTCCTTGTCGAGCTTGAGGACGATCGTGAGCAGCAGCCAGAGCAGGGCGAGCAGGGCGAAGACCAGCCCCATGCCCAGCACCGTCATTTCCAGGCCCCAGCCTAAGTGTTCCGTATACATGCGTTCCTCGCCTCCGTCGGGGTGGGTTGTGGGTTCATGTCCGGCTCCTGGGGTCAGACCGGCGGCAGGCCGTGTTTCCTGGCGGGATTCCGCTGCACCTTGGTGCGCAGGATTTCCAGGGCGCGCGCAAGGCGCGGACGGCTTTCGCGCGGTTCGATGATTTCGTCGATCTGGCCCAGATCGGCGGCGCGGTAGGGGTTGAAGAAATGCTCGCGGTATTCGGCGAGGATTTCCTGCTCGCGCGCCTTGGGGTCGGCGGCTTTCCTGATTTCGTCGCGGTAGAGGATGTTGACCGCGCCCTCCGCGCCCATGACGGCGATTTGCCCCGTCGGCCAGGCGAAAGTGAGATCGCAACGCATTTGCCGGGAACTCATGGCGACATACGCGCCGCCCATGGCCTTGCGCGTGACGATGGAAACCTTCGGGACGGTGGCCTCGCAATAGGCGTAGATGATCTTGGCGCCATGCCGGATGACGCCGCCGTATTCCTGCCCGGTGCCCGGCAGGAAGCCGGGGCAGTCGATGAAGGTGACGATGGGGACGTTGAAGGCGTCGCACAGCCGGATGAAGCGGGCGATCTTGTCGGAGGCGTCGATGTTCAGCGCCCCGGACATGTAGGCGGGCTGATTGGCGACGATGCCGACCGCGTGGCCGTCCAGGCGCGCGAAGCCGACGACGGCGTTGGCGGCGTAGGCGGGCTGGACTTCGAGGAAACTGCCCAGGTCGAAGATGGCTTCGATGGCGTCGCGGATGTCGTAGGGGATGTTGTCGCCGTCGGGAATGAGTTCGTTGAGCGCCTCGTCCATGCGGTCGACGGGGTCGTCGCAGATGATCTGCGGAGGTTCCTCGCTGTTGTTCTGCGGCAGATAGCCGAGCAGGGCCTTGGCGAGCGCGATGCCTCCTTCTTCCGTATCGGCGGAAAGGTGCGCGACGCCGCTCCTGCCGGTGTGCACCTCGGCGCCGCCCAGGTCTTCGACCGAAACCTGTTCGCCCGTGACGGCCTTGATGACCTCCGGGCCGGTGAGGAACATGTAACCCTTGCCGGCCATGACGATGAAGTCGGTAAGCGCGGGAGAGTAGACGGCGCCGCCGGCGCAGGGGCCGAGGATGACGGAAATCTGCGGGATGACGCCGGAGGCCAGCACGTTGCGCACGAAAACTTCGCCGTAGGCGGCGAGGCTGCGCACGCCTTCCTGGATGCGCGCGCCGCCGGAATCGCCCAGACCGATCAACGGAATGCCCGCTTCGAGCGCCCTGTCCTGGATGCGCGCGATCTTTTGCGATTGCACTTCGGAGAAAGAACCGCCCATGACGGTGAAATCCTGCGAAAAGACCGCGACGCGCCGCCCGTTGACCTTGCCGAAGCCGGTGACGACGCCGTCGCCCGGAAAGCGTTGCTTGTCCAGCCCGAAGTCAACCAGGCCGTGCGTGGCCAGCGCGCCGAATTCCTGGAAGCTGCCTTCATCGAGCAAAAGCCCCAGCCGTTCCCGCGCCGTGAGCTTGCCGCGCTCGTGCTGCTGCTCGATCCGCTTCGGGCCGCCTCCCTGCACCGCCCGGCTTCGCAGCTCCCTCAGTTCTTCCAGACTCCTCTTCGTCTTGCCTTCGGTCGTCATTTTTTCTCCATTGGAAAAGCGCCGTTCCCGGCGAACAGTGTTGTCATGAAACAAGTGAAAAGTGGAAAGCGGAACATGGAGAGGCCGTGAAACGCGAAACGCGGGAAACTCGGCCGGTTCGCATCGCGCTTCACTTCAACTCCGGCCCACATGTTGAGCGAGCCGAACATGATATAACAGATAATGCCGCCAACCACGGACATTGGTAATCCAATTCACAGCCGCCTTCGCCGCCTCCATCCCAGTCGTCATTCCCGAGGACACAGGAATCCAGGAACATACCTTCCGGCGCGGAGCGCCGCGGGCCAAGCCTCCCTCTTGAGGGGGGTCGCGCGGCGAAGCCGCGTGACGGAAGGAGTTTGGCGGTTGGATTACCGAACACGGGTAAAGAAAGCAATCGTCCCGCGACTCCCTCCGTCATGCGGCTCGCGCCGCCAGCCGCGTCCTTTGGTGCTCCGCGCCGCGGATATCGACGAACGGGTGACGGATATTCATCCGAAAAATCCGTCCGACGGCGACGCAACCCACGGCGGAGACATTGGTGTAATGTTGACGCCGCCGGGAGACGGAATCTTGATACAATCCGGCCGCTCCGGTCGTAAAGCCGGACACGGCTCTCTGAGGAGGCGGCATGCTGGAAGTGGGGAAAGCTGCACCGATATTCGCCCTCCCCGACGCGGATATGGATATCGTCGATATTGCCGCTTATCGGGGCAAGAGCCGTGTCGTTCTTTTCTTTTACCCGCGGGACGACGCGCCGGCCTGCACGCTGGAGGCCACCGATTTTTCCGATCACGAGGACGAGTTCGCGCGGCGGGATTGCGTCGTGTTCGGCATCAACCGTGACGACTGCATCAGCCATGCGGAATTCCGCGACAGGCACGGCATCTCGGTCAGGCTGCTGTCGGATTCCGACGGGGAGGTTTGCCAGCGGTACGGCGTGTGGCAGTCCAGGGAAGTCGGCGGCGTGAAAAAGCAGGGGATCGTCCGCTCGACTTTCATCATCGACAAACAGGGCGTTCTCCGTCTGGCGCTTTACGGGGTCAACGTCAAGGGCCATGCGCAGGAAGTCCTGCGCGCGGCGAAGGGACTCGATTCATGAACATGCAAGTCATCAAGAATACCGTCGTTACCCTCGATTACAACGTCACCGATCCGGACGGCGATCTCGTCGACGCCGGCGAGGAGCCGCTCGTCTATCTGCACGGCGGTTATGACGACATCTTTCCGATGATCGAGGAGGCGCTGCAAGGCAAGAAGGTGGGGGAAAGCGTCGTGGTGAAAATGCAGCCGGACGACGCCTTCGGCGAATACGACGCCGAACTGATCCAGATCGAACCGCGCGAGGATTTCCCGAAGGAGCTGCGGGTCGGGATGCAGTTCGAAGGGCTGCCGGAGGGCGGGGACGAGGACGATGCGCTGATCTATCGCGTCACCGAAATCGCCGATGGCCGGGTCGTGCTGGACGGCAACCATCCACTGGCGGGCATGGCGCTGGTTTTCACCTGCACGGTGACCGCCGTGCGCCCCGCGAGCGCCGGGGAAATCGCGCACGGGCACATCCATGACGGTGGATGCGGGGATGATTGAATTTCAGGGGCGGGCTGCCAGAACGGAATGACCCAATAGCCATGCCACAAATGTTGGAGCGCGCCCAGTCTGTGCGGGCGACGGGATTCAACGCCAAAGCGTTTGAACTGGGCAAGGCGGCGGGAAAGAAGTAAAAAATGGGAATAATTGAATCCATTGAGATCAAGAACTATCGCCTTTTCCGCGACGCACGCTTGACGGGCATTCCGCGCCTGTGCGTCTTGGTCGGCGCAAACGGGACGGGAAAATGAAGGTATTTTTGGAAGGTATCTTGCCCCGTCTTTTTCCAGACTGGAAAGAAGGTGAGCATTTCATTTGCGTGGCACACGAAGGGAAAAGCGATCTCAAGTATTCCAAGAAAACTTAAGGCATGGCAAGTATCCAACGACTGTTTTGTGATCGTCCAGGATTAGACTGCATTGATCTGAAAGCTAAACTTCGCAAAATTTGCGAAGAATCGAATCGTCCCGATACTTTGATACGCCTTGTCTGCCAGGAACTTGAAAGCTGGTATCTTGGCGATTTGTCTGCGCTGGATAAAACCGCTGGATAAAACATTTGGTACTAACCTAAATACTCTCAAATATCAAAAACGGTTTTCGACACCTGATTGTTTACAAAAACCTTCAAAAGAAATAGAGGATTTAATCCCCGGATTTCAGAAAACCAAGGGAGCACGCGCTATTGCCAGAAACTTGGATTTATCTCCAAAAACAAACTATTCACATAGTTTTCAGATATTCCTCAAGGGCATGCACGCGCTGAAAAAGATAAAAATCTGTGAATAAACCACCTGGGGAGCAACAAACAATGAGCGCAAACGTCAACCTCGACCGCATCCACGCTTTTTTCGTCAAGGCCCCGTTTCGCCAGCAACTAATGAGCGGCAGGCTGAATGCCTGCCGCTGTGAACGCACTTGGAGGGGTGCGCACCCCTCCCAAGTGGCTACGGTCGGAACCCCGGCCTGAAGGCCGGGGTTCCGACCGTAGCACCGATGCGGCGCCTTGCGCCGGAGAGTACGCCCTGGATTCCCGCGTTCGCGGGAATGACGGGGTAACGGGAATAGGCGGGCGGGTGACGGGGATTCGTGGGCGGATGATTCAAAAACGCGCTGCCGCGTGGGGTGGAGGGCATTGAAGCGTCGAATTCCCAAACGCGAACAAAAATGCTGACCACGACGGATACGACGGAAAACAAAGAAAGTCCCCGTCACCCCGTCATCCCGCCCTCCACTCGTCATTCCCGCGAAAGCGGGAATCCAGTGCCTTGTCTCCGGCCCGAAGGGCCGCC
>JAIRPF010000053.1 GCA_031257115.1 Accumulibacter sp.
TGGTTCGCCGTTTCGCTGCCGATCTTGGTTTTCGTCCTTTTCGTCTGGCTTTTCAGCCTGCTGCTGGTCAGTCCCGTCGCCAAGCCGCTGGTCGCCCTCCTGCTGCTGCTTTCCAGCGCAACCAACTATGCCATGTTCAATCTGGGCCTCTATATTGATTCGGACATGGCGCGCAACGTCATGGAGAGCAACGCGCGGGAAGCGGGCGATTTCGTGACCGCGAGCGCCTTTCTCTGGGTTTTTCTCACCGGCGCGCTGCCGGCGGCGGCGCTCGCGCTGACCCGCATCGAGTATCGCCCGTTCCAGCGGGAAGTATTGACGCGCTTCGCTCACTCCAACCCATGCGCTACATGGCGCGGGATTGATCGGAATTGGGCGGATCGCCCCGATCCGTCACGGCGACTGGTCCAGATGTTTTTCCGCCAGGAATCCGGACATCAGATCCGCGATCCGCGCGTTGTTGAGATCCGAAAACGGGAAGTGCGTGTTGCCGCGAATGCCGATTTCCGGCAGATGCACGACTTTCGCGTCACCGCCGTGGCGATTGATGGCTTCGACCCAAAGTTTTGCCATCGCGAGGCGCACGCGCCAGCCATCCTGACCGGGATTCGCCACGGGGGTTTCGGGAATGAAGTCGCCGTAATAGAGGATGATCGGAATTTTGGCGAGCCTTGCGAACTCCGACCGGGGTATCGCCACAGGCTCCAGCGTGCCGGCGGAACTGGCCATTCCTGGCGGCGTCTCGCCTTCCGGAAACACGAAACCGCTCCCCGGTTCGTATGACACGATCGCCCGAATCCGCGCATTTTTTATTGCGGCCAGCCATCCCATGCCCCCGCTGTGCGAATGAGTGACCAGGATTCCGGGGCCGATTTTGTCGAACAGGGCCGAGACGGCGTCGCTTGCCACCCCGGCGTCGATGGGGCCGGTATCGGGGGTCATGGAGCGAAAATATTGTTCGAGCGCTTCCCGGGAACGAGAGAACTGTACTCCGGGGAAATATCCGGGCCAAACCCCGACGCGGAAAGTGTTGAACCAGCGCTGTTCGTCGGGCGCGGCGTTGACCGTCATGCCCACCGTGCCTCGCCCGGCGGCTCCGCGACGCGGCTGATCGATCAAATACGTGGCGAATCGCCGCCGCAGAAAAATGTTCTGATAGCCTTCCCGGCCATCCGGAGTCGTCTCCCATGTTTTGGAGAATTGCCCGAACCCGTGCCACATCACGAGCGGCAGTTTTCTGGCATTCACCGGCACTTGATAGAACACGCGCGCGTGATCGCCGTGGAGCGTTTGTCCGCCGGAAGATGGATCGAGCGCGTCGAAAACGCCCGCGCTCTGAATCACGGCGCCGCCGACGGCGAAACTGCCCTGTTCCTGAATCATGAGTGGTCCGGTCTGCGTCGTTGGCGCGGACACGGCCGCCCGTGACACGGCGGCGACGCCAAGGATGAACACAGCGAACATTCGGACGCCGTATCGTTTGGTATTCATGGGTTTTCCTTTATGTCGAATGGCTCGGAAAAGAGTTGCGTGTTCTGTCGCCCCGGTACTATAGTCGCCGGACAAACATCAAACTAGCCCATTATCTCTTGATGAATTGGAAAGCAATGATTGCTGATCCGGTAAAGTGAGGCCCGTATGCCGATCAACGAACTACGGTCGATCACGACATTCGTCAAAACCGCGGAGCTGGGCAGCTTGCGCAAGGCGGCATCGGCCCAGGGCATTACGCCGCAAAGAGCGAGCCAGGCATTGACCCAGCTGGAGCGGCATCTTGGCGTCCGGCTGTTTCATCGAACGACGCGCAGCATGTCGCTCACCGAGGAAGGGCGGCGACTGCTCGAAATGGCGCAACCGGCATTGCTGGGACTCCAGCGGGCTTTCCAGGCCACGAAGATCGCCAGGGACGAAATCGCGGGACCGCTCAGGATCGTTGGTCCCCGTTCGATGTTTTTGCCGGTGGTCGGCCCGGTTCTCGAAGAATTCTGCCGCCAATACCCGGAGATACGACCCGACGTTCAATTGGACGATCGTCTCGGAAATTGGGTCGAAGACCGCGTCGATGTCGGTTTCCGGGCCGGTTTGTCCGCGCATGACGGCGTCGTGGCCCGGCGTCTTTTTGTCTTGCAGTCGATCATCTGCGCGGCTCCGGAATATCTGAGTCGTCATGGCGTTCCGGGCAGCATCGAGGCATTGGGATCGCATAAATGCAGTGTTTTCCGGCACTCTCATACGGGGCACGTGATCCCCTGGCATTTCAAAATAGGCGCCGCCGTGGTCGATCATCACGTTGCGCCGGCTTTTTGCACGAATGACGAGGAATTGGAGCTTCAGGCGGTGCTCGCCGGAACCGTGATCGGGCAATTGGCGAACGTGACGATCGCGAAATACATCCGTTCGGGGCGGCTGATTCCTCTTCTGGTCCGGCACGTCGCCGACCAGGCGGGCTATTTCATTTACTACGGCAGCCGCGCCTCGCAGCCCGCGCGGGCAAGAGCCTTCATCGATCTGGCCTTGCGGCGGCTCCGGGATGACAACGAGTTCGTACTGAGCGACAAAGAGCTGGTCATGGCGGAACGCAGGGCGCGCGGGCTGATGAAATAGACTCCCCTGTCCGCCATCCCGGCGGCATCGTGACGCGCCGGGCCGGGATTCCGCTCACTTTCCGCTCTGGCTGCGCGCCAGGTAGATTCCGCTGGCGACGATGATGAGGCATCCCAGGAGCGAACCCATGTCGGGGACGTCTCCGAAGAACAGCAGGCCGAAGAGCATGGCCCACAGGAATTGCGTGTAAGTGAATGGCGCCGCCACGGCGGGGCCGATGCGCTGGAAGACCTCGATCAGCAAATAATGCCCGACGCCCACCACCAGGCCCATGCAAAACATGAGCAATGCGTGCAGCGGCGTGGGCGTCACCAAGGTCGACGGCCAGCAGGCCAGGCCAGTGACCGTCACGCCCGTCAGGCCGGTGATGAAATGCGTCGTGACGGGATTTTCCGATCCCCGGAATTTGCGCGTGATGATCTGGTACAGGCTGGCGCAACAGGCCGAGGATAGCGGCAGGAGCACCGCGGGTTGCAGCAGCGCCCCGCCGGGCCGGACGATGACGAGCACGCCGCAAAAACCCAGGCAGACGGCCGCCCAGTTGCGCGATTCGACTTTTTCGCCGAGCAGGGGCGCCGAGAAAGCGACGAGCAGCAGGGGCGTCACGAAATTGATCGCCGTGGCGTCCGCCAGCGGGAGGTAGCGCAAGCCGGCCATGAACAGGAAGTTCGAGGCGAGCAGGAACAGCGCGCGCACGAACTGCAAGGCCGGGCGGCGGGTTCTCACGAGGTTCAGGCGCATGCGCGTGGCGAACATCGCCAGCATGAACGTCACATGCACCAGATAGCGGACCCACAACAACTCGAAAATGGGGTAATGCCGCGTCAGATGCTTGGAGAGGACGTCATGGATCACGAACAGCAGCATGGTGGCCAGGACGAGGGCGATGCCCTGCCCACGCTCGGAAGCGAGAAAGCGGTTCGGCGGGAATTTCATTCCGATGGCCCCGATCACCGGCCGCGATCATCGGCCGCGGCGGACGCGGCGGGGAGCGTGGCTTCCAGGCTCGCGCGCGTCATCGTCCAGCGGATGAATCGCATACGAAAGAGAACGTCTTGTCTTTTCGCCGTGTCGCCGCGTTCGCCGTGCCCGACGGCTGTTTTTTCCATGTTCATTTTTGCGCCGTGGGGATCATTTCACTTCGCCATGAAAACGAGACGCGAAGACGAGCCGAGGACAGTGCTCCGGCACGGCGAGGCGAAGTCGGCAAAGTATCATTTTCATGGCGGAATGAAATCAGATGTTCACCAAGACCGCCGGGCCGGACAGCCGCGCCGCGAGCGGTTCCAGATCGAGCGCGGTCAGCGCCCGGCGCAGCCTTTCCGGATGCGCGGTCGCCATCAACGCGAGGCGGCCCCGTCCGGGCGTTTCGTTTCCGGACTCTTCGACGAGGCGTCGGCATTGCCGGGCGACGGCGTCGGCCACGTCGACCAGCAGGGCGCGTCCGGCCACGATCTTCTCCAGCGCCGGCGCGAGAAACGTGTAATGCGTGCAGCCGAGCACGACGCGGTCCGCGCCCGCGGCCAGAACCGGCTCCAGCAGGCGGCGCGCCGTGTCCGCGAATTCGGGGTCGTCCAGCCGCAGGGTTTCCACTTTCGTCGCCCAGCCGGGGCACGGCAGGATGTCGACCCGCGCCGCGCCGGCGTGCCGCCGTATGAGACGCGCCAGGCGTTCGCTGCGCGCGGTCGAGGCCGTCGCCAGCACGGCGATGCGCCCGCTCCGCGAAGCCGCCGCCGCCGGCTTGACGCCCGGCTCGACGCCGATGACGCCGACGCGCGGCAGGGATTCGCGCAGCGCGGCGACCGCCGCCGCGGTCGCGGTGTTGCAGGCCACCACGATCTGCCGGCACCCGCGTTCCGCGAGATAACCGCCGATGCGCAGCGCGCGCCCGCGAATCGTGGCTTCGTCCTTGTCGCCGTAGGGGATGTGCGCCGTATCGGCGAGGTAGAGAAGGTCGGCGCGCGGCAGGGCGCGAACGATGGCGGAGAGCACCGAAAGTCCGCCGATGCCGCTGTCGAAGACGCCGATCATGCCGTTCCCCGTCAGATCCGGTTCAGCGAGGAAGCGGCGAGGCCGAGACCGAGCGTCACGAGTACGCCGCCGATGGCGCGCTCGACGAGATGCCGGAACGAGGCGGCGAAGCGCCGCGCGGCGGCCGAGGAAAACGCCAGGGCGACCAGCGCGAACCACGCCAGATGCGTGAACGACATGAACGCGCCGTAGCCGAGCTGCGCGGCGAGCGGCGTGTCTGGATCGATGACCTGCGTAAACAGCGAGACGACGAACAGCGTGGTTTTCGGATTGAGCGCGTTGGTCAGGAAGCCCGCGCGCAGCGCCGCCCAGTCCGAAACCACGACGGCCGGTTCGACGGCCACGCCGGGATCGGCCTTGCGCGCGCGCAGCAGGGTGACGCCGAGGTAGACGAGATAGACCGCTCCCGCCAGCTTGAATGCGTTGAACAGCAGGATCGAGCGCGAGATGAGCAAGCCGATGCCGGCCATCGAGTAAGCCACATGCACCAGCACACCGAGCGAAATGCCTGCCGCCGTGAGCAGGCCGGCGCGGCGCGACGATACCATGCTGTTGCGCGTGACCATCGCAAAATCCGCGCCGGGGCTGATGACGGCGAGAAGGGTGATGGTGGCGACGCTGATCGCTTCGAGCATGTCGATATTCCGGTCAGGCGCGGGAGATTTCAGGCACGGCGGGCGCGGCAAAAACCTTAAAGGAGCAGTCTACCACGGCGCGCGGCGGACACAGCGAAAAATCGGGAGCCATCGGCCGGGCGACATGCCTCCGCGCAAGTCGCGCGGCCTACCCGATCACGCCGGCGCTGTCGGCGGCTCGCCTTCGCGGCGCGAACGGTTTTGAAATGGAATTTCAGGGCGGCAGCGGCGCCAGTAGCGCGGCGAGATCGTCCTCGCCGAACTTGAACGCGGCGTTGCCGTCCGCCGACAGTATTCCCTCGGCGAGATCCGCCTTGCGTTCCTGGAGGGCGAGGATTTTCTCCTCGATGCTGCCAGCGACGATCAGCTTGTAGACGAACACGGGTTTGTCCTGGCCGATGCGATGCGCGCGGTCGGTCGCCTGGTTTTCCGCCGCCGGGTTCCACCAGAGATCGTAGTGGATGACCGTGTCGGCGGAGGTCAGGTTGAGTCCGACGCCGCCCGCTTTCAGGCTGATCAGGAACACGGGAACCTCGCCGGACTGGAAACGGCGCACCGGGTCTTCCCGATCGACGGTTTTCCCGGTCAGCGCGACGTGCTCGATGCCGGCTTTTTCCATTTCCTGTCCGATCAGCGCCAACATGCTCGTAAATTGCGAAAAGACGAGAATCTTCCGCCCCTCGTCGACGAGTTCCGGCAGCATCGTCATGAGCAGGTCGAGCTTGGCGCGCTCCTTGACCTTTCGGGCGATCGGCGCCTTGACCAGGCGCGGGTCGCAGCAGACCTGGCGCAGTCTGAGCAAGGCGTCGAGAATGACGAACTGGCTGCGTCCGAGTCCCCGCCGGGCGATTTCCTCGCGCACCACCGCGTCCATCGACGCGCGCACGGCCTCGTACAGGTCGCGCTGGCCGCCCGTCAGCTCGACCTTGCGCAGGATGACCGTTTTCGGCGGCAGTTCCGGCGCCACTTCTTCCTTGCGCCGCCTCAGGATGAACGGCCGGATGCGCCGCGCCAGCAAATCGCGCCGCCCCGCGTCGCCCTGTCTTTCGATCGGTATGCGCCAATATCTGGCGAAAGCGCCGCTGTCGCCGAGAAAGCCCGGCAGCAGGAAATCGAACTGGCTCCACAGCTCGCCGAGGTGATTCTCCAGCGGCGTCCCGGTCAGGCACAGGCGATGCCGCGCGTCGATCCGCCGCACCACCTCGGCGCCCTGACTGCGCGAATTCTTGACCGTTTGCGCCTCGTCGAGGATGAGCATGTGGTATCCGAACCGGGTCAGCTCGGCGGCGTCGCGCCAAAGCAGGGGATACGTCGTCAGCGCCACGTCATGGCGCGGAATCTCATCGAAGCGCGATTTCCGGTCCACGCCCTGCAACGGGAGCAGGGACAGGGCCGGAGCAAAACGCGCCGCCTCGTTCATCCAGTTGAAAACCAGCGAGGTGGGCAGCACGACCAGCGCGGGCCGGTCGAGCCGCCCCGCTTCCTTTTCCAGCAGGAGGTGCGCCAGCGCCTGCGCGGTCTTGCCAAGCCCCATGTCGTCGGCCAGGATGCCGGAGAGGCCGTGCTCGCGCAGGAATTGCAGCCACGCCACGCCCTCCTTCTGATATTCGCGCAATTCCAGCCCAAGCCCCGCCGGAGGCGCGACGAGCCGCACGCCCTGCGCCGCCAGCAGGCGGTCGGCCAGCGCCACGATCTCGCCCTGCCCGCGAAACTGCCAGCGGCGGATGTCGCGCAATGCGTCGAGGCGTTGCGCGTCGAACCGCGAGATGCGCAGCCGGCTCCCGCCGGCGAATCCGTCGAACAGGTCGATGAGCGTGGCGGCGAGCGGTTTGAGCCGTCCGGCCGGCACGCGCAGCCGCTCGTCGGCCGGCGTGCGCAGATCGATCGGCTCGTCGTCGGGAATTTTCAGCAGTTCGGCCGTTTCCAGCCAGCGCGCGTCCCGCCGGAAGAGCGCGGCCAGAAGCGGCGCCAGCGGCAGCCGCTCGCCTTCCACGACGACGCCCATGTCGAGATCGAACCAGCCATTTTCGGACGCGACCAGATCCGCTTCCCAGGCATCGACGCGCAAGACGTTGTGCCGGAATTCCTCGTCGAATTCGATTTCCCATCCCGCCGCGGAAAGCGCATGGCGTCCGCTCTGCATGAACTCTTCCCAGCGCGCCTCGGCGGCCAGGGCGTACATCGCTTCCGGCGGGCGCCCGGCCACGCGCAATACCGCCGCCGGAAGCGGCCGCAGGCCGGCCGTGGCAAGCGCCTCGGCGAACGCATCTTCCGCGCCCATCCGACGCTCCACGCGCACGGTCTCGCCATCGTCGAGCGCGGCGAATACCCGCGCGTCGCCGATTCCGACCTCGGCCTCGCCGTAGCGGAAACCCGGCAGGGCCACGTCGAACCCGGCGGCGTCCCGCCTTTCGGGATAGTCGCGCCAGGCCGCGTGACCGTTCGTTTCCAATGTCCGCAAGCGCAGGATGGGGCGCGGCGCGGCGTCGACGCGGCGCAGCGCGGCCCAGGCGTCGATGTCCGGCAACGGCAGCCCCGGCGCCCGTCCGGCCAGTATCCCGGCCACCCGCGCGACCCATCGGGCCGGCAACGGGGGCATGGCGAACAGCCGGGCGATGAGGCCGGGATCGCCCGGAACTTCGAGCGGACCGGCCAGACCCAGATCGAGATCGACGTACCAGGGCGGCAGCAGCGGAATGGCCAGCGCGGCATCCGAGGAAACCCTGAAGCAGGGACGCAGGCGTCCCCGCGAATCGATCCTCCAGCCGAAACGGCCCCGTCTCGGCTCGCCGGGAAGCAGCGGAGAAAGATCGCTGGCCAGCGCCAGCCGCCCGATCCGGAGCAAGCCGCGCAGCAGATCGCCCGCCCGCGCGCCGCGCAGCGCAAAGGCCCGCGGATCGTCATCGTCCCTGCCCGCCTCCAGAAGCAGGCCCAGTATCCCGGCGTCCTGCTCGGTCACGAAAGGCGGCGGCCTGACCAGAGCGCGTTCGACGTCCCGCCAAGGCTCCATGTCGCCCAGATCGCGCCCGCGATGCACCGTGATCCCGAACCGGCAGGCGTCCGGCGTCCAATGGAGGAGATAGAAAAGCTGATGGCGGCTCGACGCCGGCTTGCTGTCGTTCTGGCTCACCGCCAGCGATACGCGCCGCAATTCTTCCGCCCACGAGAGTCCGGCCGGAGCATTGCTTTCCTTTTCCATCGGTTTTTCAACAACTTTCGTCGACATGAATGACGCCCCGCCCGGCAAACGACGCGCTGCCGCGAAATCTTCCGCGCCGCCCGGCAAGCCAACTCGACAGTTTATTTCATTTGCGAGGAACAGGCGAGGTCGGAGAACGGAAAACGGCAGTCATCGCGGCGTTTCGCGCCGATGGGTTTTGCCTCCCTCCTGAGTGAGGTGACCCGCCGAAGGCGGGTCAGAGGGAGTTTGGCGGTCGAGTCATCAAACGCGGGCAGACAGAAAAACCCGTCATTCCCGCGCAAGCGGGAATCCAGGGCGTACACTCCGGCGCGCCGCGCCGCATCCTTTAAGGTTGTTGCCTTCGATAAGCGCCTGTTTAATATCTTCCTTTGGTTCTCCGTTTTCTTCTACGATAAACGCCTCTGCCGCCATCTGGAGATTGGCGTATTTAAGGTAATCAGTAATCGCCAGGGTCGGCATGATCATTTTTCCAGTATCAGTTTAAGAACTTTTGTC
>JAIRPF010000069.1 GCA_031257115.1 Accumulibacter sp.
TCGCTGGCATCCTGCAAGGCCAATCTTGGCGCGGACTTCATCCGTGAAAAAGGACTGAATACCGCGCCCGCCGACAAAGAATACGGCCCCGGATGGCTGGACGCGCCTGAGCCATGAAAACACCATCCTTGTTGAAATTGCAGGCCCTGCTGGCGGTCGAAGGCGGACTCTACAAAGAGCATGCCATCGCGCCCAGCGCCAAAAAGCTGAACGGGGCGCTGGGCGACCTGCTGTCGCACATCCGGGAAATCGGCAAAAGCGGCAACCTGGGCCTGATGGTCGCCGCCGAAAAAGCCATCATCTCCGACGAACTGAAAAATCACGCCAACAGCAAGGGCATGGTATCCAGTCTCTCCGCCGCGCTATCCGAATTGACCGCGATGGAACGGCTTTTGTCCATCGTCGACGACAAGGAAGAATACAGCCGCGTCGACCGCGCCCACAGCCTGCCGAAAAACCGCAAGGGCGGCCTGCCCCTGGACGAGGCCCGCCAGGCGCTGGCAAGCCACTACGCGCGGCTCAACAACCTGGATCGCGCCAGATTGCCGGAAGAGGAAAAGAAACTCATCGATGCCCGCAAGACCAACATTTTCGCCGCCGGAAAACTCTACGCCGAACGTCAGGCAACTACCCTCGGTATCGATCTGGCGCAAGGCAAGAGACGAGGAATGCGCATTTGAAACACTTGAAAAAGGAGACGCCATGAAGTTGAAAATTTTAACCGCTAAAATCCTGACGGCCGGTTTTGTCGGACTGGCCGCGCCGGCTCACGCCGGCATCCCCACCCTCGACGGCACCAACCTGTCCCAAAACATGGTCAGCGCGCTCGAATCGGTGTCGCAAACGCTCAAACAAATTGAACAATACAAGACCCAGCTCCAGCAATACGAAAACATGCCGCAAAACACGATGGCCCCGGCCAGTCATATCTGGGATCAGGCACAGAGAACCATCGGCGACCTGATGAACGCCGTCAACACCCTGAACTACTACAAGACCCAGCTCGGCAGCCTCGACAAATACCTGGCCCGCTTCGGAGACCTGGATTACTACCGGAACTCCCCGTGCTACAACGGCCACGGCGAAGCCTGCACGGCGGAAGAACGCGCCCTCTTCGAGGAAAACCGCCGCCTGGGAAGCGAAAGCCAGAAAAAGGCGAACGACGCGCTTTTCAGAACCCTGGAATCGCAACAGGACGCCCTGAAGAACGACGCCCGCAACCTGGAGCGGATACAGGCGGCGGCGCAAGGCGCGGACGGACAAATGCAGGCGCTGGGCTACGCCAACCAGCTCGCCAGTCATCAGGCGAACCAGTTGCTGCAAATCAGGGGATTGTTGATGGCTCAGCAGAACGCGATCGCCGCGAAGATGCAGGTGGACGCGGATCGGGAGGCGCAACAGCAGGCGGCGCATGAGGCGTCAACGGCCTTGCGATGGTCAAACACGCTACCCGCCAAACCGATTAGATGGACAATCAATGGCCCGCAATAATCAAGAGGCAGGCATGAAATACAAACTAATCTTCATTTTGATTGCCTTCGTATATTTATTGATCGGCTGTGAAAAATCGCCTCCTCCGATGCCCGAAGTCAACGATGCTAATTGCACAGACGAAGTGATCGGTAAAATTACAGATAACTTGGTAAGGAGATATGTCATGCAATTCAAATTCTTTCTGCTCCTGATCGCTGCCGTTTTGTCGACTGCTTGCGAAAAATCACCTCCTCCAATGCCCGAAGTCAACGATGCTAATTGCCAAGTCGAAAAGATAAAACAAATTCCTGACAAGGAAACGCGCGAAAAAATGGCACATGCTTGTTCTACCCGTGTGCAATGGCCGACTACACCGCCTCCCAATCCAATTAGATGGTCAATAGATGGGCCACAACGAAACAAATAAAATCATGTTAATACTTAAGTCATCAATACATGATAACGCTCGGTTAAAAATATCGGCGTTTATCGTTATAACCTCTATCGTATTATTCTATTCAACCAATGCCTTAGCCCAATTAACATAATTTGACCCTGTTACCAATCAGGGTATTCTCGACCAAGTAAGTCAAGAGTTTTTTGATAAGGCAAGCAAATGGGAAAATTCAGTAAAGAACGCTGCTCTTTGGTTGTTCTGGACACTTGGCACTATCTCTCTGGCTTGGACTTTCGGCATAATGATCCTTCGCAGAGCCGATGCGGGAGAGTTCTTTGCCGAATTCATCCGCTTCACCCTGTTCTTCGGCTTTTTTCGGCTTGCCACGGCAACCGGGCGTATCGCGGCAGGCCACGAAACCGGGGGAATCGAAAACTTGCGGCAACGCTTTCCGAAACAGTCTGGCATCCGGGAATTGGCGTTAGAATCCATCCTTTCTTCCATACCGGACCCATCATGCCAGAAACCTACCACATCGTTCCCGAAGCCCGGCACGACGCGCTCGTCACGGCGGCGTACCGGCATCGCGGCTACACTCCCGACGAGGCCGGCGAGGCCGCGCGTTTTTGCGCCTCGGCCACGCGGCACGGCATTCGCACGCACAATGCCATCAAGGCGCTCCATCTCGATCACCTTTTCGGTTCCGGCGGAAAGGGCTGCGTGCCCGGCGCGGAAATCGAGGAGAAGCCGTCGCGCTTCGCCGCCGTGAAAACCTGGGACGCGAACCGCAAGCTCGGACAACCCACCGCCTACCGCGCCATCGACGAGGCCATCGCGCTGGCCGACAAGTACGGCACGGGCACCGTCGCCGTCGATAACGCCTTCCACTACCTCTGGGGCGGCGGCTATGTGATGGACGCGGCGCGGCGCGGGTACATCGCCTATACCTGCTGCACCGCCGCGCTCGCGGAAGTGGTCCCCTTCGGCGGGAAGTTTCCGACGCTCGGCACGAATCCGCACTCGTGGGGATTTCCGACGACGGACGCGATCGGCTTTCCGATCGTGATCGACTGGGCCACCTCGGTCGTGGCGATGGGGCGCGTCCAGCAGCTCCTCCGCGAAGGCAAGCCGCTGCCGCCGAACGCCGCCGTCGACAAGAATGGCAATCCGACGGCCGATCCGGCCGCCGCCGTCGCGCTGTTGCCCTTCGGCGCGCACAAGGGTTACGGTTTGTCGCTCATCAACGAACTCGTGGCCGGTCTGATCGGCGGCTCGCTGCCGACCATCCGGAACCGCTGGGAGAACGTCGGCGCGGGCGACAAGGGGACGTGCTGTTTCTACTTCCAGGTGACGCATCCCGAAGCCATCAGCGGCGGCGCGTTCGCAAAAGGCCGTTCGCAGGCGGAAAACGTCAAGGCCGTCATCGCGGACATTCTCGGCCACGGTAACGAGCATTGCATCCTGCCCGGCCAGATCGAAGCCGCTTTCGCCCAAAAAACGGCGGCGGCGGGCGGTCTGCTGTTCAGCAAGGCGGAGATCGAAGCGCTCAACGAACTCGCCGCCGAGGCCGGACAGCCCCTCTGGAATCTGGAGGATTTCGGAACGGTGGCATTTTAGGTTCGCGGGCGGCGGGTTTTTCTAAGCCGCCCGGACCGGGCCTTCCGGCGGGCACGGATTGGTTCATTGCGCCTTGCCCGAAACCGACGCGCCGGCGGCGGGATCGAGCCGCAGCGCGCCGGCGGTGGCCAGTCCCATCAGCAGCGCGACGGCGAACCAGACGTTGCGGAAATCCGCCAGTTCGAGCGCGGGCGCCGCGCGCAGCGTTTGCGAAGCGCCCAGCGCGAACGCCGCGAACGCCACGCCCAGGGTCATCGCCACCTGCTGGAGCATCGTCGCCAGCGCGCTGGCTCCGGCCCGCCGTTCGGCGTCCACGTCGGCGAAGGCCAGGGTATTGACGGCGGTGAAATTCATCGACCGGCTCATTCCGGCAAGGAGCAGCGCGGCGTAGACGAGCGGCATGGGAAGGCCGGGGGCGAGCAGGCCGCAGGCGGCGAGCGTCGCCGTGCACAACGCGCCGTTGACCGTGAGCACCCGGCGGAAGCCGAAACGGCGCAATACCGGCGTCGTGGCGCTTTTCATCAGCAGGTTGCCGACCATGTAGACGAGCACCATCAGCCCCGCCCGCGTTGGCGGCATGGCGAAACCGATCTGGAACATCAGCGGCAGCAGGAACGGCGAGGCGTTGATAGCCACCCGCGAAACGAAGCCGAAACTACCGATCGCCAGGGCGTAGGTGGGGACGCGGAACGCGCGCAGATCGAGCATGGGGTCTTGGGCGCGCCGCGCGTGCCGCACCGCGGCGACGCCGGCGGCGAGACCGGCGAGGATGAGGAAGAGCGGCCAGGCCAGTTCTCCCCGGTTTCCGCCCAGCCCCGACAATCCCTCGACCAGCGCGGCGAGCGCCGCCGCGGTGAGGAAAAAGCCCGGCGCGTCGAAACCGGCCCGGCGGGTCGGCGGCCGGCGGGGGATGTGGCGCAACACCAGCCAGATGCCGGCGAGGCCCAGGGGCACGTTGATCAGGAAAATCCAGCGCCACGAGAAATGCGAAACGATGAAGCCGCCGAGCGGCGGCCCGAGCACCGGCGCGATCAGTCCGGGCCAGGTGATGGTGGCGATTCCCTCGATGATGCGGTGCTGGGGCGTTTCCTGCAAAACCACGAAGCGCCCCACGGGCGACATGAAGGCCGCCGCCGCCCCTTGCAGCACGCGCGCGGCGATCAGCAGCCACAGGGACGGCGCGAGGCCGCAGAGCAGGGAAGCGAGGGTAAACGCGCCGACCGCCAGGGCGAACACCCGGCGCGCGCCGTAGCGTTCCCCGCACCATCCGGCCGCCGGGACGAAAACCGCCATCGCCACGAGGTAGACCGTCACGCTCGCGCTCGCGCCGAGCGCCGTGCCGCCGAAAGCCGCGCCGATCGCCGGCAGCGCCGTCGTGATGATCGAGGCGTCGAGCATTTCCATGAAGAACGCCGCCGCGACGGTCAACGCGATGGCGCGCGAGTCGTGTTCCTTCATCGTGACGTCAACTCCGGTTCGAGGCTCCATCCAAAAGGCGCGGGGCGACGGGCGTGAATGCCTGTCGCCAAAAATATGTCGGGGGCTTTCCGGGCGGAGAGGTTCATGGATCGAATCGCGTTTTCACAGCGCCACGATACGCATTATCCGCCTCGCGGGGATTTTCCGGGCGGCGGCGCCGTGATTGTTTTCGCTTCCACGAAATTTGGGCGCGCTGTCATCCCAAGGGCGGCGAGCGCGTTTCTGGACGAGCGGACACGGCGTCTTTCGCCGGCGATGTCCGGTCATGTTAGATTTGAACCTTCGTGGGCCGTTGCGGCGGGAAAAATGATGATCGATAAAACAGGGGTTCGGGCGGCCTTGCAATCCTCCAGAATCAGAAGATGTGGGTCATGGATCGCCGGGGCCGTCGTTCTGTTCGGAATCCTGGGCTTTCTGGCGCTGCCGCCTCTGGTCAGGCACGTCGCGGCCAACAAGTTGAGCGAAATCCTGCATCGGCCGGTGAGCATCCGCGAGGTCGCCATCAACCCATTCGATCTGTCGCTCGCCGTGGAAGGTTTCGACATCGGGGAGCGCGAAGGCGGCGGGACTTTCTTCGGTTTTGAAAGCCTGTACGTGAATCTGCGGGTCAGTTCGCTGTTCCGCTGGGGGCCGGTCGTCGAGGAAATGCGCCTGACCGGGCCGAAGCTGCGCGTCGCGCGCGTGGAGGGGAAACGCTACAATTTTTCGGACTTGGTCGACGAGTTCGCGGCCGGGCCGAAGGACGAAAAGAAAAAAGACGATCCGCCGCCGGCGTTCTCGCTGAACAATATCCAGATTTCCGGGGGAACGATCGAGTTCGACGACCGCGTGGCCGGCGAGAAGCACGTGATCGGCGACATCGGGCTGACCCTGCCTTTCCTGTCGAGCATGGCCGACGCTGCGGACGTTTTCGTCGAACCGCGCTTTTCGGCGAATGTCGATGGCGCGCCGCTGGAGATCAAGGGGCGGAACAGACCCTTCGCGGACGCCCGGGACGGCGAATTCAAACTGGCGCTGGACAAGGTGCCGCTGCCGAAATACTTCGATTATTTCCCGGCCGACATTCCGGTAAAGCTCGTGTCCGGCGCGCTGAACGCGGATCTGACGTTCGTCTACCGCCTGGGGCGAACGCCCAGGATGACGGTTTCGGGCGCGGCGTCGATCGAGAACCTGAATCTGACCGAGGCGTCGGGATCGCCGCTGCTGGCGTTCAGGCGGCTCGACGTGGCCGTCGCCTCGGCGGATTTGCTCGGCGGCGATTTCGCGGTGGAACGGCTGGCGCTCGATTCGCCCGATGTCACCGTGCGCGTGAACCGGGCGGGAACGCTGAACTGGCTGGATTTGCTGGCGAAGGCGATGGATTCCGGCGAGCCGGCCGGGGCCGGCGACGCGCCGGTCAAGTGGTCGTTCGGCGAAACGCGGCTGACCGGCGGCGCGCTGCGCTGGATCGACGAGTCGCATGGCAGGACGTTCCGGGCCGGCGTCGAGGCCATCGACGCGCGGCTGCAAAACCTCGACGGCCAGGGATCGGTGGCGGATTTCGAACTGGCGGGAAAAATCGACGGCGGGGAAAGTTTGAAGGTCGACGCTTTTGCCGTCAGGGACGGGAAACTGGATCTGGCGAAAAACCGGGTGTCGCTGGGCGAAATTCGCCTCGCGGGTTCGCGGGCATCGATCCGGCGGTCGCCTGAAGGGAAAATCGACTGGATCGAGCCGCCCGCCCTGCGCCCCGCCGCCGGGGAGGAAGAAAGCGCGTCGCCGCCCTGGACGGTGGAAATCGCCAAATCCGTCGGCGAAGGGATGACTATCCGTTTCGAGGACGCCGCGGTGTCTCCCGTGGCGATACAGAATATCGAGGGACTGGGCTTCGAATTGACCGGCGTGTCGAGCGAGCCTGACCGCAAGGCGGACGTGAAAATGGCGCTCAGGCTCAACCGCAAGGGCGAGGTGGCGGTCGACGGCAAGCTCGGCGTCGCGCCGTTCGACGCCG
The DNA here is from genome assembly GCA_031257115.1 of Accumulibacter sp. Lineage (GTDB taxonomy): Bacteria > Pseudomonadota > Gammaproteobacteria > Burkholderiales > Rhodocyclaceae > Propionivibrio. The sequence continues at coordinate 6,957 of JAIRPF010000069.1, forward strand.
ACCTGAATCTGAGCGTCAAGACCGTTGAACTGTTGCCGCTGCAACCCTATTTTTCCGGAAAGCTGAACGTCGTCGTCAAGAGCGGCCACGTCACCGCCGGCGGCAGGGCGCAATTGCGCGAGACCGGGGAGAAAGAAGGGGAAAAGGGCGGGGAAGGGAGCGCGGACGGCGAATCCGGCGGCTTTTCGGGCGGCTTTGCCGGGCAGGTGACGATCGGCGATTTCCAGGCGGTCGAAAAGACCGGCGACAGCGCCAGCGAGAAGGCCACCGGCAGGGCTGCCACCGGCAGGGCCAACTCCGCCGATTCCCTGCGCTGGAAGTCTTTCCACTTCGGTGAGATCGACGCGCGATTTGGGTCTGAATTCGGAGCTGAATTCGGGCCTGAATCCGTGTCGGTGGGCGACATCGCCCTGTCCGATTTCTTCGCCCGCGTCATCGTCAGCCCGGAGGGGAGGCTCAACCTGCTCGACATCGTGCGCGGGGACGGGCCGGCGGACGCCGCGCCGGAAACGCCCCCCGACGCCGCGCCGCCGGACGGCCGGGCGGCGGCGCCGGTCGCCGCGCGGGACAAGCCGACGCCGCCGGTCAGGATCGGCAAGATCACGCTACAGGGCGGCAGCGTCCGCTTCACGGACAATTTCGTGAAGCCCAACTACACCGCCAACCTGAGGGGCATCGGCGGCAGCGTCACCGGCCTGTCGTCCGAACCCGGAACCCAGGCCCGGCTGGAACTGCGCGGCAGCTACGACAACGTCGCGCCGCTCAACGTCTCGGCGCGGATCAATCCCCTGTCGGCCAAGCCGTACCTGGACTTGCAGGCCGAGGTGCAGGGCGTCGATCTGACCTCGCTGTCGGCGTATTCCGGAAAATACGCGGGTTACGCCATTGACAAGGGCAAGCTCTCGCTCTCCGTCAAGTACAAGATAGAGAACGACCGGCTGGAAGCCGAGAACCGCGTTTTCCTGGATCAGCTGACCTTCGGCGAGGCGGTGGAAAGCCCGGACGCCACCGCGCTGCCGGTGCGCCTGGCGGTCGCCCTGCTCAAGAACGGCAAGGGCGAGATCGACGTCAACCTGCCGATTTCCGGCTCGCTCGACGACCCGCAATTTTCCGTCGGCGGGCTGATCGTCAAGGTGGTCGTCAACCTGCTCACGAAAGCCGTCGCCTCGCCGTTCGCGCTGATCGGCTCGATGTTCGGCGGCGGCGAGGAACTCTCGAACGTCGAATTCGATCCCGGCCGCGCCGCGCTCACGCCGGTCGCCGTCGGGCGTCTGGAAACCCTGTCCAGGGCGCTGGTCGACAAGCCCGATCTCAAGTTCGAAATCGCGGGCCGGGCCGATCCGGAGCGCGACACGGAAGGCGTCAAGCGCGCGCGCCTCGATCGCAAGATCCGCGCCCTGAAGCGCGAGGACGCGAAGGCGGACGACGGGAACGGGCAGGCCGAAACGGCCGCGGCGGCGGAGCGGGACTACCCCGACCTGCTGGAGCGGGTCTACGGGGCGGAGAACTTCCCGAAACCGCGCAACATGGTCGGCCTGGTCAAACGCCTGCCGGTCGAGGAAATGGAAAAACTCATCCTCGCCAATTCGGCGGTCTCCGACGAGGACCTGAAGAATCTGGCCGACCGCCGCGCCAAGGCGGCCCGCGACTGGCTGGCGGCGCACGGAGTGCCGGCGGAGCGGATGTTCCTCCTGCCAAGCAAGGTCGGCGTGGCGGAGGAAGGCCAGTCCGGCTGCCGCGCCGATTTTTCGATCAAGTGAGGGAATGGAAGCGAAACGGACGCCACCGGCGAGCCACGGCGGCGACCCGCCGCCCGACGGGCCGCATCCCGCGCCGCCGCCGTTTTCCGCCGTCGTGCATGTCATCGACGACGACGCCATCACGCTCTGGGTGTTCAAGGAATTGTTGCAGGGCATCGGCGCGGAAATCCGCGCTTTCGGCTCGGCGCGCGAATTCCTCGCCGAATACCGCCCGACCCCCTGCGAATGTCTGGTGTCCCGCACGCCGTGGAGGCCATCAAGAAAGGCGCGTTCGATTTTCTCGAAAAACCGGTCGACGGCGCGCTGTTGATCGCCAAGGCGCGGAGCGCGCTGGAGCACGGCCGGCGGCTGCACGCCGAGCATCTGGCGCGAATCGCGCGCGAGGCCCGTCTGGCCCTGTTGACCGCCAAGGAACGGCAGATCGCCGAACTCGTCGCCGCCGGAAATCCAGCCCGAAGATCGCGCGAACGCTCGACATCAGCGTGCGCACCGTGGAAAACCACCGCGCCCGGCTGATGGAAAAACCGCACGTCGAATCCGTCGCCGAACTGGTCAGGCTCTTCCTTGAGCGGAAGGCGTCAACCACGGCGGGCACGGCGAAAGGCAAAGAAATAATCCGTCACTGCCTCGATAAGCGGGAATTAAAAGCTCGCACGTTTCCGCCATTCCCGCGCAAGCGGGAATCCAGTTCCTTGCCGCCAGCCCGAAGGGCTGCGCATTGAAAGCGTCCCTCCCGAGGGAGGTGGCTCGCGGCAAGGCCGCGAGACGGAAGGCGTCAGGCGCTTGAATTTCCAGGCGCGCATATTCGATGAACGAACCGGATTCCGGCGATCGAAGGCATGATGGGTTTTCTGTTCATTCGCGTTTGGTGATTCGACCGCCCGACTCTCTCCGTCACACCTTCGGCGCGACATATCCACCAAAAAGGGATTTGCCTCCGCGCCGAATCGCCGTCGCCCGCAAAACCATTCGCCATACATCCGTTCCGCCGAATCCATCCCATTGGAGAACGCGGGCGTCACCTCGCCACGTAGTTGCGCCGCCCCTTTTCCCATTCCAAAAACGCAATTCGCCAGCGCGGTTTTCTGTTTCAAATACGCCGTTCATGACCTGCCCATGATACCATCATCCTTCACGTTCCAAACGCCGTTTTTGGCGGCGGCAAGGGTTTTTGACCCCCCTCCGGGAAACGGCTTTTGAGTGGTCATCAGGCGCGTTTTTTGCCCTGTCTTTTTCCGCCCCTGTCTTTTCCCGTTTTTCCCCGCCTGAAAAAGTTCTTCTCGACAAAAGACCCAAGAGTTATCCGCGAGGTTCACATGCGCTCCATTACCGAAGAAATCATCGCGCTCGAAACCTATGCGCTCCGTCGCTGGTGCGCTGGCGACCCCGGCGGTTTTCTCGAAATCTGCGACGGCGACGTCGTCTACTTCGATCCCTTCATCGATCGGCGGATCGATGGCCTGGAGGCGCTCACGGACTACTACGAAGCCATTCGCGGCAAGGTCCGCGCGTCCCGGTTCGAATTGCTCGACCCGCGCGTGCGGGTCATTGGGGACGCCGCCGTGCTCACGTTCAATTTCGTCTCTCATGGAAGCCAGGGCGACGAGCATCGCTGGAACTGTACCGAGGTATTCCGCCGCGGTCCGTCCGGCTGGCGTATCATTCAAACGCACTGGTCATTCACGCGCGCGGGATGACGGCCGCCGGGCGGCGATCCGTTCATGATCCGTGGATATCCGGTTTCTTTCGATGGAGCGAAAGGATGCAAAACAAAACGCCCAGACAAGTCATCATCGATCTGTTCAACGACATTCTCGGAGCGCCATCGGTGGACATTTCCGCCGTGCAAAAATATGTCGATCCCGCCTACGTCCAGCACGTCGACGGCGTGACGCTCGACTATCCGGGATTCATCGAGCATTTGCGAAAACAAAAGCAGGTCATCGATTCCATGACGGTGGAGTTTCTTGCGATGGTGGAAGACGGCGAGACGGTCTTTACCAATCACATCGTGACCGCCGCCAAGAAAGACGGCTCGCGGATACGCGCGAAAGTGATGGCCCAGTTTACGGTCCGGGACGGCCGCGTGATCGGGTGCGACGAGCTGACGCAGCTTCTCTCCGGAAATCCGGAAGACCGGGATCTCGGTTCGAGGCATTGAGGGCGCGCGCCTTGCGGCCGCGGGCGCTTCTTCTTTCCCGCCGCGCCCGTCATAATCCCAGCTCCTGCCCGACGCCGAGCAGCGCGGCGATGCCGAGCGCGCCGAAAATCGCGGCGGCGGCGGCATGCACGGCGCGCGCCGGAATGCGCCCGGCGATGCGCTCACCGAGCAGTACCGCGGGAACGTTGGCGATCATCATGCCGCAGGTCGTCCCGGCGACGACCGCGTAATACGCCTGGAAGCGGGCCGACAGCGCCACCGTGGCGACCTGCGTCTTGTCGCCCATTTCCGCCAGGAAAAAAGCGATCAGCGTCGCGCCCAGGACGCCGAATTTCGCCAGCCTCGCGTCGCTCTCCTCGAATTTGTCCGGAACCAGCGTCCACAAGGCCATGACGATGAAGGACACGCCCAGGATCCAGCGCATCGTTTCCGGCGCGATTCGCGCCGTCAGCCAGGCGCCGGCCGCGCCGGCAAGCGCGTGATTGACGGCCGTCGCCAGCAGGATGCCCAGGCAGATCGGCGCGGGGCGGCGGAATTTCGCGGCGAGGACAAAGGCAAGCAACTGGGTTTTGTCTCCGATTTCGGCCAGGGCGACGATGCCCGTCGAAACGAGAAAGGCTTCCATCCGGTTTCACTCCCCGGCCGGACTCGACGATTGACCCCGCCGCTTCTCCGGCCGAGAAAGCGGCAAGGTCAAAGGTCTCGCCACGCCGGACGGCTGCCCGCGCCACGCCTTTTCAGGCAAGTGTGTTGACGCGCGCCCCTTCGCTGAAAGGTCGGCTACTCCCCGATGACGGCGCGCATTATACACGCCCGGCGTGGAACGGAAAAAGGCGGAGCGCGCAATGAAACGCGGTCGCGGTCGAGCGCGCCGTTTCGCGCCCATGCCGGCGGAGTCCATTCCCGGCCAATCGGCATACGGGCTTCGGACGGCGCTTTGGGCGCGATACGGAGACGTTCGGCCAATAGCGCGCGTTACGCCGATACGGCCGTCATTCCGGCGTAAAAAGCCGGAGAGATTTGTGCTTTTGGAGAAAATCAAATGCTCCGCCGGATTCCCCATTGGAGCCTCCCTCTTGAGGGAGGCTTGGCTTGCGGCGTTTCGCGCCGGAAGATACGCGCTGGATTCCCGCTTTCGCGGGAATGACGGCGGCAATGGAATCGGCGAAGGCAGCGGCAAACCGGATACCGGCGATCGACGGAGTGATGATTTCCTGTTTGTCCGCGTTTGAGGATTCGACCGCCGAACTTCTTCCGTCACGCTTTTGGCGCGACACCTCCCTCAGGAGAGCGGGCTTGGCTTGCGGCGTTTCGCGCCGGTGGCTTTGGCGGGAATTAATGTCATCCGCCCGCGTGGTGTTCGCTTTTTTGCCTTTCGCGTGACCGCATGGGGTCAAACCGGAAACGCTCTGGAAATGGAATCAGCGGCGCGAAAGCGACATTCCCGGAAAATTCGGCCATTCCACCGCGTCGAGCATGTTTTTGACGACCAGTCCAAGCTCGGTGTCGCCTTCGATGGAGAGCGCGCGGTTGAAAAACAGCGTGTCCGGATCTTCCTGGCGCGCGGCAAGCTGCATGAAGGTGGAGAGATTGGCGCGGAAGGCGAGGTCGGGCGTTTCCGGAATGGAAAACAGCGGACGGAAGCGGCCGTCGCGGAAAGTGAACGCGGCGCGGCCGCCGGTATCCGTCACGTCGATCAGGAAACGGCGGTTTTCGAGCGGCGCGAGGCTTTCTTCGGGCAGCAGTTTCAACCTGACCGCGACGTTGAGGCCGGCCGCCAGCGCCACGGCGTGCGGCCATTGCGGCAGCCGCGCGCCGATGCGGGCGACCAGCGCGGGCAGCGCGAAGCGGGGGATGGCGAACGGTTCGCGGAATCCATCGGTCATGGCCGGACTCCCCGCTGGCGCGAGACGATGCCCGCTTCGCCGAACCAGTAGCCGTCGACGAACCCGTCCGTGGCCCACGCCGGATCCGCCGGCGGAGGGTCGTCGCCCCGGCGGGCGGCGTCGAAGGCGGCGACGATTTCGGCCATGTGCCGGGGTTGCGGGCTGATGCGCGCGATATCGATGCCCATCGCCCGCATGTCCGGGATTTCGGCGAGCAGGTTACAGGTTTGCGCCGACATCGTCTGGATGCCGTTGATCGCCAGGAACGGCTGCCCTTCGCGCGTTTTCAGCGCGATGGCTTCGGGGTGCTCCAGGCAGCGGAACTGGCAATCGTCCTTGTTCAGTCCGTAATGGCGGGCGGTGAAGCAACGCGCCGAAAACGCGAGCGGCAGCTTGCCGAACACGAAAACCTCGGTTTCCACGCCGTCGGGGCGGCTCCGGTGCAGCGTTTCGATGAGCGCGCGCGAAGCCTCCAGCGGCGGCGTCCAGCGGCGCATGCCGTAGCGGTGGAAGGTTGCCAGCGTGTCGGCGTTGTAGATGTTCAGATGCGGCCCGGCGACGAACGGCCGCCCGCGGGCGATGCCGACCGCGCCCAGATCGTTGGCTTCGAGCGCGCAGCCGCGTATTTCCTCCAGCTCGTCGACCAGGCGGCGCAAGGTTTTCAGATCGCTTTCCGATTCGAGCAGCGCCTGCGCCGAGACGACAACTTCCTTGCCGGCGTCGGCCAGGCGTTTTGCCAGCGCGATCCAGTCGTCGGCGCGCAGTTCCCGCCGGCGCGAACAGACGACTTCGCCGACGTAGATGACGTCGAGCGCCGGAATGTTCGCCATTTCGTCGTAGAAATCGAGCACCTTTTCCCTGGGCCAGAAGAAGAGCAGCGGGCCGAGCGAGAGTTTCATCGGCTCACCTCCACGGCCGGTTGTACGCGCCGAGCGTCACCTGCGAACCTTCGGAAACCTTGCCGAGTTCGGCCCGCCAGTCCGGCCTGACCGTGAAACGCTCCGGCCCCTCGCCAAGCGCGTCGAGCGCGGCGCGCATGACGCGCGTGACCTGCGCCACGTAGGCCGGACTGCGCTGGCGGCCCTCGACCTTGACCGCCGCGACGCCGATCCGGGCGATTTCCGGCAACAGTTCCAGCGCGTTCAGGCTGGCCGGCTCTTCCAGCGCGTAATACGTCGCGCCGCCTACCTCGAAGCGGCCCTTGCACAGCGTCGGATAACCGGCCGGCTCGCCGTCGCCGCGGCGGTCGATCAGAATGCCGTTGAGACGGGTATCCATTTGCCCCGGTTTCCTTTCCCATTTGACGAACCGGGCCGGCGAACACGCGCCGACGGTATTCGGCGATTCGCCGGTGGCGTAAGAGGACAGCCAGCAGCGCCCCTCGTTCATCACGCACAGGCTGCCGAAGCAGAAAACCTCGATCTCGACCGGCGTATTGCGAATCACCGACTCGACCTGCGCGAGCGTCAACACGCGCGGCAGCACCGCGCGCCGGATGCCGAATTCGCGGTGGGCGAAGTTGATGGCCTCGTGACTGGTGGCCGACCCCTGCACGGAAAGATGCAGGCGCAGATCGGGATGGCGGCGGCTGGCGTAATCGAGCAGCCCGACGTCGGCGAGGATGACCGCGTCGACGCCCAGATCGGCCGCGCCGTCGATGGCCGCGCGCCACTCCGCCTCGCGGCCCGCCTGGGGAAAGGTATTGATCGCCAGCAGCGCGCGCCTGCCGTGTTTGTGCGCGTGGCCGATCCCCTCGACCATCGCCTTGCGATCGAAATTCAGCCCGGCGAAGTTGCGCGCGTTGGTATCGTTCCTGTAGCCGAAATAAACGGTATCGGCGCCGTTATCGACGGCCGCCCTCAACGCCGGCAAACCGCCGGCCGGGCAGACCAGTTCGGGAATCCTGTATTGCGGCATGGCGAATCTCGGAAAACGAAGCGACAAGTATACCGGCCAGATCGCCGAACCGCGCGATTTTCAATTTCAGCCGGGGCGGAAAGCGTTAAGCACGGCGGACACGGCGAAAAACAAACCCCTCGTCATTTCCGCGAACGCGGGAATCCAGCGCGTACCCCCGGCGCAAAGCGCCGCAAGAATGAGCCTCCCTCTTGAGGGAGGTGGCTCGCGGTAAAGCCGCGAGTCGGAAGGAGTTGGGCAGCCAAAAAGAAAAATGGAGCGCGGGCGTCTCGCCCGCAAGGGGAAGCGAACGAAGCAGGCGAGACACCCGCGCTCCAATCCCGGATTTGCAACCCTTCGGGCTGGAGGCTACAAGCTGGATTCCCGCTTTCGCGGGAATGACGAGGTGTGGGCATTGAATTCCCGTCCGCACTCCAATCTTGAATTCGCGGCCCTTCGGACTGGATGCAACGGACTGGATTCCCGCTTTCGCGGGAATGACGGGGGCTTTCGCATCCCGCCTTTCGCCGTGCTCGCCGTGGTTAACGCTTTTCGCTTCTCGCAGCGCCCACCGCGGTTGGCCGCTTCCCGCTTCAGGGTCTGGCCAGCCGGCCGGGGGGGAATTTCGCGGTGAAGCGGCTGCCTTTTCCGGGGTCGCTGCGGATTTCCAGCCGCGCCTGGTGGCGGTTCAGCGCGTGTTTGACGATGGCCAGGCCCAGGCCGGTGCCGCCGGCTTCGCGCGAGCGGCCGCGGTCGACGCGGTAGAAACGCTCGGTCAGGCGGGGGATGTGCTTGGCGTCGATGCCGATGCCCGTGTCCTCGACCGCGAATTCGGCGCCGTCCGGCGAGGTTTTCCAGGCGATGCGTATCGTCCCTCCGGCCGGCGTGTAGCGCACGGCGTTGGAGACCAGGTTGCCGAAGGCGCTGGCGAGTTCCGGTTCGACGCCGCGCAGGTCGGCCAGGCCGTCGGATTCGACCGAAACCGTGTGCCGCCCGCCCGACAGCGCCTCGGCGTCGCGCCGCAGCTTGTCGACCAGACGGGCCATGTCGACCACCTCGTCGCCGGGCGGCGGCGCGGACTCGATGGACGAAAGGGTCAGCAGATCCTGCACGATGTTTTCCATGCGCCTGGCCTGTTCGGCCATCAGCGTCAGGTAGCGCCCGCGCGTCCGCGCGTCGACCTCGATTTCGCCGAGGGTTTCCAGAAAGCCGGAGAGAACGGTCAGCGGCGTGCGCAGCTCGTGCGAGACGTTGGCGACGAAATCGCGGCGCATCCGGTCGAGGCGGTCGGTCTGCGTCACGTCCTTGACGTGCATGAGGCGGCGGTTGCCGGCGTAGGGGATGACGACGATGAAAAGCGCCCGCTCTTCCCCGTGTTCGAAGCGCAGGGTCAGGGGACGGGTGAAATCCCCGCCTCCGAGATAGTCCACGAACTCCGGCCGGCGGATCAGGTTGACGATGGGCAAGCCTTCGTCGGTCCGCAGCGAGAGGCCCAGTTGCTCCTCGACCATGGTGTTGCAGAAAACGATCCGGTTGTCCGGGTCGAGCAGGATCACGCCGTCGTTGAGCGCCTGGATGGCGGCGATGATGCGGGCGATTTCAGCGTCGCGGTCGGCGATTTGCCGGCGCAAGTCTTTTTCGTGCCGGTAGAGGCGTCCGAAAATGCCGTCCCACGCGCCTTTTCCTTCCAGGCTCGCGTCGACATCCGGCGCCCTCGACCAGCGGTCGAGCCGGGCCAGGTTGCGGAAGTGGAAAGCCATTTGCAGGATCAGCCCGCCGCAAAACAGGAGCCAGCCCGCCCACGGGGCGACGAAGACGCCGAGCGGCGCGGCGACGCACGCGGTCAGCAAGGCCAGCAGCGCGGCCCGGACGATTTGCGCCGGCACGCGGTTCAGGCTCCCCGGAAACGATAGCCGGTGCCGCGCACGGTTTCGAGCAGTTCGTGCCGTCCCGAAGGTTCGAGCGCGGCGCGCAGCCGGCGGACATGGACGTCGACCGTGCGCTCTTCGATGAAAACGTGGTCGCCCCAGACTTCATCGAGCAAGCGCGCGCGCGTGTAGACGCGCTCGGTGTGCGTCATGAAAAAGAAGAGCAGGCGGAATTCGGTCGGCCCCAGCTCGATCTGCTGGCCCGCCACCAGCGCTTCGTGCGTCGCCGGGTTGAGCATGAGATCGCCGATCGCCACGGTTTCCCCGGCCAGATGCGGCGCCCGGCGGCGCAGCACGGCGCGGACGCGGGCGACGAGTTCCTTGGGGGAAAAGGGCTTGGTGAGGTAGTCGTCGGCCCCCGCTTCCAGCCCCTGGACCTTGTCCTCTTCGTGGACGCGCGCCGTCAGCATGATGATGGGCAGTTCGCGCGTCCGCTCGCCGGCGCGGAGTTTCCGGGCCAGCGCGAGTCCCGACTGGCCGGGCAGCATCCAGTCGAGCACGATGAGGTCCGGCAGCGCGTCGCGGATCGCGGACTCGGCTTCTTCCGCGCTGCCGGCGCGCACGACCGGAAAACCGGCGTGTTTCAGGTTGACCGCGACCAGTTCCTGGATGGCCGGCTCGTCCTCGACGATCAGAATCGTTGCGCTCACGCCGTTTTCTCTTTCGTATGACGGATGTCGCGGCCCTCGACGACGTAGACGACCTGCTCGGAAACGTTCTTGGCGTGGTCGCCGATGCGTTCGATGGCGCGCGCGATGGTGATGATGTCGATCGCGGTGGTGATGGTGCGCGGATCTTCCATCATGTGGGTAATCAATTGGCGGATGATGGACTTGAATTCGACGTCGACTTCGTGGTCGGCGTCGATGACGCCGGCGGCCTGCCCGGTATCGAGCCGGGCGAAGGCGTCGAGGGAGCGGCGCGCCATGCCGAGGACGGCCTCGGCCATGTGCCGGACGCCGGCTCCGAATTGCGCCAGATCCTGGCCGTTCTCGTGGATGCGGCGCACGCCCTTGGCGATTTTCTTGGCTTCGTCGCCCATGCGTTCGAGATCGGTGACGATCTTGCTGATGCCGAGCACCAGACGCAGATCGGAGGCCGTCGGCTGACGCCTGGCGATGACGTGCGCGCAGTCGTCGTCGATCGCTTTTTCAAGCTCGTTGATTTCGTGGTCGGTTTCGACGATCCCCTTGACGACCGCGACCTCGCCGCTGGAATAGGCGTTCATGGCCGCCGAAATCTGGGTCTCGACCAGCCCGCCCATGCGCGAGACGCGAACGCGCAGGCGGGCCATGTCCTCGTCGAACTGGCTGGAAACGTGCTGGCTTTCGTTCATTGCGATGTTCTCTCGTTGGGGTTTCTCTTGAAGCGGTTCGATTCGGGCGTCGAGGTTTCCCCTGGGGCGTTCTCGATCCGGCGACGGCCATTTCCGTTCCATTTTTCCGTCATTCCCGCTTTCGCGGGAATGACGGGAGTGTGGGGGTACCGGCGCGGGCGCCGGATTCCCGCCCGCGCGGAAATGACGGAAATTCGCGGGCGCTCGATTCAAAAATGTTTCCCAAACCTTTTCCATGCCTCAACCCATCCGGCCCGTGATGTAGTCTTCGGTGCGCTTGTCCTGGGGCTTGATGAAAATTTCGTCGGTCTTGCCGAATTCGATCATCTCGCCCAGGTACATGTAGGCGGTGTAGTCGGAAACGCGGGCCGCCTGCTGCATGTTGTGGGTCACGATCAGGATGGCGACCCGCTTTTTCAGCTCGTGGATCAGTTCCTCGATGGCGCCGGTGGCGATCGGGTCGAGCGCCGAGGTCGGCTCGTCGAAGAGCAGCAGTTCGGGATCGGTCGCCAGGGCGCGGGCGATGCACAGGCGCTGCTGCTGGCCGCCGGAGAGCCTGGAGGCCAGTTCGCCCAGGCGATCCTTGACTTCGTCCCAGAGGGCGGCGCCGCGCAGGGCCTGCTCGATCTTGTCGTCGAGCGCGCGCTTGTTGCTTTCGCCGCGCACGCGCAAGCCGTAAGCGACGTTTTCGTAGATCGATTTGGGAAAAGGATTCGGCTTCTGGAAAACCATGCCGATGCGCATGCGCACTTCGATCGGGTCGATTTCCGGCGCCAGCAGGTTGGCGTCGTCCGGATAGAAACGGATTTCGCCTTCGTAGCGGTTGCCCGGATAAAGATCGTGCATACGGTTGAAACAGCGCAGGTAGGTCGATTTGCCGCAACCCGATGGGCCGATCAGCGCGGTCACTTTTTTGTCGCGGATCGGCATGTCGATGTTCTTGAGCGCCCTGACTTCGCCGTAATGGAAACTGAGACCGCGAGCCTCGGCCTTGAGCGGGGCGGATTCCTGGATGGGCATGTCGATCATGGGGCGGATATTGGAGGTCGGGAATCGGGGATCAGGGATCGGAAACACCGATCGGTTTTCTCACTTTTCATGTTTCACTTTTCACGTCTCGCCGGCATTCTCACCACTTGATGTTCTTGCGCATCTTGTAGCGCAGCCAGATGGCGACGCCGTTCATCGAGAGCACCATGACCATCAGCACGAAGCCGGCGGCGGCGGCATTGACCTCGAAGGCCGGATCGGGGCGCGAAGTCCAGTTGAAGACCTGGATCGGCATCACGGTGAAAGGCGACATCAGCCAGTCGAACAGGCCGGCGCGGTCTCCCGCGCCGATTTCGGCGAACGGCATCGGCGGCAGGAAGGCGATGAAGGTCAGCGCGCCGACGGTGATGATCGGGGCGGTCTCGCCGATGGCGCGGGCCAGCCCAATGATGACGCCGGTGAGGACGCCGGGCATGGCGTAAGGGATGATGTGGTGGCGGCAGGTCTGCCAGCGGGTCGCGCCGACCGCCATCGAAGCCTCGCGGATCGACTCCGGAATGGCGCGCACGGCCTCGCGGGTGGAAACGATGACGATCGGCAGGATGAGCAGCGCCAGCGTGAGTCCGGCGGTCAGGATGCTTTGCCCGAGGCCAAGGGCGTAGACGAAGACGCCGAGCGAGAGCAGGCCGTAGATGATGGACGGCACGGCCGCCAGATTGCTGATGTTGATCTCGATGATCTCGGTCATCCAGTTGCGCCGCGCGTACTCTTCGAGATAAACCCCGGCGGCGACGCCGAGCGGCACGGCGGCGAGCGCGGTGACGAGCATCACCAGCAGCGTGCCGACCCAGGCCGACAGGATGCCGGCCTGCGCGGCGCGGCGCGAGGCGAAATGCGTGAAGAAATCGGGATTCAGGCGCGCCGCGCCGCGAATCGCCATGTCGCCGACGAGCAGGAAAATCACCAGCAGGCCGACGGCCAGGAAAACGATGCCGACGGCCTGGAAAAGGGTGTCCTTGAGCTTGCCGCGGGCAATCAGGGCGCGAACCCGCCCGGCGTCCGGCAGGGGAGAGGGCATTTCAGTAATTCTCCCGGAACTTGCGGCGCAGCCACTGGCCGAGGATGTTGAAGACGAGGGTAATCAGGAGCAGCGTGAGACCGGCGGCGAAGATGGTCTGATAGCCGAGCGAGCCGTGCGGCAGATCGCCGAGCGCCACCTGCACGATGTAGGAAGTGATGGTGGCGGCCGGCTCGGCCGGATTCCAGGTCAGGCTCGGCCGCATTCCGGCGGCGACGGCGAGGATCATCGTTTCGCCGACGGCGCGCGAAATGGCCAGGACGTAGGAGGCGGCCAGCCCGGAAAAGGCGGCCGGGACGACGACGTGGAGCGCGGTGTGGAGGCGCGTCGCGCCCATGCCGTAGGAGCCTTCGCGCAGGCTCATCGGCACCGCCCGCATGGCGTCCTCGGAGAGCGAGGCCACGTAGGGCACGATCATGACGCCCATCACGAGACCGGCGGAGAGCAGCGAGAAGCCCGGCAGCCGGGGAAAAATGCGTTGCAGGGCGGGCGTCACCATGAGCAGGGCGAAATAGCCGAAAACGATGGTCGGAATGCCGCCCAGCAATTCGAGGACGGGCTTGGCCACTTCGCGCACCGTGGAATTGGCGAATTCGGACAGGTAGATGGCGATCACCGTTCCCATCGGCACGGCCACGGCCAGTGCGACGAGGGATGAGACGGCGGTGCCGGAAACCAGCACCATGATGCCGAAATGGGCGTCGTAGAACAGGGGCGTCCATTGCGTGTCGGTCAGGAAATCGAGCAGCGGCACCCGTCCGAAAAAATTGATCGATTCGGAAACGAGCACGTAGACGATGCCGAGCGTGGTCAGGACGGAAACCGCCGCCGCGGCGAAGAGCAACATCTCGATGCCGCTCTCGCCGAGGTTGCGCATGACGTTTCTGGCAAGACGGCCGCCGCCGGCGTGACGGCCGGAAGCGGGTTGGGCAAAGTCTCCTTGCATGGCGGCGGGCTGCGGTCTTTATTGTTTGGCTTCGCGCTTCATCAGGTCTTCGATGGTGATGCCGATCTCATTCTTGCCGCCGAAGACGGTGCCATACTTCTTCGCGGCGACGTGCTCAAGATTACCCGTGTAGGCCGAGGCTGGCAATGGCACGTACTTGACTTCCTTGATAAGCCCGGCGGCGTTCTTCATGTAGAACTCGACGAATTCCCTGACTTCCGGCTTGTCCAGCGACTTGGCCTTGACGTAGATGAAGATCGGGCGCGACAGCGGCTGGTAGGAAGCGTCGAGCACGCTCTTTTCGGACGGCAGGACGGCGGCGCCGGTTTTCGGATTGACGACGGGCACCGCCTTCAGGATGGCCTGGTTCTCGGCGTAATAGGCATAGCCGAAATAACCGATGGCATCGACGTCGCGCGAGACGCCCTGAACCTGGATGTTGGGGTCCGCGGAAGGCGTGTAGTCGCCGCGCGAGGACTTGGCCTTGCCGACGGTGACCTCGGTGAAGTATTCGAAAGTGCCCGAATCGGCGCCCGGCCCGAACAGCTTGAGCGGCGCGTCCGGCCAAGCCGGGTTGACCTGGTTCCAGCGAACCACCTTGCCCTGGGACTCCGGCTCCCACATCACCTTCAGGTCGGCGATGGCGATCTGCTTGAGAAAATCGTTCTTCGGATTGACGACGACGGTCAGCGCGTCGAAGGCGACCGGCATCTCGACGTAGCGCACGCCGGCGGCGTTGCAATCCTCCATCTCCTTGGCCGTGATCGGACGGGAAGCGTCGGCGATGTCGATCTCGTCGCGGCAAAACTTCTTGAAACCGCCGCCGGTGCCGGAAATACCGACGGTCACCTTGATGGCGTTATTCTTGGCTTTCTGGAATTCCTCGGCGACGGCCTCGGTGATCGGATAGACGGTGGAAGACCCGTCGATGCTGACGACCTGCGCCGCGGCCGCGCGAGCGCCCAGCAAGGCGACGCCCGCGACCATCAGGACGGAAACACGCTTGGAACATTTGAACATGGCAACTCCTGTGTTTGAGTTTGTTGAACAGCGAAACACAGGCTACCGGGCGATTGTTACAGCCAGATGACACCCCGCCGCGCGCCGCGTCGCACGGCAAGCCTTGTCCAGATCATGGCCTGGGGTGAGCGGAGCGAACCCCGACAAAACCAGACGGAGTATCTGGCGAAGGCGGATGCCGGTCGATTGACCGCAGAGGCGGACATGTTCGTGGAAATGAAAGAGTCCGGGAGAAAGAGTCCGGGATGTTGGGGTTCGCTTTGCTTATCCCAACCTATGCGCTGGATACCGGGTTCATCAACGCGGGTTCATCAACGCTCTCAAAAAGGGGGTTCCATCAAATCCTCCGCGCGAGTTCGGCGGCCTTGCCGGTGTAGTCCTGGGGCGTCAGCGCGAGAAGTTTTTGCCGGGCCGCTTCGGGGATGTCCAGCGTCTTGATGAATTCCCGCATCGCCTCGCGGGAAACGCGGTGGCCGCGCGTCAGTTCCTTGAGTTTTTCGTAGGGATTGGCCACGCCGTGGCGGCGCATCACGGTCTGGATCGGTTCGGCCAGCAGTTCCCAGTTGGCGTCGAGGTCGGCGCGCAGGCGGGCGGCGTCGGCTTCGAGCTTGGCGAGGCCGCGCCGCAGCGAATCGTAGGCGAGCAGCGAATAGCCGAGCGCCACGCCCATGTTGCGCAGCACGGTGGAATCGGTCAGGTCGCGCTGCCAGCGCGAAATCGGCAGCTTTTCCGACAGGTGGCGCAAGAGCGCGTTGGCCAGCCCCAGGTTGCCTTCCGAATTCTCGAAGTCGATCGGATTGACCTTGTGCGGCATGGTCGAGGAGCCGATTTCGCCGGGCTTCGTTTTCTGCTTGAAGAGGCCGAGCGCGATGTAGCCCCAGACGTCGCGGTCGAGGTCGATCAGGATGGCGTTGGCGCGCGCGAAGGCGTCGAAGAGTTCGGCCAGCGCGTCGTGCGGCTCGATCTGGATGGTGTAGGGATTGAATTCCAGGCCCAGCGATTCGACGAAGCGCCGGGCGAAGGCTTCCCAGTCGAAATCCGGATAGGCCGCCAGATGGGCGTTGTAGTTGCCGACCGCGCCGTTGATCTTGCCGAGCAGGCTGGTTTCGGCGATGCGCCGGCGGGCGCGTTGCAGGCGATGCGCCACGTTGGCCATTTCCTTGCCCAGCGTCGTCGGCGTCGCCGGCTGGCCGTGCGTGCGCGCCATCATCGGCAGGTCGGCGTGCGTGTGCGCCAGCGCGCGCAGGTGGTCGATCACCCCGTCCAGCGCGGGCAGCATCGCTTCGTCGCGCGCCGCCTTGAGCATCAGGGCGTGCGACAGGTTGTTGATGTCTTCCGACGTACACGCGAAGTGGATGAATTCGGCGACGCGCCCGACTTCCGGATTGCCCGCGAACTTCCTCTTGATCCAGTATTCGAGCGCCTTGACGTCGTGATTGGTTTCCGCCTCGATCGCCTTGACCTCGGCGGCCTGTTCGGGGCCGAAACCGGTGACCGCCCGATCCAGCTCGGCCACGGTCGCCGGCGAAAAGGCGGGAATTTCGGCGAAATGCGGTTCGTCCGCCAGCGCCTTGAGCCATTCGATTTCCACCTGGAGACGGCGGCGGATCAGGCCGTATTCCGAGAACTGGCCGCGCAGGACGTCGACCCTGGCGGCATAGCGGCCGTCGAGCGGAGAAAGCGCGGTGAGCGGGCTGAGAGACATGGCGAAACCCCTGTGTACGGTGCGTGCGCGAAAGCCGCTATTCTACCCGTCCGGCAAAATCTCCAACAAACCCGGTGCGCGGCGATGTATAATCCGCCCGTTGCCCTGTCCTTCCACTCATAAAAACCATGAAACTCATCGGATCGTTGACCAGCCCGTTCGTCCGCAAGGTCCGGGTCGTGTTGGCGGAAAAAAAGATCGAATGCGAATTCGAGATCGACTCGCCGTGGACGCCTGAATCGAACGTTCCCAACGTCAATCCGCTGGGCAAGATTCCGGTTCTCGCGCTCGACGACGACATCGCGCTGTTCGATTCGCGGGTCATCAGCGAGTATCTCGACAACGTGGCGCCGAACAACAAGCTGATGCCCGCGCCAAACCGCGAGCGCACCGAGGTCAAGCGCTGGGAGGCGTTGGCCGACGGCGTCTGCGAAGCGGCCAGCACGGTCTTTCTCGAAAGAAAGCGCCCCAAGATGAAGCAAAGCGCCGAATGGATCGCCCGCCAGCAGGACAAGGTCGCGCGCGGCGTGGAATACATGGCCGACCAGCTCGGCGATCGCCCGTGGTGCGTGGGCACGCACTTCACCCTGGCCGACATCTGCGCCGGCTGCGCGCTCGGCTACCTGGACTTCCGCTTCCCTGAAATCGACTGGCGGAAACAATATCCCGGCCTCGATCACCTGTACGGCAAGCTGATGCAGCGCCCGGCTTTCGCGGAAACGGCGCCGAGGGAGCCTTAAGGCGGTTTCGTTACTTTCAGTCCTTTCGTCCTTTTCGTCCTATATGACGGCCGTCGTCGACTCCCGCCCGTCATTTCTTTGATCGCCTGAATCCCGTTCGTTCATCAAGCATTCGCGGCTGAAACTCAAGCGCCGGACTCCTTCCGTCCAGGGCGCTTCGCGCCGTGGCTCGGCGAGGCGAAGTCGACAAAGTATCGTTTCATTGCGAAACGGAATGACTTCCGGTTTCCGGGCACCGCGAGTGTCCCCGCGGATCGGGCGCGGAAGCCGCGTTTTCGGTTTCCCGCCTTCCGTTCCCCGTCTATGGGATAATCCCGCCTTCGCGTTGCGTTGTTCGCCGTTTCGACCTTTCGTATCGACCGCATGGATCATCAGCCGCCGCCGTTCTTCAAACGTGGGCCGGCGCCGTTGGCGCGCTTGTCGTTCTACGCCATGCTTTCGCTTGCGCTGCTGTTCTTCGATTCGCGTTTCCAGACGCTGGAGCTGCTGCGTCAGGCGGTGTCGTTATTCACGCACCCGATCCAGCAACTGGCCCAGGCTCCGATCGAGTTCCTGCGCAATTCGACCGACTATTTTTCCAGCCTGTCCCAGCTCAGGGAGGAGAACGCTCTCCTCAGGCGCGCCCGGCTGTCCGGCGCGGAGGCCCTTCTGCGCGCGCGCGATCTGGAAGCCGAAAACGACCGCTTGCGCAAGCTGCTCGAAGTCCGCGAGCGGCAAAGGATCAGCGGCCGCGTGGCGCAAATCCTCTATGCGGCGCGCGATCCGTTCTCGCGGCGCGTGGTGGTCGACAAGGGGCAGCAGGACAAACTCTCGGCCGGACAGCCGGTGGTCGACGACGCGGGCGTCATCGGCCAGGTGACCCGCGTATTTCCATTCGTTTCCGAAATCACGCTGATCACCGACAAGGATCAGGCCGTTCCGATCCAGATTCTGCGCACCGGCCAGCGTTCGGTGGTGTTCGGCCTGGGCGACGGGCGGCTCGAACTGCGCTTCCTGCCGGTCAATGCCGACGTGCGGGAGGACGACCTGCTGGTGACTTCCGGACTCGACGGCGTTTTTCCGGGCGGCCTGCCGGTCGCCAAGGTCTCGCATATCGAGCGCGACACGTCATATACTTTCGCCCGCGTTTATTGCCTGCCGCTCGCCGGGGTCGAAAATTTCGGCGAGGTCATGGTGCTCGATCCGCGCGAAGCCTTGAGCATCCCCGAACAGTTGAAGCCGCAGCCCGCTCCCGCGTCGGCCACGAGACCGGGCGGCAGGCGGCGTTTGAGGAGAGAGTGAGCCGTGCAGCCGATCTTTCATTCCGCGCGCATTCTCCTGCCGGTTCGCCCCTGGTTCATCGCCGCCACCCTGTTCGCGGCGCTGCTGCTGGATTTTCTGCCGACCTCGGACTGGCCCTGGATGCCCGACTGGGTGGCCCTGGTCCTCGTGTTCTGGAGCATCCGCGAGCCGCGCCGGGTCGGCATGGGCGCCGGCTTCCTGCTCGGCCTCGTCATGGACGTGGCCGACGCCAGCCTGCTCGGGCAGCACGCGCTGGCCTACGTCCTCGCCGCCTACGCCGGCGCGGCCATGTCCCGGCGCATCCTGTGGTTCTCGCTCGCCAAGCAGGCGCTGCACGTGCTGCCCCTGCTGCTCATGGCGCAGGGCGTGCAGTATCTCGTCCGCGCCATGCCGGGGGTCGTGCTGCCCGGTCCGGCCTATTTTCTCGGCCCGTTCGTCGGCATGGCGCTCTGGCCGCCGCTGACCTTCGTGCTTCTGTTGCCGCAATATCAGCCGGAAGACCGTGATGAAAACCGCCCGCTCTGACGGGGATTCCTTCGTGCTGCTCGGCGGCGTGCCCCACAAGCCGCGCGACGACGAACTGGCCCGTTTCCGTTTCCGCGTCGCTTTCGCCGCCGGCGCGGTGGTGCTGGCCTTCTCGCTCCTGATCGGGCGTTTCGTCTTTCTGCAAGTATTCCAGCACGAGTATTACACCACCCGCGCCGACGACAACCGCATCTCGCTGGTACCGATCCCGCCCAGCCGCGGCATCATCGAGGATCGCAACGGGGTCGTCCTGGCGCGCAATTATTCGGCCTTCACCCTGGAAATCACGCCCTCGAAAGTCGACGACATCGACCGGACGATCGAATCGCTCGAAGAATTCATCGAGATATTGCCCAAGGACAAGCGGCGTTTCCGCAAACTGGCCGAGGAAAGCCGTCCGTTCGAAAGCCTGCCGATCCGCACGCGCCTCGCCGACGAGGAGGTGGCGCGCTTTGCCGCCAACCGTTACCGGTTTCCCGGCGTCGAGGTCAAGGCGCGGCTGTTCCGGCAGTACCCGCTCGGCCCGATCGCCGCGCACGCCATCGGCTACATCAACCGCATCAACAAGGCCGATCTGGAAACCATCGGGGAAATGGAGCAAAGCTCCAATTACAAGGGAACCGAGCACATCGGCAAGACCGGGCTGGAAAAAAGTTACGAATTCCAGCTGCACGGCGGGGCCGGCTACGAAAAGGTCGAGACGGACGCCGGCGGCCAGGCGGTGCGCAGCCTCTCGCGCACCGCGCCGGTTCCCGGCGACAAACTGACCCTGACGCTCGACATCAAATTGCAGGACATGGCGGAAAAAGCCTTCGGCGACCGGCGCGGCGCGCTGGTCGCCATCGAGCCGGCGACGGGCGAAATCCTGGCGCTGGTATCGATGCCGACCTTCGATCCCAATCTCTTCGTCGACGGCATCCGTTCCGAGGACTGGGACATGCTCAACAATTCGCCCGACCGTCCGATGGTCAACCGCGCGATCAACGGCGCCTACCCCATCGGCTCGACGTTCAAGCCGTTCATGGCGCTGGCGGGGCTGGAAACCGGGAAGCGCACCCCGAACCAGGCTTTTTTCGACCCCGGCTTCTTCACTTTCGGCAGACACACTTTCCGCGACGACAAAAGAGGCGGTCACGGCATGGTCGACATGTACAAGTCGATCGTGCAGTCCTGCGACACCTATTATTACGCGCTGGCCAACGACATGGGCATCGAGGCCATCGCCCGGTTCATGAAGCCGATCGGCTTCGGCGGCAAGACCGGCATCGACATCGACGGCGAGTCGGAGGGCGTGCTGCCTTCCCCGGAATGGAAAAGACGCCGTTTCAGGCAGCCCGCGCAGCAGAAATGGTTCGGCGGCGAGACCATTTCCGTCGGCATCGGCCAAGGCTACAACGCTTATACGCCGATCCAGCTGGCGCAGGCGACGGCCACGCTGGCCAACGACGGCGTGCTGTTCCGTCCGCATCTCGTCAAGTACGTCACCGACGCCCGCACCGGGGAAAAAACGATGATCGAGCCGGAGCCGCTGCGCACGCTGCCGTGGAAACGGCAGAACGTCGATTTCGTCAAGAAGGCGATGATTGGCGTCAATCGTGAAGGCACGGGCGCGCGCGCCTTTGCCGGCGCCGAATACACCTCCGGCGGCAAGACCGGCACGGCCCAGGTGTTCAGCCTGAAAGGGGCCGATTACAAGGCGCAAAAGCTCAAGCAGGAATTGCGCGATCACGCCCTGTTCATCGCCTTCGCCCCGGCGGAGCAGCCGAAAATCGCGCTGGCCGTGCTGGTCGAAAACGGCGGTTTCGGAGCGCAGTCGGCGGCGCCGATCGCGCGCATGGTGCTGGACTATTATCTGCTGGGCCGGCAGCCGGACGGCCCGGCCAGGGATGACGAGGAAGCCGTGGAAGGCGACGAGGAGTGATGCCGTGGACATGCGCCTGATCCGCCGCTTGCACGCGCGCCTGATCGAAAACATCGACGGGCCGCTGCTGGCCATCGCGCTGGCGATCGTGGGTTTCGGCCTCGCCACGATCTACAGCGCCACGTTCTACGCCGGCGGCCGCACCGTCGCCCAGGTGATGAATCTGGGCGTCGGCCTGCTGGCCATGTGGTTCGTCGCCCGGCTGCCGCCGCAGAAGCTGATGCGCTTTGCCGTGCCGCTCTACGTCGTCGGCGTGGTGCTGCTGGTGCTCGTTTTTCCGCTCGGCGTCAAGGTCAATGGCGCGCGGCGCTGGCTCTCGCTCGGCTTCACGCGCGTCCAGCCGGCGGAAATCCTCAAGATCGCCATGCCGCTGATGCTGGCCTGGTATTTCCACAAACACGAGGCCATGCTGAAAATCCGCCACTACGCGATCGCCGGACTGCTGCTGGCCGTGCCGTTCGCCCTGATCGCCGAACAGCCCGACCTGGGCACCGCCATCCTGGTCGGCGCGGCCGGGTTTTACGTCATCTTTTTCGCCGGACTTCCCTGGAAGATCATCGTCGGCATGATCGTCGCCGGCGCCGCGGCGACGCCTTTCGTCTGGAGCATGCTGCGCGACTACCAGCGCAGGCGGATACTGACGCTGATCGATCCGTCCGCCGACCCGCTCGGTTCCGGCTACCACATCATTCAGTCCACCATCGCCATCGGCTCCGGCGGGCCGTTCGGCAAGGGCTGGCTGCAAGGCACGCAAACGCATCTGGAATTCATCCCGGAACGGCATACCGACTTCATCTTCGCCGTGTTCTCGGAAGAGCGCGGACTGGCCGGAAACTGCATCCTGCTGATTCTCTACCTCCTGCTGATCGTCCGCGGGCTGACGATCACCGCCAGGGCGCCCACCCTGTTTGCCCGCCTGCTGGGCGGTTCGATCACGCTCAGTTTCTTCACGTATGCCTTCGTCAACATGGGCATGGTCAGCGGCATCCTGCCGGTGGTCGGCGTGCCGCTGCCGTTCATGAGCTACGGCGGCACGGCGCTGGTCACGCTGTTTCTCGGCATCGGCATCCTGATGGGCATCCAGTCGCACCGGATGCTGGTGAAACAATAGGTTCCGGCGAGGATAGCGAAGTGGAAAAAACGGGGCGGCTCGCGTTGTGCGGCGTCATTGCGATGAGCCTGCTGGCGTTCGCCGGATGCGGCGGGCAGCCCGCGCGCGCGCCCGACGCGCAGGCTTCCGGCAAGGCGCGCAAGCCCGCCGCCGTGCAGAAGCGCGGCGGCGCCTACTACAAGGACGACGGCCCGGCCGATGACATTCCCGGCGATCTGGACAGCATCCCCGACGCCCAGCCGCGCCTTGAACCGCTGCACCGCGCCGCCAACAGGCCCTACGTCGTGCTCGGCAAGTCCTACGCGCCCAACGCCACGCTGAAACCGATGCGCCAGCGCGGCGTCGCCAGTTGGTACGGCAAGAAATTCCACGGCCAGAAAACGTCGATCGGCGAACCCTACGACATGTTCGCCATGACCGCCGCGCATCCGACGCTGGCGCTCCCTTCCTACGCGCGCGTGACCCATCTCGGCAACGGAAAATCGGTGGTGGTGCGCGTGATCGACCGCGGCCCCTTCCACGCCGGCCGGATCATCGACCTGTCGTATGCCGCCGCGCACCGCCTGGGCTACGTCGACGACGGCAGCGCGCAGGTCGAGGTCGAGGCGCTGCTGCCGACCGGATCGACCTCGCCGCTCTACGCCGAACCCCGGACGCCGCCCCTGCCGGCCAAACCCCCGGCGGCCGACCCCGACGAATTCGAGCGGCTCATGGCGCAGCTCGCGCAGCCGGCGAAGGAGGACGGCGGCGCGGCCGAGCCGTCCGGATCGGCCTCCCCGGCCGGCGAGGCCAAAAGCCTGTACCTGCAACTCGGCGCTTTCTCCAGCGCGGACAACGCCGAAAGCCTGCGCGCCCATCTGGCGCGCGAACTGGACTGGCTGGAGGAACCCATCCGGGTCCAGGGCGGCGGCGGCATCTACCGCGTACAGCTCGGCCCCTACGCCCACCGCGCCGACGCCGAGAACGTGGCGGAAAAAATCAGCTTCGCGCTCGGCTACCGGCCAAATTTCGTGACCCGCTGATTCCGTTCCCGAGCGGACGGGAGTTCGGAGCGGTTGAACACAGAGTCGAGACAGGGCGCGGGAACCGGGGATCAGGGACGCTCATGCCGGAGCGTTCTGGCTCAGGCGCGCGGCCGATCCGGCGCGAGGCATGGCCCGGCGACTCATTGGCGACAGGCGCCTGTCGCGGTCAACGGACCTGGAAGGGTTTGCGCTCCTTCCAGATTTCCATGTTCACCCCATTCAAAATCCGAAATCCGTTTCGTCGCGCGGGGCGGTTCAATTCGCGGGTGGGCGCATGGCGGAAAAGCGTTCCGCGGAATCGCGTACTACGTCGTTCAGGTTTTTGTGCACGGCTTGCCTCGCGCGCAGCCAATCCGCGCCGGACAGGCCGGTGAATAGCGAGGTGCGCAGCACGTCGAGCCAGTGCCGGCAGCCGAGCGCCCTAGCGTCGTCGTCGAGCGTGTCGAGCAAATCCTTCAGGGTCGTCCGCAAACCTTCCTGGGCGCGTTTTCGGGGGGAGGAGATTTGCGCGTCGAAGCCGTAGCGGCACGCCTGGAACTTGTTGTAGCGGGCGACCTGCAACGCCTTGCCGGCGTCGAAGGCGGGGCGCTCGCGCAGCAGGCGGCGCGAGAGCGCCTGCGCCAAGGCGGCCAGCGCGGCGGCCTGCACGACGTCGAGCGGAGTGTCGCAGACGCGGATTTCGACCGTGCCGTATTCGGGCTTGGGCCGGATGTCCCAATACAAGTCCTTGATGCTGGCGGCGATGCCGCAGTCGCGCAGGAAGCCGAAGTATTCCAGGAAGCCGTTCCAGTCGGCGAGTTCCGGGCATTGTCCGGAGAGCGGGAACGCCGACACGGCGTTGAGCCGCGCGGAATGGAACAGGGTATCCACCCCGTCGATGTAGGGCGAGGCCGCCGACAGGGCGATGAAGTACGGCACGTAGGGGCCGAGCGCCTGGGTGAGCCACACGGCGTCGTCGGCGGTGGCGCAGCCGACGTGGATGTGCTGGCCGAACACGGTGAATTGCTTGGCGAGGTAGCCATAGCGCGCGTAGGTCATTTCGTAGCGTTCGCCGGGGGAGATGCGCCGATCCGGCCAGGAATGGAACGGATGCGCGCCGCCGCCGCAGACGGCGATGTTGTTGCGCGCGCATTGTTCCACCAGCAGGCCGCGCATCGCGTCCAGGTCGGCGGCGATGGCGTCGGCGGATTCGCGCGGGAGCGTGTTGATCTCGATCATGCTCTCGGTGATCTCCAGCTTGACGTCGCCGTGACTTCCGTCGTGCCGCACGGCGCGCAGGAGGTCGGTCGCGCCGCGTGTCAGGTCGTAATCGCGCGTGGTCAATAATTGCAGTTCGAGTTCGACGCCGAGCGTCAGCGGTTCGCTTTGGTGGTATTCCAGCGTGTCGTTCATCGCGCGCCTCCCTGGGTTTCTTTTTCGACCGCCGTTTCGCCCGCGCGGTTCAGGGCGAAGCGGCACAGCACCGGGCCGGCGATATCCATGATCGCCGCGGCGAAAAAGGCGAGGTGCAGCGCCGAATGGCTGATTTCCGGATAGAGCTTGCCGATCTCGAAAGCCATGAATACCGCCGTCGCCGACAGCGGCTGGATGCCGATTCCGGCCAGCAGCCTTTTGCCGATGGGCAGCGCGCCGCCGGACAGCGTCATGGCCAGCAGCTTGGCCGCCGCGCGCGCCAGCAGCAGGCCGAGCGCCTGCGCCGCCATCGGCCAGGTGGCGTCGCGCCACGGCAGCGCGGCGCCGACCACCACGAACAGGATGATCGCCAGCATCCCGTGTCCGTCGGGCAGGCTGGTGTAGCTGAGCACCTTGGCCCGGTCGCTGAAGGACAGGATGACGCCCATCAGGAACAGGGTCAGGAACACCGGCACGCCCAGCATCCGCGCGACGCCGACCGCCAGCAGCGCCATCGCCGCCAGCACGAAGACCTGCGCCAGCGAGCGCTTCGGCAACTGGCCGGCGACGACGATCGCCAGGCGCGAGGCCAGGACGCCGATCAGGCACGCGCCGCCGCCCGCCCACAGCGGATGCGCCAGCGCGGCCCCCCACGTGGCGCCGATCTGCGCGTGCACGAAACCGAGCACCGCCACGAAAACCACGAACGAGGCCGCCGAACCGATCGCCGAATACATCATGACGCGCTCCGTGATCTGCCCTTGCGCCCGCGATTCCTCGATGACCAGCATTACCACGGCGGGCGCGGAGGCCATGGTCACCGCGGCCGTCGCGGCGGCCCAGGCCGGCGGCAGCCCGACCACGAAAAACGCGAACCCGTAGACCGCCAGGAACGACAACGCGATGTCGCTCACGCCGCCGCGCAGCAGGTCGCGGTTGTTCAGCAGCCAGCGCAGGTCGAGGCGGCGGCCGGCTTCGAGCAGCAGCAGCCCGTGCGCCGCGTCGGCGATGGGGCGGAGCTGGGCGAGGATGTCGGCGTTGATCCAGCCGAACAGGGATGGGCCGAACACCGTTCCGGCCACGACGTAACCGAGCACGCGCGGCCAGCCCCAGCGCGCGCGCAGCCATTCGGCCACCAGCAGGCCGGCCACCAGCAGCAGGCTGAGCAGCGCCAGCGTGTCGACGCGCGCCGGAAAAGGCGGCAGGAAATACAGCGCGCCCTGTAGCGCCGTCCACGCCTCGCGCGCGTAAGAAAGGAGCGATTCATTCATTTTCGATTTCTCCTCCGTTCTGAAAACACGAGGGCGGGCCGTTGCCCCGCCAGACCTCCGGCCCGCCCGCCCGGCTCCCGTGGCGTCCGCGATTCATCGGTGGAACAGGGTTTTCACGGCGTTCAACATGCCCGATGGGCGCGTTCCCGCGCGGCGGCGTCCCCACGGACGTCCATACGCGGCGTCGAGGAACTCGTCGAGAATCGGCGTGCAGTCGAGCAAATCCGGCGCGCCCGGCGTATGGAATTCGGGATGCCACTGCACGCCGAACACATAAGGTTTCGTTTCCAGGCGCACGGCCTCGATCACGCCGTCGTCGACGCTCGTCGCCTCGACGCGCAGGCCGCGCCCCAGGGTCTTGATCGCCTGGTGATGGATGGAGATCACCCGTCCGCCGGTCAGCCCCGGATACAGCCGGGTGAAAACCGAGGACTTGTTCCAGGCGATGGCGTGCGCGTGGCGGTCGAAATCGTCGTAGACGTGCGCGGCGGCGTTCTCGACCTGCTGGGCGATGTCCTGGTACAGGGCGCCGCCCAGCGCCACGTTGATCAGCTGCGCCCCCCGGCAGATGCCCAGCACCGGCTTTTTCGACTCGATGAACTCGTGCAGCAATTCCATCTCGTAGGCGTCGCGCACGCGGTCACCGACCCAATCCGGACGCAGCGGCTCTTCACCGTAGCATTGCGGCGCGATGTCCACGCCGCCTTGCAGGACCAGCCCATCCAGGTAACGCGCGTAATCGGAAAGGCGGATGTTGCTGCGGTACACCTGCCCGTCGCAGTTGACCGACGGAACCATGAAAACCATCACGTCGCGCGACATCACCCAGTGCGCGACCGATTGTTCGAGATACTGCAACGACTTCGATCCCAGGCCCGTGGCCCCCGGATGCGGGTGATAGATCCTGGCCGAAAGGCCGATGCGCAACGGGCGTTTGTTCATGGTGCCTACCTCCTTTCCGCGCCGGGTCGACGCCGCCGTTCGCGCCCGATCGCGCCGACGAAAACCGACCGGGGACGGGGTCGCCGGGAAACCGGAGAGTACCCGGAACGCTTCCCGGCGTGCGCCGGGGCAAGATGGACGGGGCGCGGGAGAAGCGGCCGGATTTGTCGCCGATTCCGGGATCGCCCCAGGAAAAAAGGACTACGCCTTGACTCAAGAGGTTCAAAGTTAACCGAAGAACCCCTTTGACGCAAGACTTTCCGTCAGCCGCGATACTTCGTCTCCAAATCCCGGTAGAAATCGAACCGGGTGATTTCGTTGCGCTCGCGCATGGTGATCATCAGATGCCCGGCGTTGCCGGTCGTCCCTTCCGCTTTCAGGTGCGCCAGGACATCCATGACGCCCTTGACCGCGGCCTTGAGCGGCGAGTTGGCGTAAAGCGCCATCTTGAATCCCATTTCTTGCAGTTCCCCGTTGGAGACGATCGGAGTCTTGCCGCCTTCCACCATGTTGGCCAGGTGCGGCGCCTCGATGGCGGCCGGGATGCGGCGCAGCATGTCGGCGCTGGTCGGCGCTTCGACGAACAGCATGTCGGCGCCCGCTTCCAGATAAGCGGCGGCCCGTTCCACGGCGCGCTCGAATCCTTCCACGGCGATGGCGTCGGTGCGGGCGATCAGGACGGTCTGCGGATCGAGCATGGCGTCCTTGGCGGCCTTGATCTTGCCGATCATCTCCCCGGCGGCGATGATGGCCTTGCCGTCGAAATGGCCGCAACGCTTGGGCAGTTGCTGGTCTTCCAGTTGCAGGCCGGCGATGCCGTGGGCGGTGAATTCCCGCACGACGCGGTAGACCATCAGCGCGTTGCCGAAACCGTTGTCGATGTCCGCGATCACCGGCAGCGAAGTGGCGTCGTCGATGCGCTTCATCACGTCCAGGCTTTCGGTCATCGTGGCGAGGCCGATGTCGGGCACGCCGAGATTCATGTTGGCCACGCCCGCGCCGGTGGCATAGACCACGTCGAATCCGGCCAGCTCCACCAGACGGGCGAACAGGGCCGTCGTGGCGCCGGGAGCGACGATGAGACCGTCCGATTGAAGCAGGCGGCGCAGGGCGGAAGTCTTTTTCATGATCGTTTCCTGAGTCAATTGCAGGGAGTGGAAGAATCCGGCGATCCGTGGCGGGCACGGCGAATCTGGCGAAAAACCCGGATTCCACGCCATGCCCGCCGCGTTCGTCATCCGGGGTTTTCCTTTTTCCGGGCGCGCAGGACGGAGAGCGCGAGCGGCATGAGGATGCTCAAGACGCTGAGGATGAACAGCCCCAGGGTGATGGGGCGATGGAAGATGTCGAGCATGCTGTCGTAGGCTTGGCCGATGCGCAGCAGCTCGCGGTCGGCGATGGGGCCGAGGATGATGCCGAGCACCAGCGGCATGATGGGAAATTCGTTGCGTTTCAGGAACCAGCCGACGATGCCGAAGGCGAGCATCAGGCCGACGTCGAACACGGCATTGCGGTAAGAGAAAGTGCCGAGCACCGTGAACAGCACGATACAGGGCAGGAGATATTTGGTGGGCAGCCGGATGAGGCGCGCGGAAAACAGACAGAGAAGCGTCCCCATGACGAGCATGACGAACTGCTGCAAGAAAAGCGAGGAAATGCTGGCGTAGATGATTTCCTTGTTGTCGATGAACAGGCGCGGCCCCGGAATCCAGCCTTGGATCATCAGCGCGCCGAGCAGCATGGCGGTGGAGGCGCTGCCGGGAATGCCCAGTACCAGCATCGTGGCCAGCGCGCCGCCCTCGGAGGCGCTGCTGGAAGTTTCCGAGGCGATGATGCCTTCGGGAATGCCCGTGCCGAATTCGGCGTATTTCTTCGACAATTGCTTGGTCTGGTTGTAGCTGAGCAGGCTGGCGATCGTGGCGCCGGCGGCGGGCATGACGCCGACGATCACGCCGATGGCGGAGCAGAGGAAAACCTGGACGGGCCGCGTGATCAACATCCAGAGACTGCGGACGATGCGCTTGATGTCGATCCGCGAGTCCGCCGTTTCGACCACGAATCCGCGGGCGGACAGGTTGAACAGTTCCGGTATGGCGAGAAAGCCGATCAGCGCCGGAATCAGCGGAATGCCGTCGAGGAGGTAATAAGTGCCCAGGGTGCCGCGCGTCGCCCCGGACGGACTCATGCCGATGGTGCCCAGCAGGATGCCCACCAGTCCGGCGAACACGCTCTTGAGAATGTTGCTCGACAGGCTGCCGACCACGGAGAGGCCGAAAATGGCCACCATGAACATTTCCGACGGCCCGAATTGCAGCGAAAGATTGGCCAGCGGTTCCGTGACCATGACCAGAAACATGCAGCCGATGAGACCGCCGGCGACGGAACTGTAGAGCGCGACGCCCAGGGCTTCTTCCGTTTGCCCCCGGAGGTTCATCGGGTAGCCGTCGAGCACGGTGGCCACGTTGGCCGGGGAGCCGGGCGTGTTTATCAGGATCGCCGTGATGGCGCCGCCGAACAGTCCGCCGCTGTAGATCGACAGCAGAAAGACCAGGGAGGGCAGGGCGGGCATGTTGTAGGTGAAGGGCAGCATGAGGGCGATGCCCATGCTGCCGGTCAGTCCGGGCAGCGCGCCGAGGATGAGGCCGAACGTGACGCCGCCGAACATCAAAAGAAAATATTTGAGTTCGAAAATCATTCCGAACCCGTTGATGAAAGCCTGAAATTCTTCCATGCCTTACTCCGGAATATCCAATGTCATGAAGGGTGATTCTTTCGGCATTGGGCGTTTCCGCCTAGAAGCCGAGAAACCCCGCGGGCAATTCGACGCCGAACACATATTCGAAAATGACGTAAAGCGCCAGCGAGACGCAGACGGGCATGGCGTACAGGATCGCCCTGTTTCCGACCCCGGACATGAAGAGGGCGCAGAAAATGAACAGCGTCGCCGAAACCAGAAAGCCCGCATGGGGCAGCGCGGCCACCAGCGCCACGGTGAGCGCGGCGAAGAGAAGGATTTTCTTCAGGGGTTCCTTTTCCCCGGATTTGGCCGCTTTCCGGCCTCTCTCGCGCAAAATGTCCCGGAGATCCGTCGCGGCGTTGATGAAGAACAATATCGCCAGCAGGTAAAAAACGGGTTTTATCAGCAGCAGATCCTGCTCACGTTGGCCGCGCACTTCCAGAAAATAGGCCAGCGCCATGAGAAGCAGCAGGAACGGTATGCCTATGCGTTGGGCAATTTGCGGCAACATGGATGGTTTCCTCCTTCAAGCGGTTCGTTGATCACTCGCATTTGGAATATGTAAAAAATATCGAATACTTTAACATTAAACTCATTGAAGCGACTCCCTGTTTTTCGAGCAACGGAGATAGAGAAAAATCAAAAGGAAAGGCATTGTGCCGCCTTTCTTTTCGCGTGGCGATTTTTGTCTTGCGGCAATCAAAACTCATACTTTATTTGCAGCAGACCCGTCACGCCTTCCCGCTTGCCCACATGGCCACGCACTCCAAGGTCAAGGGACAGGGGCAGGGTCGTGGACGATTTCAGCGTCAAACCAAGCTCACCCATGCCGGTATCGCCGCGCAGGGAGGGCGCGCCGATGTCATGGCCGTTCGTGGTTGACCGGGTCTTTCCATCGAATTCATGCTCCCAGGCCGCGCCGATGTACGGGAAAACGTGTTCATTGACCGCGTAGGTGAAGCGTCCGCCAAAGCGCAGGCGGGAAGAGTCCGCGCTCTTGAATTTCACGGGATCGCCGGTGGACAGGCGCACGGAGTCGCCTTTCCGCCGCGTCCGGAAGTATTTGCCGTACAGGTCGAGCACGGCCTTGTCCGTGATGTTCCAGACGTGGCCGGTTCCAATGTGGAAGCCGTAGTAGGTGGACGTGGCGTTATATTCCGCCTTGCGTCCCTGGCTGTCGCGCAGGTCGGAACTGCCGTAGTCGTTGTCGATTTTCCCGGCGCGCAAAGAGGCTTCGGCATACCAATTTTCCGCGTCCGCGCCGGCATAGTCCATGCGTCCCAGAACGCCCACGCCGTATTGCTTCAGGTCGCCCTTGCCATGCACTCTGCCCGCATTGGAGAAGGATCCGCGGGCGTCGTAATTCCCGTTGCCGTACTCGAAAAATCCGCCCAGGGTGAGCCTTCCCGCCGCGAGGTCTTTGCCCCACGAAAGCCCCGTGATGAGCGAAAAGCCATCGACGTCGACGCGCGAGCCGGTTTTATAGTGGTTTGACCCGCCGGAAATCGCGGTGAAGGCTCCGCGCCCCAAACCCGCTTTCGCTGCCTGCACCGCATCACTCACGCCTTTTCCCGCCGCGAAGTCCGCGCCCTGATTCGCAAAAATTAGCCCGGAGAGATAGCCTTCGGACAGGGCCTTGGCTTCGGGCGCGGCGGCGCTTTTGACCAGCTCGGCATACAGCGCGTCGGCGGCAAATCGGAAGCTGAAATCATGCAGCAAGGTCACGCCTTGCCGGACAGTGGCCGAATCGTTGGCCGAGGTTCCGCCCAAGGCGTTGTTCCGGCTTTCCACAAGCCGGTAAGACCGTGCGGGTAACGCGCCGCCGCCTGGCAGATCGCTCAAGCTCAGCCGGACGCCGTCAAGGTCAATGGCGTCGCCTGCCAGCCTGTTGGCCCGCCCGTCCGCCCAAATGCGTGAGAAGAGTTCGCCGCCGCCGCCGACATTGCCCTCCACGGTCAGGGCGCTGCCGGGCGCGGACGGGAGTCCCGGAGAGAGTCTGCCCTTGAAATCAAGATTGCCGCGAACCAGGCCGTTGCCGCTGAAGGTTCCCACCTGTTCGACATACACGTCGCCCGCCAGTTTGGCGGTTTTGTCCGCTTGCCCCGCAACGCCCAGGGAAAGTTCTCCGCCCGCGACCACGGTAGGGCCGCGATAGCTGTTGTCGCCCGCAAGGGACAGCGTGCCTTTGCCGCTTTTGAAAAGACCCACGTCAAGGCCGTTTAGCCCGCCGAAAAATTCATTATTCTCCGGATCAGGATAGCTCGGGCCGAAGTCATAGCCGGGATAGCGCGCATCGCCGACTTTTACCTGGGCGACGTCGTTGCTCCAGACGCCGTTGTAGCCCTTGGTATCCACAGGATACAGGGCGTAGTCGGTTCCGCCGTAATTCTTTTTATCCGCGTTGTTCAGGCGGTGCGCGTCCAGCCAGCCGGGGCCGCGCACGGCCCTGTAGGCGTTGACGACGCCCATGCCGAACAGTTTGTTGTAGGCGTCTTCGGGAATCAGGAAAAAGGGCCCGGTCTGCGAGGGATCGTCGCTGGGCGGATAGAACAGCACCAGCCAGTTGACGGCGTCGCTGATGAAGCCGTCGACATAGACATAGCCGTCAACGGGATCCATATAGCCGCGCGTGGCGGCCATCCGGGTGATTTCCTTCCGGAGCGCCGGATCGTCGAGCATGGCCGCGATGCTCGCCGCGTCCAGCGTATCCGGCGCGATGACATTATGGACGCCCTCAAACGTCGGTTGCCACGTGTCCGGGTCAAAAAGCATCCGGAGCGGGACAAGGAAGGGCGGGCGTTCCGTGATCGGCGTCGCTGTGGACAACAGCACGTCGGCCAACTGTTTGCCGCCCATGAACGGAAACGCCTCCTTGACCAGCGCCGCCGCGCCGGACACCATGGGCGTCGCCATGGACGTGCCGGACGTATCGTCATAAAGTCCTCTTTCGGCATGAACCGAGGACAGGATGTCCACGCCGGGGGCCATCAGGGTGTAGTCCGTCGCGCCGTCGGCCATATTGGAAAAGCCGGCGGCAAAAGCCAGACTGCCGGAATTCGCCGCCCAGGGATCAAAGGCGGAAACGCTGATGATGTTGAGCGACAGGGCGCGGCGCTCCTCGCCGCTGAGGTAGGGAAAATCGTAAGGGGTCGCCAGCCTCCCGCCCGCCATCGTCGCGCCCAGGATAAGCGAAGGCAGGTTCGCCGGAAGGCCGGGGGATGACCGTCCTTCATTGCCCGCCGCAAACACGAACAGCGCGTCCCGTCCCGCCGTCAGGCGACCCAAGAACCGGAACATGTCGGCTGCGTCCCGCATCGTCCGGACCAACTCGGGGGAAGGGCTGATGAAATCGGTCGGGAAAACCGGATACCCCCAACTGTTGTTGATGACGGAAATTTGCGGAAAATCCAAGAAAGCGGACAT
>JAIRPF010000090.1 GCA_031257115.1 Accumulibacter sp.
TTCTCCGCTTCGGCAGGGCTGTCGATGCGCAGCACGTCGATGGCCTTGCCGCCGTCGGCCGCGAAGCAATAGGCATATTCGACGTTGATGCCCGCGGCGTCGAAGGCTTCGAGCAGGCCGGCGAGGCCGCCGGCCCGGTCGGGCACTTCGACGGCGAAAACCTTGGTCAGCGAGGCCCGGAATCCGGCGGCGCCGAGGATTTCGCAGGCCCTGGCGGGCGTGTCGGCGACGATGCGAACCACGCCGTAGTTGGCGGTATCGGCCACGGTCAGGGCGTGCATGGAGATGCCGGCCTCGCCCAGGGCGCGGCAGAGCGCGGCCAGACGGCCCTTGTCGTTTTCCAGGAAGACGGTGATTTGATCGATCATTTCAGTTGCCTTTCTCGCGGAGGTCGATGACGCGGCGGGCCTTGCCTTCGCTGCGCTCGATGGATTTTGGCTCGGAGACCTGTACGTCGACGCTCACTTGCAGGTTGCTCTTGAGTTCGGCGTTGATGCGTTTTTGCAGGTTCTCGATCTTGCGGATTTCGTCGAAATCGAATTCCGGCACGGTTTCCACCTTCAGGGTCACGTAATCCAGAGGCCCCTTGCTCGTCAGGACGATCTGGTAGTAGGAGGTGACTTCGGGGAAGTTGGCCAGCACTTCCTGGAACTGGCTTGGGAAGACGTTAACGCCGCGGATGATGAGCATGTCGTCGGTGCGGCCGGTGATGCGGTCCATGCGGCGCAGGGTGCGGCCGCACGGACATTCGCCGGGCAGGATGCGCGAAATGTCGCGCGTGCGGTAGCGGATCAGCGGCGAGCATTCCTTGGACAGCGTGGTGAAGGCCACTTCGCCCCATTCGCCGTCCGGCACGGGCTGGAGGGTGGCGGGATCGAGGATTTCGATGATGAAATGGTCTTCCGCGACGTGCAGGCCGGTCTGGTAGCGGCACTCGCAGGAGACGCCCGGCCCCATGACCTCGGAAAGGCCGTAGATGTCGACCATCTTGACGCCGAGCTTGGTCTCGATGTCGCGGCGCATCCCCTCGGAACAGGGTTCGGCGCCGAGGATGGCGCCGGTGATCTTGAAATCGTTGGCCGGGTCAAAGCCCATCTCGATCGCCGTGTCGGCGATCAGCAGGGCGTAGGACGGCGTGCAGGCCAGGATGTCGACGCCGAAGTCCTTCATCATCTGCACCTGGCGGCGGGTGTTGCCGCTGCTCATCGGCAGGATGGTCGAGCGCATGCGGATGCCGCCCTCGTGCGCGCCAAGCCCGCCGGTAAACAGGCCGTAGCCGTAGGACACCTGCAGGATGGCGCGCTCGCCGTGGCCGACCTGGGCGATGGCCCGCGCGAACGTATCGCCCCACACGTCGATGTCGTTCTGGGTGTAGCCGACGACCGTCGCGTTGCCGGTCGTGCCGGACGAGGCGTGCAGGCGCTGCACCCTGGCGTCGTTAACCGGAATGGCGAACAGCTTGAAGGGATAGGCGTCGCGCATGTCCTGCTTGGTGGTGAAGGGCAGCTTCACGAGGTCGTCGAGGGAGCGCACGTCATCGGGCCGGATTCCCGCCGCGTCGAACTGCCGCTTGTAGAAAGGGATGCTCTCGTAGCACAGCCTGACGGTCTTTTTCAGACGCTCCAGTTGCAACGCCCTCAACGCTTCCGGGTCCATTTTCTCGATTTCGGGCTGGAAATAACGCTCCGGCCCCGCCACCTTGCCTGCTGAATTAGCCACCTTTTCCTCGCTTTCCCTTTTTCTTGAAAACTTCTCCCGCCCGGTTTCATGCGGATGCCGGAGAAAAACCACGTTTCGGACGATTCGTTTCGTGATTGTACTGAAATCGCCGCAAAAACCACAGGGCGGCGTCATCTTGCTTCAATGCACGCGCCTGGCGGCACGTCGCGCCAGGGCGATCCGTCCGGGCCGGCGGGCGCTTGTCGAGCG
The DNA here is from genome assembly GCA_031257115.1 of Accumulibacter sp. Lineage (GTDB taxonomy): Bacteria > Pseudomonadota > Gammaproteobacteria > Burkholderiales > Rhodocyclaceae > Propionivibrio. The sequence continues at coordinate 1,930 of JAIRPF010000090.1, forward strand.
TCCACGGTTCCGCGCCCGGAACACCCCGGCGTCGCTACGCCGCGCCGAACACTTCGTTCAACTGCTGCGTGACGCGCACGAAGGTCGTGCGCTTGGAGAGTTCCTTGAGCTTTCTCGCGCCGACGTAGGTGCAGGCCGAGCGCACGCCGCCGAGAATGTCCTGCAAGGTATTCTCGACCGGGCCGCGATAGTCGAGCAGGACTTCCTTGCCCTCCGAGGCGCGATAGTCGGCGACGCCGCCCGCGTATTTGTTCATGGCCTCGCGCGAACTCATGCCGTAGAAACGCATCTTGCGCTCGCCGTTGATTTCGACGATCTCCGAATTGCTTTCGTCGTGGCCGGCGAGCATGCCGCCGAGCATCACGAAGTCGGCGCCGGCGCCGAACGCCTTGGCCAGATCGCCCGGCGAGGTGCAACCGCCGTCGGCGCAAATCAGCCCGCGCAGACCGTGCGCGGCGTCGGCGCATTCGATGATGGCCGAGAGCTGCGGATAACCGACGCCGGCCACCTTGCGCGTGGTGCACACCGAACCGGGGCCGATGCCGACCTTGACGATGTCCACGCCGTCGAGGATCAATTCCTCGGTCATCTCGCCGGTGACCACGTTGCCGGCCATCAGCGTGATCGACGGGAATTCGGCCCGGAACCTGTGGATGAAGCGGATGAACGCCTTGGTGTAGCCGTTGGCGACGTCGATGCAGACGTTCTCGATCGCGCCGCCGGCCTCTCCACTGGCTTCCATGACGCGGCGGAATTTCCCGAAATCGGGCGCGGTGATGCCCATCGAATAGAACGTGGAGCCGCCGGCGGGCGGCGCGGCGAAGAAGTCGAGCAATTCAGCCTCGCCGTAATGCTTGTGCAGGGCCACCGACAGTTCGTGCCGCGCCAGCGCCCGCGCCATTTCGAAAGTGCCGGTGGTGTCCATGTTGGCGGCGATGACGGGAATGCCGTGATAGGTCTTCCGCGAATGCGGGAAGACATAATCGCGGGAAATGTCGACCTCCGAACGCGAGGTCAGGGTCGAACGCTTGGGGCGGATCAGCACGTCCTTGAAATCGAGCTTGATGTCCTGTTCGATGCGCATGGCGAAGTCCTTTCGATGGCGTGGCGGGTGAACCCCGGAGGGCGCGGAAAAACACGGAGAAAATTCTTTCAACCACGACGGTCACGACGCAAGGCAAAAAATTTCCTGTTCCCCGTTGTGATCGCCGTGTTCGTCGTGGTTGAAAAGATTTTCGCTTTTCTCCGTGCCCTCCACACTCTCCGTAATCAGCATTTTCCGATGACCGGCAGCGAGCCGGAGAGTTTCCTCAGCGCGTCGCGGGCGTTCCGGTAATCGGGAAAGTATTGTCCGACGATCGCCCAGAAGCGCGCGCCGTGGTTCATTTCGCGCAAGTGCGCCAGTTCGTGCACGATCACGTAGTCGATGAGATCCGGTTCGCAGTGGATCAGACGCCAGTTCAGGCGGATGCCGGATTTCAGGCTGCAACTTCCCCAGCGGGTGCGCGCCGACGAGAGCGCGAGCCGGGGCGCGGCGACGCCGAAGCGCGCGGCCTGCCGCGCCAGCCGCTCGCCGAGGACGGCCAGCGCCCGGTCGCGCAGCGCCCGGGCGAGCAGGACGTCGGCCTGGTCCGGGGAGCGCGGCAGCAGGGTCAGCGTCGGCGCGTCGCCGTCCGTCCAGAACGCCTGGCCGCGGCCGTGCCCCAGGCGAACCCGCAGCCAGCCGCCGAGATAGGGCAGGCGCAGGCCGTCGGCCAGCGGAAGCGGCGCGGCGCGGCGACGCTCGCGCCATTCGTCGAGTTTTTGCGTCACCCAGCCCGCGTGCCGGCGAATCAGGTTTTCGACGTCGGCGAGCGGCGTCCGGTGCGGCGCGCCGACGCGCAGGCCGCGCTGGTCGATGGACAGGCCGACGGTGCGCCGCCGGGCGCGGCGCAAGACGTAGGGCACGATGCGGTCGTCGAGCGCGATGGTTCTCGACGTTTCGCCTTCAGCCGGCCGATCCGGGGCGAATGGAAGCTCAGCCTGCCGGAGCATGGGCGCTCTCCGGGTAGCGGTGCGGCGAAATTTTCCGCATTTCGGCCTCGATCCATCGCTCGGCCAGGGCATTGACTTCCTCGGCGGTTTTCCCCTGGGGATCGATGGCCGGCCCGATGCTGACGGTGATTCGTCCGGGCTTTTTGACGAAGGCGTTCCTGGCCCAGAATTCGCCGGCGTCGTGCGCCACGGGGACGACCGGGACGCCCGCGGAGACCGCGAGCAAGGCGCCGCCTCCCTTGAAGCGGCGGCTTTCGCCGGGCGCGGTGCGCGTCCCTTCGGGAAAGACGACGACCCAGTAGCCGGCGCGCAGGCGCTCGATTCCCTGCTTTTCCACCTGTTTCAGGGCGTTCTTGCCGGCCTTGCGGTCGATCGAGATCATCTTGACGGCGGCGAACGCCCAGCCCAGGAAAGGGATCAGCAGCAGCGAGCGCTTGAGCACGAACACCTGCGGCGGAAAGATGTCCTGCAAGCCGACGGTTTCCCAGGCGGATTGGTGCTTGGAGAGGATGACCGACGGCGTCGCGGGAATGTTTTCGCGCCCGATCACGCGATAGCGCAGGCCCAGCACGCGCGCGCAGAGCGCCATGAACAGCGCGCGCCACGCCGCGATGACGCGAAAGCGCCAGCGCATCGGCAACACGACCGCGAGCGTGACGAAGAGGCCCGCCGGGGCGGTAATCAGGATGGCGAGGAAAAGGAACAGGGCGGATCGGATCAGCGCGATCATGACGTCAGGATGTACTCGGCGGTGGCGGCGAGATCGTCGAAGACGAGCGTGCTTTCGGGAATTCCGGCCTCATTCCGCGTCTCCCGGCCCTTGCCCGAAAGGACCAGCACCGGCCGCGCGCCGGCCGCGGCGGCCGCCAGCAGGTCGCGCAGCGAATCGCCGACGGCGTGGACGTCGGCCAGATCGATGTTGAAGCATCCGGCGATCCGCTCGAACATTCCGGGCTTGGGCTTGCGGCAGCCGCAGTTCGAGTCGGCCGAGTGGGGGCAGTAGAAAATGGCGTCGATGCGCCCGCCGGCGGCCTTGACGGCGCGGTGCATCTTGTCGTGGATGGCGTTCAGGGTGTCCATGTCGAAGAGGCCGCGGTCGATTCCGGACTGGTTCGACGCGACCACCACCCGGTAGCCCGCCTGGGTCAGGCGGGCGATGGCTTCCAGGCTGCCGGGGATGGGCTTCCATTCCTCCGGCGACTTGATGAAGTGATCCGAGTCGTGATTGATCACGCCGTCGCGGTCGAGAATGACGAGTTTCATGACCTTGCCTCCATGCGCGGAAATCGGCCCGGAAACCTCAAGCCGAGAGCTTCGAAAGATCGGCGACGCGGTTCATCGCGTCGTGAAGGCGGGCGAGCAGCGCGAGCCGATTGGCGCGCACGGCCCTGTCCTCGGCGTTGACCATCACCTTGTCGAAGAATTCGTCGACCGGGCCGCGCAAGGTGGCGAGCATCCGCAGGGAACGGGCATGATCACCCGCCGCGAACGCGGCGTCGGCCCTGGGCACGATGTCGTCCAAGGCCCTGGCGAGCGCGATTTCAGCGTCTTCCTTCAACAACGAGGCGTCCACCCGACCGCCCACGCCGCCCTCGGCTTTTTTCAGGATGTTGCCGACGCGCTTGTTGGCGGCGGCGAGCGCCTCGGCCTCGGGCAGGGCGGAGAAGGCGCGCACGGCGGCGAGGCGCTTGGGGACGTCGCTCAGGATTTGCGGCCGGAGACTCACGACGGCGTCGACTTCGCGCGCGGTATAGCCCTGTTCGCGCAGGAGGCCGGAAAGCCGGTCGTAGATGAATTCCCGAAGGCTGCCGAGGATTCCGTCCCCGACGGGAGGACGGAAACTGCCCGCCGCTCCGGCGAGCAAGTCGTCGAGCGGCAGGTCGATCCCGCTTTCCATCAGCATTCTGATTACGCCCACCGCATGGCGGCGCAGCGCGAACGGGTCCTTGTCGCCGGTCGGCGACTGTCCGATGCCGAACAGGCCGATCAGCGTTTCCAGCTTGTCGGCGAGAGCCACCGCGACGCCGACCCTGCCGCGCGGCAGATCGTCGCCCGCGAAACGCGGCTTGTAGTGATCCTCGATGGCGTCGGCGATTTCCGGCGACAGGCCGTCGTTCAGGGCGTAGTAACGCCCCATGACGCCTTGCAGTTCGGGGAATTCGCCCACCATGTCGGTCAACAGATCGGCCTTGGCGAGCCGCGCGGCCTGCTCGGCCTGCCGCGTCGGTTCGCCGCCGCCAAGTTTTTCGGCGATGGCGCGGACAATGTCCACCACACGCTTGCAACGCTCGCCCTGGCTGCCGAGCTTGTTGTGATAGACCACCTTGTCCAGCCCCGCCACGCGCGATTCCAGCGTTTTCTTGCGATCTTGGTCGAAGAAGAAACGCGCGTCGGCCAGGCGCGGGCGCACCACGCGCTCGTTGCCGCCGACGATGGCCGACGGGTCGGCGGGCGAAAGATTGCTGACCATCAGGAAACGGTTGCTCAGCTTCCCGGCGGCGTCGAGCAGCGGGAAGTATTTCTGGTTCGCCTTCATGGTCAGGATCAGGCATTCCTGCGGCACTTCCAGGAATTCCGGCTCGAACCGCCCGGCGAGCACGTTCGGGCGCTCGACCAGCGCCGTTACTTCGTCGAGCAGCGCGTCGTCCTCGATGGGGCGCAGTCCGTCCCCCGCCTTTTCGGCGGCGGCCGCCAGCTGCCGGGCGATCTCGGCGCGGCGTTCGGCGAAGGAGGCGATGACCGCGCCTTTCACAAGCAGGGTTTCGGCGTAACGGTCGGCGTGCTCGATGACGATCGGATCGGCGTTCGCCTCGAAGCGGTGCCCGCGCGTCGTATTGCCCGATCGCAGGCCGAGAACGGAAACCGGCACGACCGCGTTGCCGTGCAGCGCCATCAACCCATGCGCGGGACGCACGAAGTCGACGCTCGTCCAGCCGTCGGCCAGTTGATAATTCATCACCTTCGGAATCGGCAGCGCCGCCAGCGCCGCGTCGAGCGCCTTCTGCAAGCCCTCGGCGAGCGTCGCGCCCCTGACGACGGAATCGAGGAACAGGGTTTCCGCCTTGCCCTCGCCCTCGCGGCGCAGGCGCGGCACGGCGGCGGCGTCCGCGCCGAGCGCGGCGAGCTTCTTCAACAGCGCCGGCGTGGCTTGGCCCGCCGCGTCCAGCCCGACGGAAACCGGCATCAATTTTTGCGCCACGGGCCTGTCGATGGCGGCGGCGAGCACATCCACGACGTGCGCGGCCAGGCGGCGCGGCGTCGCGTAGGAGGTAACGGCGGCGGCGTCGGCGGCCAGGCCGTCGCGCCGCAGAGAGGCGGCGAGCGCCGAGGCGAACGCCTCGCCCAGGTTCTTCAACGCCTTGGGCGGCAATTCTTCGACGAAAATTTCGACCAGCAGGTTTTGGGCAATCATGTTCAAATCGTATGGAGGCGCGCCCTGGAGCAAGGCGGGCAAAGGTTGAGTGAGCAAACCGCCATTCTATCGGTTCCCGTGGAGATATGCGCCCGGACTCGTGTTCAAACCCGGCGCTCCCCCAGATAAAACAACCGCCAATCACCGGGCGCGATGCGCTGCCACGTCTCATTTCCGGTCAGGGGCTGGGTAGCGATGACCGTCACCACATCGTTGGGCGTGGTCTGTTTCCGGAAATCGATTTCCACATCCTGGTCAAGCAATCTGGCTTTGCCAAAAGGAGCGCGGCGCGTAATCCAGAACAGGTTGGTCGAGCAATACGCCATCAGGTAGCGGCCATCGGACAGCAGCATGTTGAATACGCCCTTGCGGCGCAATTCATGGGACAACTCGGCGACATGACGGAAAACCTGTGGCCAACTGCGCGGCGTTTCCGTATAACGAGCCGCCAGACTGCGCAACAGCCAGCAGAATGCTTTTTCACTATCGGTTTCGCCAACCGGGCGAAAAGAGCCGGTTTCCAGCCCGCGATACCCGCGCAATTGGCCATTGTGGGCATAAGTCCAGTGACGCCCCCACAACTCGCGGGTAAATGGATGCGTATTCTCCAGCGAAACGCGCCCGCGATTCGCTTGGCGGATATGCGCCACCACCGCGCAGGACTTGATCGGATACTCGCTCACCAACCGGGCAATCGGCGATTCATAGCTAGGCTGCGGATCCTTGAATGTGCGGCAACCCTTGTTTTCGTAAAAAGTGATGCCCCAGCCATCCCGATGCGGCCCCGTCCCGCCGCCGCGCCGCACCAGCCCGGCAAAACTGAAACAGATGTCAGTCGGGACATTGGCGCTCATTCCGAGGAGTTCGCACATGATGGGTAGATTGGACGTAAATGGCCGTTATTCGATTTTTTCCCAAGGTAACGCGCCATCCGCGTACCCAGCCAATACGCTCCAGGCTTGAGTACGACTACTGAAATCGTAATTTTCTGTCAAAACAAAGCCATCTCTGCCGTTTGGCAATTTACTCGGTTCAAGAATCCCCTTATCAATAAGCTCACGTCGTTTCTTTTCGTTTTCAGGTCTATAAGTTTTCAAAGATTCTTTTTCACTTGCAACCGCAAATGCTCCCCTCAGAACCGTGAAATGCCCATCCGATTGAAGAATTCCCTCAGCTTCGATTCCCGTTTTATCAGCCCGCAAACGAAAGCGTTCGCCGATCGGATGGTGTTCATCAAACGGATTAAGCAATTGAACGCCAGTTTTCATAAAATGCTTTGCATTTCTGGTGACAAGAATCAGATTATGCGCCAAGGCAGTTGCAGCAATTTGTTTATCAAGAGCGTTTTCAGAATGTGGCACACACAAACGCCCCCATATCTGCGCCACATTCTTATCAAAAGGCAGGATTTCGTCTGCGTAAAACTCCAACACGCCAAGCAACCAATCATCAAGACGCGGCGCTTGTTCCAGATCGCCGCGATGGCGAAGCAGATCCACTCCACGCCGTAATTCACCAATAGTGACAGCAGACAAAAAAACGTTCTGCGCCGTTGCGCAGGGATTGTTCAAAAAAGTACGCACACCGGGATTGGCGCGCTTATCTTTTCTCGACTCGCTAATGATGTTGGTATCAATTAAATACATCTGGTTCAACCCGCGTATCTTGCATACGCTCAAAATCCTCATCCCGCCCTACATCAGGCATCCGACTAAGTATTTCCGCCAGAGGCGGACGCCTCAAAGCCGCGGCGAGAATGGCACGATGTTCGGCTTCCAGACTCCGGCCATGCGCCGCTGCTCGTTCGCGCAGACGTTCAACAAGGGAATCGTCCAGATTGCGTAAAACCAATTGGGTCATGGGAAAACTCCATTAGTCTCTTGAAACCCTCAACGCCTCACGCCACCGCCTTCAACCTCGCCAACACCTCTTCCGCCCGTTCCCGTTTCGCCATCGGAAAGCCCAGCCGGGCGCGGGAATCGAGATAGCTTTGCGCCACGCTCCGCGCGAGGTTGCGGATGCGGCCGATGTAAGCCGCCCGCTCGGTGACGGAAATCGCGCCGCGCGCGTCGAGCAGGTTGAAGGTATGCGCGGCTTTCAAGACTTGTTCGTAGGCGGGCAGCGCCAGCCGCGCGTCCATCAGAACCTTGGCTTCCTTCTCGTGAGCGTTGAAGGCTTCAAACAGAAACGCGACGTCGGAATGCTCGAAGTTGTAGGCCGATTGCTCGACTTCGTTCTGGTGGTAGACGTCGCCGTAGGTGAGACCTTCCGTCCACACGAGATCGAAGACGTTCTCCACGCCTTGCAGGTACATCGCCAGACGTTCCAGCCCGTAGGTGATTTCGCCGGTGATGGGTTTGCAGTCGATGCCGCCGACCTGCTGGAAATAGGTGAACTGCGTGATCTCCATGCCGTTCATCCACACCTCCCAGCCCAGACCCCACGCGCCCAGCGTGGGATTTTCCCAATCGTCCTCGACGAAACGCACGTCGTTTTTTTTCAGGTCGAAGCCCAGGGCTTCGAGCGAACCGAGGTAGAGATCGAGAATGTCGGCCGGAGCGGGCTTCAAAACCACCTGATACTGGTAATAATGCTGCATCCGGTTGGGATTTTCCCCATCGCGCCCGTCCCTGGGCCGCCGCGAGGGCTGCACGTAAGCCGCCTTCCAGGGTTCCGGCCCGATGGCGCGCAGAAAAGTGGCGGTATGGCTCGTGCCCGCGCCGACTTCCATATCGTAGGGCTGAAGCAGGGCGCAACCCCGTTCGTCCCAGAAATTCTGGAGACGCAGAATGACTTCCTGAAATGTAGGCATGTGAGGCTTCGGAAAAATGTTGAAAAGACGCGACGGAGCGTGATTTTACTTGGTTTTCGCCACGGCAAGAAAGCGCGCGGCCCGGCCGGGCGGCAAGCGGCGAACAGCGCCTTCGCCCGGCCTGCCGCGCCACCTTTCGGCGCCGTCGCGCATGATGGGACGCCCGCAGAGGCGTTGGCGGCGGCATCGGAGGCGGAATTTGACTTTTTGAATGAAAAGAAGAAAACTGAATATCATCAACCCCTTGAGACACCGAGACCGAACCCGCGCCCCCATTCACGTGAATTCCCGGCGTCTCCTGCCGCGATTGTGAAGGCGCTGGACATTTCGGAAGCAAGATATTTGGCGGCGCATGAGAACAATGACCATTCGAGATGAAGTCCCGCCGGACATTTGCGCAATCCATGAACTGACGCTTCTGGCTTTCCGAACATACCGAACAACTCGTGGTCGATGCACTGCGGAACGCGGGAGCGTTGTCGGTTTCACTTGTCGCCGAACTCGACGGAAAGATTGTTGGACACATCGCGTTTTCACCCGTGACCATTGCCGACGGCAGCGAAGGCTGGTACGGACTCGGTCCGATTTCGGTGACGCCCGACGAGCAGCGGCGCGGCATCGGCTCCATGCTGATACGCGCCAGCCTTGAACGCCTGAAGAAAATGGGCGGCAAGGGATGCGCGCTGGTCGGCGATCCCGCGTATTATGTACGCTTCGGGTTCAGGAACCCTCCGGAGTTGATTCACGAGGGCGTGCCGCAAGATGTCTTTTTGGCGCTCGGCTTCGACCAACGGCCCAAGGCGAAGATGCCACGGGGATCCGTCGCCTTCCATGAGGCGTTTCTCGTGAAAGCCTGGCCCTCTCGATCCGATGGCGTTGCGGAATCCGATCGATGCCGCCCATTTTGCGGACAAGATTTTGGGCCTCCGCTTCCACCATTTTTCTTCGGCGATGGCCGGATCGAGACTGAAGAGGAGAATTGAAATGAAAAGCACGTCTCCCCTTTATATTTCTGTCGCGCTCGTGATCGGCCTTTCGTCGATGACGGCCACGGCCCTGGACTGCGTGAGGTTCCGCAACGGCCGGGTCGTGTGCCAGCAGCCAGATTCCCGATGCGTCAGGAACCATGACGGAGAAATCTTCTGTTCGACTCCGGGCGGCGGTATCGAATTCGATCTTTACGGCGTACCGGTCTGCGGCCCAGGCTACTGCGTCAGAGGCCGGTCGGGAGACGTCGTCTGTTCAAGCCAACCGCGAGGCCCCGCCAGCACGGATCAATACGGTACTCCGGTATGTTCCGTATCCTGCGTCCCCGCCGACAAGGCGGCTTGTGTAAAACTCGAACCTTGAGCCGACCGCGGACAGGCTCTTGGCGCAAGCGATGGCGGCGAGGATCGGACACATTTCATTTCCTTCCATGCCGTTGTTTAGAAACATGAATGTCTCCGATCCATTAAACTCATGTCTCATGACTAACGCACGCAAATCCAGTACGCCGGACGCCGGGTCGCAGAAAATTTCCGCCTGTTCCCGTCTGTTGTTCGGCTTCTCTCCACGGCTCGTCGTCGGCTTTTCCGCCATCCTGGCCTTGGCGATCGCTTTGTTCGCGTGGCGGAACACGGAACGGGAGCGGGAGCACATTACGCAAAATTTTCTCGACAGGGCGGATGCGCTCGTCTGGGCGCTGGAAGCGGCCACGAGGACGGAAATAAGCCTCGGCGAAGGCGTCAGGATTCTGCAGAAGTTCGTCATGGAAACCGCCCGGCGGCGGGGCATACTGTACATTGCCATCGTCGACGAAGACGGGCGCGTCCTGGCGCACAGCAATCCCCAGGAGGTCGGGAAAATCCTTCCCAGGCAAAGACTGCCTTCCGCCGAGCCGCCCAAGGACGTTGCCTGGCATACCGTCCAAGGCTCCGACAGCCATGCCTTCGAAGTCTACCGGGAGTTTTCCCCGGCGCCAGGCTACCACCACAGTCCGCTCGATTTTCACGACGATTTTCACGAGAACAGGCATACGCACGGCAAAAACGGGGAGCGGGACGATCAGTCGGAACACGCTCCGCACAGTTTTGCCATGATCGGTTTCGACAACAGGCCTTATGAGGCCATTCTCGCCAGTGACCGCTTCAACAATTCGATGGCCGCCGCCGTCGCGGTGATATTGGCCCTCGGCAGTTCTTTTTCCCTTTTCTGGGCGGAGGGCTACCGGCGCTCGCGGCGTCTGCTGAAAGATACCCGCGCCTTGGCCTCGGAAGTCGTGACCAACCTGCCCGTGGGGCTGATCACCTGCGATCCGCGCGGCGTCATGGGCATGACCAATGAAACGGCGCTCGCCATGTTGCGCATGAGTCGGGAAACGGTCGCCGGGACTCCGATGGACGCCGTTCCCGGCCTCGACTGGAAGGGAATCATTACCACGCTCTCGCGGAACAAAAAAATCATCGAGCATGAGATGGAGTTCCGCGTAAACGGCGACGTCACTCCCGTCAGTGTCAGCGCCTCGCAAATCCGTGATGAAGACGGCCTTTTCCTGGGGCATCTTTTCATCCTGCGGGACATTTCCGAAATGAAGCGGCTACAGGCCGAGGCGCGACGCAACGACAAACTTGCCGCGCTTGGAAACCTGGCCGCCGGCGTGGCGCATGAAATCCGCAATCCGCTCAGTTCCATAAAAGGGATCGCGACGTTCCTGGCGGCGAGAGTGCGTTCCTCGGAACCGGAAGAAGAAGCCGCGAAAACGATGATTTCCGAAGCGGATCGCCTGAACCGCGTGGTATCGCAATTGCTTGAATTCGCCAAACCGGGCGTCATGAAACTTGCCGACGCGAACATCAATGAGGTCGTCGCCCGCGCCCTGCGGCTTGCCGGCGCGGATATCCGGGCGAAAAAAATCCACGTCGTTTTCGACGAGGACGAAACATTGCCCAGGATTCCCATGAACGCGGAACGTTTCACGCAAGCCTTGCTCAACCTGTTTCTCAATGCCGTCCAGGCCATGAAGCCGGGCGGCACGCTGGAAATTTCCATCAGGCCGCGCGACGAGGAAAACATGTGCGTCCTATGCGTCAGGGATGACGGCGAGGGAATGTCGCAAGAAGTCCTGGCCTCCATCTTCACGCCGTACTTCACGACGAAAGCGTCCGGAACCGGCCTCGGTCTGGCGATCGTCCATCAGATCATCGAGGGGCATGGCGGCGGCATCTCGGTGAAAAGCGCCCCGGGTTCGGGAAGCGCCTTCACGCTGTCCATTCCCATGCGGAGACACCACAAGGAAGAGGTATGACACAAAACGCCAGGATCAAGCTGCTGGTGGTAGACGACGATGGCAGCCACCGCCGGACCCTGATCGCGCTTTCCTCGGAATGGGGATATGCGGCAAGCGGGGCGGAAAGCGGAGAGGCCGCCATCGCCGCGTGCAAGGCGGAGCCTTTCGACCTCGTGCTCATGGACGTCCGGATGACCGGCGTCAGCGGCATCGAAGCCCTCAAGGAAATCAAGGCGTACAACCCGGCCATCCCGATCCTGATCATGACCGCGTATTCCGGCGTCGATGACGCCGTGGCAGCCATCAAGTCCGGAGCGTATGACTATCTGACGAAACCCCTGGATTTCGACGAACTGAAGCTCACCCTGGAAAGGGCCGCGGACCATGCCAGCCTGCGCAACGAGAACGAAGCGCCGCGCAGTATGCTCCCTCCGGAATTCGGGCGGAGCGAAATCATCGGTCAAAGTCCGGCCATGCGCCGGATTCTGGACATGGCCGCCAGCGTGGCTTCATCCGAAGTCACCGTGCTGATCGGCGGCGAATCCGGCACCGGCAAGGAGTTGCTGGCGAAACTGATCCATGCCAACAGCAAGCGGCGGGCCGGCCCCTATGTCGCCGTCAACTGCGCCGCCCTGACGGAAACGCTGCTGGAATCGGAATTGTTCGGGCACGAGAGAGGCGCTTTCACCGGCGCTGAAAAACGGCGCGAGGGCCGTTTCCTGGCCGCAAGCGGCGGAACAATCTTCCTGGACGAGATAGGCGAAATGCTTCTGCCCATGCAGGCAAAACTGCTGCGCGCGATCCAGGAGCGGGAAATCCAGCGCGTCGGAGGCGACCGGGCGATAAAAGTGGATATCCGCATCCTGGCGGCGACCAATAAAAACCTCAGGGAAGAAGTCGAAAAAGGAAATTTCAGGCAAGACCTGTACTATCGGCTCAACGTGGTTTCTCTTGAGCTTCCCGCGCTGCGGGAACGGGTCGAGGACATCCCGCTCCTCGCCGCGCATTTTCTCAGGCAACACGCCGCGAAAAACGAAAAGACGGTGAAGGGTTTTACGCCGGGCGCCATGGACAGGATGGTGAAATACCCCTGGCCGGGCAATGTGCGGGAACTCGAAAATACCGTGGAACGCGCGGTGGTGCTCCTCATGGGGGAATACATCAGCGAACGGGAACTGCCGCCCAACCTTCTGGACGGAGAAGGGGACGGGGCGGCCCGTGGAATGAATTTCGCCGGCATGACGCTCGAAGAAATCGAGAAAATCATCGTGACCCAGACCGTGGAAAATGTCGGCGGCAACAAAAGCGAAGCGGCCAGACGCCTGGGAATCACAAGAAAAACGCTGGCGTCCAAAATGCAGGGCTGACGGATCGGCCCATGACCGGACCACCGGAGCGGCCCGGATGGATCGATGCCATGTGTTTTCGTGCCCGCCCTTGCATGTCAATGGTGGCCATAGTGGTGATTCGGCGCGCTGACGGTGAATCGATGATGCTCGTCGCCGTTGTAGTGCCCGGCGTGATTGACATCGTGATGCCAGACGACGTCATATTGCCCATAGGGAAGATCGACGTAGGTCGTTGCCGCGGTCAAGGCCACGCCGTCCTGGCTGTAGGGATCTCCGGAACGGGTCGTGCCGCTGATGTCGAGGGATTGGCCGGAACCCCACGCCGGATCGGCCGAAAATCCGATCCGGGAAGTCGGATCTCCCGGCGGAGCCGCCACGCCGTCCCCTCCGCCCCCGCCTCCGCCACATGCGGCAAGAATGAAAGCCCCCGCCAGGATTTCAAGACCCAGGAAGACTTTTTTCGACATTTGATCTCTCCTCTATGAATACATGTCCAATGAAAAATTGTCTGTCGATAAAGACACAGAGCAAATAAGCAATTTATATGCCGCGATGAAAATCCGCTTGCGGCCAACCGGCCGGCGGATCACTATTCCATTGCCGAAAATCATTGCCGACAGGCATGATTGGCCGGAAATCCGCGGCAAACGAACGGTCTCGGGGGGCATTGGGGATGAACGGGAAATTTCGGCAAACGATGTCCGGCGCATTGGACAGATACGTGGAGCCATGCGACATGTGAGTGCTTTTTACTCAAACGATCAAGGCATTCGAGTAAAAATTGGACGGTGCCTCACTTGTCCAGCCTACACGCATCCTCCCGACGCGGAGCGCCGCAAACATTGGAGCGCGGGCGTCCTGCCCGCAAAAACAAGGGGACAGAGACATTTGGTTTTCTTCCAGCGGTTTTTATTCGAAAACATAAATGTCTTTATCCCCTCAAGCAAATCTCTTGAATAAATCCTCTTCCAGAAGGCGATAGCCGACGCCAGGTTCCGTGAAGATGTATTCCGGGTCGGCGGGTTTTTTCTCTATTTTTCGCCGGATATTCGCCATGTTGACGCGCAGAAGCTGATTGTTTCCAACGGCATGAGGTCCCCATATCTCCCTCAGGAGGTAATCGTGGGTGATGACCTTGCCGGCATGGCGGCTCAGGAGAACCATGATCCTGTACTCGTTTCTCGTGAGGCCGGCGTTGACGCCGGAGATGGATGCCTGGTGTTTGTCGTAGTCGATCGTCAGGTCGCCGGTTTGGTATTTGCCCGCGCGCGCGGCGTCCCCGGCGTTTCCCTGGGCGTGGCGAAGCGCCGTGCGAATGCGGGCCGACAGCTCCGACGGCCCGAAAGGTTTGGTGATGTAGTCGTCGGCCCCCGCATCCAATGCCGTCACCTTGTCTTTTTCGTGCATCCTGGCGGAAACGACCACGATGGGTATCCGCGACCATTCCCGGATCGACTTGATGATGGAAATCCCGTCGATGTCGGGAAGCCCCAGGTCCAGCAACACCAGATCGGGGCACCGGGAGACGACGGCGGCATACGCTTCCGCGCCGGTATGCGCGACGACGGCCTCGTAGCCCTGGGATTCCAGGATGGTCGTCATGAAACGGCAGATGCCGTTTTCATCATCTACGACCAGGATGCGGCATTTATGGGGCATTCTGCGCCTCTTCATCCAGTGGCAGCGAAAAACGAAAGCGGACTCCACCGGTAGACAGGTTTTCCGCTGAAATTTCTCCGCCGTGCACCTTGATGATGGCGGCGCAAACCGACAGGCCGATCCTCATGCCGCGCCCGCCGTCGGACTTTCTTCCTTCCTTGCCCCACATGCCGTATCTGTCAAAAAGATGGGGCAAAAACTCCTCGTCGATCCATACGCCATCGTTCTCTATCGAAAAGACCGCTTTTTTCCCGCCTGTTTTTTCCAGTGTGACCGAAAGCGTGATTTCCGTCAGGCTTTTCCCGTGGATCGCCGCGTTTTCCAGAAGGTTTACCAAAACCTGTCCGATGAGGATGACATCCACGTGGATAAAGATCAATTCGTTTGGTATCGACACGCGCAACGGGATGGCGGGGTAATTCTTGCGGAATTTCTGGGCGGTAAACCCGATGAGTTCTTCCAGGGCTTCCTGCTGTTTGCTGATGACGGTTTCTCCCGCCATGCGCGTGACGGACAAAAGATTTTCCACCATCCGGATGAGCCAGGAGGCGTCGTCCCTGATCTCTTCGAGCAAGGCGTGTTCCTGCTCGTTCGTCATTTCTTTTTCGTTTTCCAGAAGGACCGCGCTGGCGCCGACGATGGAAGCCAGCGGCGTTCTCAGGTCATGGGAAATCGCGCGCAGCAGGTTCGAGCGCAACTTTTCCTTTTCGGCCTCGATCTGCAATTCTTCCTGTTGTTTGATCTGCGTCGTCAGCGCGCTGGTAATGAGCGATACCGCCAGCATCGTGCAGAACGTCAGGGGATAGCCGCTCAGCGTGAAGTCAAAGGCGAAATATGGATACGTAAAAACGAAGTTGACGCTGAACAGGGCGGCGAACGAGGTCAGCACGCCGTAAAAATAACCCTCGGTCAGCCTGGAGACGACCAGAACGGCCAGGATGAAAATCAGCGGCGCATGGGTATCCGACTTGCCGAAAAAACTCAAGACGCCGCACAGCAGGCACGCAACCACGATCGCGAGGGCGGCTATCAGCAGATCCTTGGCGGACAGACGAAACGGACGTTTCTTGTTCCTCATGATGATTTGTCATGGCCTGGGCGAGCCATCTTACATCAGGCCGTGTTGGCCTCCAAACGCCCGCCGCCGAAGCGGCCGCATGACGCCGCGATGAAACGGGAATCCGGCAAGCCGGCCGCGAGGGCAAAATCGCCCTCGCCAATGCGGCGGTCAAGCGTGCCGAGGCGCCAAGGGTTGCAGCAGGACGCGCAGTGTACTCTCGGCCCCGGCGCTTATGTTGTAAAACACCACTCCCTTGGAAGTCTTGACTTTGTCCTCGCCTTCCGCGTCCTGCCCGTGCATGGCCAATGCCGTCAGTTTCTTCCCGGAAGCTCCCGAAATGGAAGAGCCGAGCAGGATATGGCAGGTTTCGGGGCCGGCCTGTACGACGCGCATGGCGTCGAGCGCCGACAGGGGCATGGTGATTGCCTTGTCCGTCTCCGTCGAGAGAGCAATCACTCTTTTGTCCGTGATGGCGTACCTCATGCTGGAGAGATGTTTTCTGGTCGAGATCGGGCTCCAGATGACCAGCAGGGAAATGCCCAGGCAAAGGAATATGATGACGTTTTTCAATTCTATGTTCCGGGACAGGCAAAGCCACAAATAGCCTCCGGTAAGAAAAATTCCCACGGCCAAACCCACGGCCATGGACATGGACGTCGATTTCTTGTGCGCTTCGTCGAAAAGCCCGTAGGCTTGCGTCGAACTGTTCCACCGTATCGTTTCGCCCTTTTCGAGAATTTCCCGCAATTTGTCGCCGTCCGCCATTTTCTTCCTCCTGATGTTTACCGGTCATTGGATTCAGCCAAACCGCCGCATGGAAACCGATTCGGCACAGGACGTATTATTCGTTCAAGGCGCGTTAAGAATCTATTTTCGATCTCGCCAAAGCCATCAAGAAATCATAAAAAACAATCAAGAATTCTTAACATGCGGCTTGAACGCACGCGGAAATCCAGTTTGTTCCTGGCTAGGCGAAAGGCTGCTGTGAATATGCGGCGCTTCGCGCCGGAATGTACATTCTGGATTCCCGCTTTCGCGGGAATGACGGGTTTTCCTGTTTATTCGTGTCTGGAAATCCGACTGCTTCACTCTTTCATCGTTTTTCCAACCGCGTTCGGAAATTCCACCGCCCAAATCCTTCCGTCACGCCTTCGGCGTGACACCTCCCTTGAGAGGGATGCCCTGGCTTGGCGGCGCGTTCCGCGCCGCTCAATTGACGTTGATGTGGCGTCAGCGGCTTGAACCCCAGCGGGCGCGGCAAGCGGTGAAAACTTCAATCACGGCGATACCTTGGTTCCGGCGAAAAGCGAACCCGTGAAAAAATCCCCGTCATTCCTTTGCCCGCTGGAAACATGACGGGGCTTTTCTTTCGCCGTTCTCCGTGTCTCTTCGCGCCCTCCGTGGTCAAGGCTTTTCGTTCCTGTTCTTCGCTGTGTGCGTCGTGCTCGCCGTGGTCAATCGCTTTTTCCAGCTTTTCGTCGCGGCCGCCGTGCCTGGCCCGCCGTTTCAGGTCTTCGACAGGGCGCGGTCGATGTCCCAAAGGATGTCGTCAAGGGTTTCGAGGCCGATCGAGAGGCGGATCAGGTCGGGCGGCACGCCGGCGGCGATCTGCTGCTCCTCGCTCATCTGCCGGTGCGTCGTCGAGGCCGGATGAATGACCAGCGTTTTCGCGTCGCCGATGTTGGCGAGATGCGACAGGAACTCAACACTATCGATGAATTTCTGCCCGGCCGCCACGCCGCCCTTGATGCCGAAGGACAGCACCGCTCCGCCGCCGCGCGGGAGATATTTTTGCGCCAGCGCATGATATTTTCCCGACGGCAGCGCCGGGTAATTGACCCAGGCGACTTTCGGATGCGCTTCGAGGAAACGGGCGATGGCGAGGGCGTTCGAGCAATGCCGCTCCATTCGCAGCGAGAGCGTTTCCACGCCCTGGAGAAGCAGGAAGGCGTTGAACGGCGAGAGCGTCGGCCCGAAAGTGCGCAGTATTTCCATTCGGCATTTCGCCGTGAAGCCGAAATCTCCAAACGTCTCGTAAAACCGGACGTCATGGTAGCCGACCGATGGCTCGGTCATGCAGGGAAAGTTTCCGTTATCCCAGGGGAATTTTCCGGATTCGACGACGATGCCGCCCATCGTCGTGCCGTGTCCGCCGATGAATTTGGTCGCCGAATGCAGAACGACCGCCGCGCCCCATTCGAAGGGGCGGCAGAGCCAGGGGGAGGCGAACGTGTTGTCGACGAAAAGAGGCAGTCCGGCGGCATTGGCGATGCTGGCGACGCGCTCGATGTCGAGCACGTTGAGCGACGGATTGCCCAGCGTTTCGGCATACAGGACTTTCGTTCTCGGCGTGATGGCACGGGCGAAATTTTCCGGGTCGTCGGAATCGACGAAATGCGTCCGGATGCCGAGTTTGCGGAAATTGACGTCGAGCTGCGAATAGGTGCCGCCGTAGAGCGTCCGCGCCGCGACGATTTCGTCGCCGGCTTCGAGGATGTTGAGCAACGCCGCCATCTGCGCCGCGAGTCCGCTCGCCGTGGCGACGGCGGCGCGTCCGCCCTCCAGCGCGGCGACGCGCTCTTCGAGCACCGCGACCGTCGGGTTGGAAAGACGCGAATAGACGTTGCCAAAAGTCTGGAGGTTGAACAGGCTGGCGGCGTGATCGGGCGAATCGAAGACGTAAGAGGTCGTCTGGTAGATCGGCACGGCGCGGCTGCCCGTCGCGGCATCCGGAATCTGTCCGGCATGAAGGCTCAGGGTTTCGAATCCGTATTTGCGGTCGGCCATGTCCTTCTCCTCAGAGCGCGGTTTGCCGGCGCGATGAAATGACGCCGGTATTGACGCCCAGCCAGTTGAGACCTCCGAACAGGCGGGCATATTCGATCTTGACGCAACGATCCATGACGACGTCGAGTCCGGCGTCCTCGGCGATTTTCCTGGCCTCCTCGTTGACGACGCCGATTTGCAGCCAGAGCGTTTTCGCGCCGATGGCGATGGCATCGCGCGCGATCGGAACGCAATCCTTCGGTTTGCGGAAAACGTCGACGAGATCGACCGGAAAAGGAATCGAGACGAGATCAGGATAGCTTTTTTCGCCCAGGATTTCCGGATACTTCGGATTGACCGGAACGATCCGGTAACCGTGCTCCTGCATGTACTTTGCCGCGAAATAGCTGGGCCTGTACCAGTCGCCCGAAAGCCCGACGATGGCCAGGGTATGCGCGCGGCGCAGCAAGCGCCGCAAGGTGAGGATGTCGCTCATGAGAAAACCTTCGCAGACAGGTGAAACGCTTCTTTCCCGGTTCTTTCGCGCCGGGAAAGAAGCAGATCAGGAATTGCGCCAGACCGGGGTGCGTTTGTCGATGAAAGCGCAAATGCCTTCCTGCGCGTCGAGCGAACGCAAATTGTTCACCATCACGTTTTGCGCGTAGGCGTAGGCGGCGGCGAGCGGCAGTTCGGCCTGGCGGTAGAAGGCTCCCTTGCCGATGGCCAGCGTATGCCGCGACTTGGCGGCGATTTTCGCCGCCAGCGCGGCGACTGCGGCGTCGAGTTCCGCTTCGGGCACGATTTCGTTGACCAGGCCGAAGCGCAGGGCGGTCGGCGCGTCGATGAGGTCGCCGGTCAAGAGCATCTGCATGGCATGTTTGTGGCTGACGTTGCGCGACAGCGCGACCATCGGCGTGGAACAGAAAAACCCGATATTGACGCCCGGCGTGGCGAAGCGGGTGGTATCCGCGGCGATGGCCAGGTCGCAGGTGGCGACGAGCTGCGCGCCGGCGGCCGTGGCGACGCCGTGCGCCCGCGCGATGACCGGTTGGGGCAGCGAGACGATGCGCTGCATCAGCTTTCCGCAGGTGTCGAAAAGTTTTCCCGCGTAGGCATGATCGAAACCGGTGGCGCGCATTTCCTTGAGGTCGTGCCCCGCGCAGAAAGCCGGTCCCGCGCCGGCGAGAACGACGACGGAGGCGCTCTCGTCCGCCGCGACGGCGTCGAATTCTTCCAGCAGCGCGTCGAGCATGGCCTGGGAGAGCGCGTTGCGCGCGCGGGGGCGGTTGAGCGTGAGGAAAACGATGCCGTTCTCCTGCCTTTTCAGGATGAAGGGTTCTTGCGTATCGGGCGTTTCTTGCGCGTTCGTCGTCATGATGAATATCTCCTTTATGCTTTCGTCAAAATCGTTCCGGGCGGGCGTTCACTCATTCACTTCTTGCGCAACATGCCCGTCCGGTCGACGGCGCGCAGGGCGGCAAGCTCCGCCTCGCCCGGTTCAGCCGCCTGGACGGCGTCTTTCGAGATTTTCAGATCCCATCCCGTGCTGGCGCGGATTTCCTCGACGCTGGAAAAAGAAAACCATTCGGTCAATTCAAATTCCTTCGTTCGCGGATGCGGGCGCAGGATGCCGAGCGTGGTGACGATGGCCGAAGGGCCGCCGCCCGCGAAGCCGTGGCGCCGACGCGCGTCGCCGCCGTCAAGATAACCCGGCGAGGAAATATATTCAACCTTGTCGACGAAACGCTTTTTCTCGTGCGCCGCCATGATGACGAAACGCCGCGCGCCGCTGGCGATGTCGTTGGCCCCGCCCGCGCCGGTCAGCCGCGTCCCCGGCGGAGAATAATGCCCGCCGATTTCGCGCCCCCAGATTCCGGTCGTGTTGACGTTGCCGAACTTGTCGACCTGCGCGGCGCCGATCACGCCGACGTCGCAGCGCCCGGAGGCCACCAGAAAGCCGAGCGCGTCGATCGCGTTCGTGAAACTCACGGCATTGGAAGAAATGCGGTTGCACTCGATTCCCCAGGGCAGGCCGCCGACCGGCGTCGCGCCGAAAACGCCGCCTTCCGTGATCGAGCGGACATTGGGCGCGTGATGGGCCTGCGCGAAATAACCCGCCAGCATGGAGAGGCCGACGCCGAAAATCGCCAGCTCACCGTCGCGTATTTCCCTGCCGGTCGCAATGGCCATCATTTCCTGCCGCGTATAGGAAAGATTTGTACTCATGGAGTTTCTCCCCGCGAAGCGTTTTGCGCGAGGAGCGATTCGATTTCCTCGCGCGGTTTGATCCATTTCCGGTAGGGATCGAGCAGAAAGCTCGACGAGCTTTTTTGCAGCCGTTCGATGGCCTCGCCGCCGATCCGCGCCAGGTAATCGTCCAGGCTGTCGACGCCCGTCACGAATTCCGCGACGTAGCTGGCCGTGCCTTCCTCGGTGGAGAGCCGCCCGTTCATCAGGCGCATGTGCTCCTCGTCAATGTCATAAGCGCCCGGCGACCCCTGCGGCCAGGCGGCGAAGGGCTGCCAGACGACGGCATCGACGACGACGCCGGGAATGCGCACGAGATTGGGGAACTGCCGGACGCAATCGGTATCGACGATGTGGTCGGCGAGCAGCACGACCTTTTTCGCCGCGCGCGAAAGCTCGAAACGGCTCCATTCGGTGCCGATCATGATCGCGTTGCCATCGGGATCGGAGAGCGTGACGTGAATCGCCGCCAGATCCGGCTTGAGCGGCGAAAGCGCGCCGAGTTCGCGGCCGGTGAACGGATCGGAGATCGCCGGAATTTTCTTCTCCGAAGGATGGTCGTCCGGTGAAAAGGCGCTGCGCCAGGCGATGTCCGACCCGACGTTGACCGTCGCCGGAACAAAAGGCCAGTCCAGCGCCCCGCCAAGAAAGCGCAAGGCCATCGAAAGATTCGAATAGTCCTCCAGGACGACGCGCCCGCTCTCGACGGCGCGCCGCAGTCCGTTGGCGAAGCCGAAAACTTCGAGACCGGAGAAACCGCATTCGGCCTTGCCGACGGCCCCGGCCGCGGCCAGCAGGTTGAGCTGCTGCGAATTGCAGTGAAACAGCGCGTGCAGTCCTTTGCGCCCCTGCCGCAGCAGCTCGCGCCCGAAGGCGACGGCGTCCGAGCCGACGGGCAGGGCCGCGCCGCTGGCGTACTGGATGCCGTCGGAAGCAAAGCGCGAGACGGCTTCCTTGAGTGAAACGAGTTTGTTCGGATTCATGACTTCGTCTTTTTTTGGTTGATGAAAGCGGATGGGAAGCGAGTGAAAGGCGGCCGCCGTGGGCGCGGCGGAGGCGACCGGAAAATTTTATTGGCCGCCGTGCCCGCCGTGTTTGTTGCCCCCGGATTCGTTCTTCATGTTCTCCGAATGCGAACGCGCGCGAAGATAATCGGAGAACGGCTGTTCCTCGTAAATGGCCTCCGAAACGAAACGTCCGAGGGCCAGGAAATCCGCCGGGCGCGCCAGACTTCCCGTATGACGGTATTCCACGCGGCCGCCGGAATCGAAGAAAACGAAGGACGGCGCGGCGAAAACGCGCCATCGTTCCGCGAGTTCCGCCGGCGCGCGCCGCTCGCCCCCGGCGTCAACGACGGGGACGGTGGAAACGAGACCGATCCGCCGCGTCCGGTAGCGGCGTCCGAACCGTTCTTCCACGGCGGGATCGGAAAAGACGCGGCGTTTCATTTCCAGGCAATCGGGGCAGTCGGGCAGTTCGAAAAAAACGGCCAGCCGGCGGCCTTCCCGCCCGGCGGCGCGGATTTCGGCCTGGAGATCAGCCGCCTCGGCGTCGAAAAGCGCCGCCCACGCCGGCGCGGAAAACGCGAGCGCGAGAAACACGAGCGTGTTCGCGGAAATGGCCAATCGCTTTCTCATCATGGACGACAGGAAACCTTCAACCACGGAGTTTACGGAGAGACACGGAAATCTCATGACACCCCCCCGTTTTCCCCGTGACCCACGGTTTCCGCCTTTCGCCGCGCTTGCCACGCCCCTTGATGGCCGCTGAAAAACCGTCATGCCGGCGAAAGCCGGTATCCAGAGGTTTTCGGTTTCCCCACCGCCGTTCTGGATT
Organism: Accumulibacter sp.; assembly: GCA_031257115.1. Lineage (GTDB taxonomy): Bacteria > Pseudomonadota > Gammaproteobacteria > Burkholderiales > Rhodocyclaceae > Propionivibrio. The sequence continues at coordinate 24,373 of JAIRPF010000090.1, forward strand.
CCGGCTTGCGCCGGAATGACGGGGTCTTTCTTCGCTCGTCTCCGCATTCTCCGTGGCTGACGTTTTTGCTTTTCGCCGTGCCCGCCGAGGGCAAAGCGCTTGCCTTCCGCCGCGCCCGCCGTGGTCATCCACTTTCTCAAGGTTTTCTCCGTATCCCTTTTCGCCGTTCAGCGCAGCCAGAAAAGCGCCCGGTGGCGAAGTTTGTCCAGCAGGGTCATGCAGAACCAGGTGACCGCGCCGGTATAGACGATTCCGGCGACCATCCGCGGATAGTCGGCGAAATCGGCGTAATACTGGATGAAGCGGCCGAGGCCGGCGTTCGCGCCGAACAGTTCGGCGACCGTGAGCAGGATGAACGAAAAACCGAGTCCGACGCCCATGCCGGCGAAAATGTGCGGCAGGCTCGCCGGAAGAACGACGCGCGTGAGCGATTCGAGACGCGTGAAGCCGAGAACGCGCGCGTTGTCGCGGTAGCGCGACTCGATCGATTGCGCGCCGATCGCGGCGTTGTGGAAAACGGGCCAGAAAGCGCCGACGAAAACGACGAACGCGGCCGAGACGCGGAACGTCGGGAGCACGGCGATGGCATACGGAATGTAGACCGTCGGCGGAATCGGCGAGACGACCTTGGCGAACGGGAAAAAGGCGCGCCCCAGGCCGGGCAGCAGCCCGGCGAACAGTCCCATCGCGGCGCCGCCGGCGACCGCCAGCGCATAACCGGGAAGCAGGATGTAGAACGAGGAAACGGTGCCCTTCCAGAGTTCGGGGAGCGAATCGATCAGCGCCCGCCAGACCGTCGCCGGAGCGGGCAGGAGCGGGTTGGCCTGCTGGTCGATGAAGAAGGAGGAAATCTGCCAGGCGGCGAGCAGGAGCGCCCACAGCGCCAGCGCCTCCCAGGCGACGAACGCCCGGACGCCCCGCGCGCCGCCGGACGCGCTTCCGGCCGGCGCCGGATCGCCCCCGGCAATCCGCGGCGCGCCGTTCTCGTCCATTTGCCCGGAGGGTTCCTTGAGAAGAATGGTTTTGAGCATGAGTCTTTACCTTGGCCCGCGTCAATTGGCGGCGAGGCCGGAAATGACGTCCGCGTCGAGCCGCTCGGCGATGTCCTCGCGCAGCGCGCGGAATTGCGCCGAAGCGAAAAACGCGGCGCGCGGACGCGGGCGCGGCAGCGATACGTCGATCTCGGCCAGCAGCCGTTTGCCCTGGCCGGCGCCCAGAAGCGCCACGCGGTCGCCGAGATAGACGGCCTCGTCGATGTCGTGGGTGACGAAAATGATGGTCCGGCGCGGCGAGCTGTTTTTCCACGCCTCGATCAGCAGATCCTGGAGCCTGCCGCGATTGACCGGGTCGAGCGCGCCGAAAGGCTCGTCCATCAGCAGCACGGGCGCTTCGAGCGCCAGCGCGCGGGCGATGGCCGCGCGCTGCTGCATTCCGCCGGAGAGCTGCAAGGGATACTTTTCGGCCGCGGCCGCGAGGCCGACGCGCGCGAGATATTCGCGGGCGAGCGCGAGGCGCTGCGCGCGGGTGAAATCCGGATGCGCCTTGCCCACCGCCAGCGCGACGTTCGCCTGCGCGGTAAACCACGGGAAAAGCGAATAATTCTGGAAGACGACGGCGCGGTCGATACCCGGCCCGGAAATTTCGACGCCCTTCCACGCGATGCGCCCGCGCGTCGGTTTCTCCAGCCCCGCGATCAGGCGCAACAGCGTCGATTTGCCCGACCCGCTCGGCCCGAGCAAGCTGACGAACTGCCCTTCGGGCACGGCCAGCGTGACGCGGCGCAGGACGGGTTCGTCCCGGTACGCGAAAGAGACGTCGTCGATGCAAAGACCGCCCGCGCCAGCGGCGGCGGAGAACAAGGCCGGGACCGGATTCACGGGTTGCGTTCCTTGAACTGCGCCAGGCGCGCCCGGTAGAACGCATCCTTCGGGTTTTCGCTGGCCAGCGATTCGATCGCCTTCCGGTACGGCTCGATGGCGAAAATGGGATCGAGCGGACGCTTGCCGTCGATGAAATCCGCGGCGACGAGCGAGAGCCAGAATTTTTCCACGCCCTTCACGTTGGGGTCGGTCGTCTGGTCGAGATTGGGCGTATAGAAGCTCTTTTCGAGCGTGTCGCGGTCGAGCTTGACGTATTTGGCGATCGAATCGATCGTCTCCTTGCGATGATCCTGCGAGAAGCGTTCGGCTTGCAGCAGCGCGCGGAGAAAACGCTCGACGACTTCGGGTTTCTTGAGCTGCGCGCTCGTCACGATCAGGCGGCAGCACGGATGGCCGGGGTAGATGTCGCCCGAACGGACGATGACTTTCAGCCCCTGCTGCTCGGCCCGGAGATCGAACGGCCCCCAGACGACACCGGCGTCGACCTGCCCGGATTTGACGGACTCGATGACCGCGGGCGGATTCTTCAGCTCGAAGATTTCGAGGTCGGCGCGCCAATCGATGCCGGCGTCCTTGAGCGCCGCGCGCAGCACGGCGTCGCTCGACGCCAGGCGGACGGTGGCGACCTTCTTGCCGCGCAGGTCGGGGATTGAGCGGATTTCGGACGCGCGTTCGGGCTTGACGATGATCGAGCCGTCCTGCCCCATGATGCCGCCGACGATCTTGATGTCCGATCCCTTGGAATAGAACAGCAGGGGCGCGGGCGTGCTGAACGATCCCGTATCCAGCTTGCCGCTGATGACCGCGTTGATGCCGTCGGCCGAATTCTGGAATTCGACGAGTTCGACGTCGAGGTTCTCTTTCTTGAAGAACCCCTGTTCGTGGGCGATGAAATACTTCGCGTGCCCGATGGCCGGCAGATAGCCGACACGCACCGGCTCCACCGCCGCGCGCCCGGCGGCGGCGGCCAGCAGCGCGGCGGCGGCGGAGGCGGCGAGAACGACAGATTTGAGCGAGGATTTCATGGATTTCCTTCCGGACAAAAAACTTGAGGCCACACCTTAGCCAAACGGCCGGCCGGGGTGAACGAAGAATTTCTTCTATGCTTATGTTTTCCGGGCGACGGTCTTATTCCGGCGCATCCCCGCGCGCCGCCGCCATCGCGCCGACCGTTCCCCGCCGTCCGCGCTTGAGCAGCCGCGCGAGCCGCCGCTCCGCCTCGCGCGGCGTCGCGCAAAGCTCGCCGACGAAAGCGTTGCAGGCAGCCCAGCGCCCGTCGGCGAGCGCGATGGCCGCCACGCTCCGCCCGCCATCGATCCGCGCCACGATGCACCGTCCGCGCCCGTCCGCCCAGGCCGCCGCCGCCAGGTCCATCGCCTCGTCCCGCGGAACGCGCAGGCCGACCAGCGCGTCGATCGGCGAATCGTATTCGGCGCGAATCACCGCCGGAAAATAGACTTCGCGGCGCTCGTCCAGACTCTTTTTCATGGAGGCGATTTCTACCATCGCGCCGCATCCCTGTAAAACACGGGCGGCGCGCGGCGAAAACGCCCCGCTCCGGAAAGCGCGGCGCGCGCCGCGTCCGTTTTTTTGTGAGACACTACGCGGCGTGAAAGGGCGCGCGTCCCGGACACGCGGCTTTCCACCCCGTCGCGCGCCGGTTTTTCCTCGTTTATGGAGATGGATCATGTCGAAGATATTTTTCTCGTTCCTGCTGGCGATCGTCCTTGCCCAACCGGCGCTGGCCGACGAAGCCAGCGTGAAAAAGGCCGTCGAGGACAAGCTCGGCGGCAAGGTCGGCAGCGTGACGAAAACCGGCTATCTCGGCCTGTACGAAGTCTATGTCGACGGCCAGATTTTCTATACCGACGAGAATATCTCGGCGATCCTGGCCGGCTCACTGATCGACGGCCGGACCATGCAGAACGTCACCGCCGAACGCCTGCAAAAGCTCTCGGCCATCAATTTTTCCGAACTCCCCCTCGACCTGGCCATCAAGCGGGTGCGCGGCGACGGAAAGCGCGTGTTCGCCACGTTCGAGGATCCCAATTGCGGCTACTGCAAGCGCCTGGCCAAGGAGATGACCAGTCTGGACAACGTGACCATCTACACGTTCCTCATGCCGATCCTCTCCCCCGATTCGCTGGAAAAATCCAACCGCATCTGGTGTTCGGCCAACCGGGGCAAGGCCTGGACCGACTGGATGATCGACGGCAAGGCCCCCACCGGCAAGGGCGACTGCGACACCAGCGCCGTGCGGAAAACGGTCGAGCTTGGCCAGAAACTGAAAATTTCCGGAACGCCCACCCTGTTCTTCACCGACGGAACGCGCATCCCCGGCGCCGTGCCGCTCGCCCAGATTCAACAAAAACTCGACCAACTGGCCGCCGCCCGGTAAATCCGGGCCGACCGGATTCGACCACGGCGGACACGACGAAAGACAAGCCGGGCGAAAAGCGAAAAATTTCCCGCTCTTGCGATACGCCGCGCCGAAACGAACAACCGCGCGGAAAAATGCCGTCGCTGGTTTCGCCTCCCTCCTGAGGAAGGCGGCCCACGCGATGGCGTGGGTCGGAGGGCGTTGGGCGGTCGTGCTTCCGGACGCGGCCAGGAGAATCGATGAAGGAGCAGGGCGATCGAATTTTTCGGCGTGACAAATGGAAGCCCGTCATTCCTTTGCGTCGGAACGCGCTAATACCTCAGTTTGTACCCCTTGCGCAGCAGGGTCAGCGTGCATATCGCCACCGCCAAGAAGGACGCGGCGGAAACGCTCAGGCTCATGAGCGGGGGGACGTCGGAAACTCCGAAAAAGCCGTAGCGGAAGCCGTCGATCAGGTAGAAGACGGGATTCATGTGGGAGGCCTTCTGCCAGAAAGGCGGCAGCGAGTGGATGGAGTAGAAGACGCCGGAGAGCATGGTCAGCGGCAGGATCAGGAAATTCTGGAAGGCGGCCAGCTGGTCGAATTTTTCCGCCCAGATGCCCGCGACCATGCCGAGCGATCCCATGATTCCCCCGCCGAGCAGCGCGAAGGCGAGAATCCACCACGGCGCCGCGAATTGCAGGGGCGCGAACCACGCCGTGACCGCCAGCACGCCCAGGCCGACCATGACGCCGCGCAGCACCGCCGCGCCGGCGTAGGCGAGAAAGAATTCGCCGTAGGAGATCGGCGGCAGAAGCACGAAGATGATGCTGCCGGCCACCTTGGCCTGGATCAGGCTGGACGAGCTGTTGGCGAAGGCGTTTTGCAGCACCGACATCATGACCAGTCCCGGAAGCAGAAAAGCCGTGTAACGCAGGCCGTTGATCTCGATGCGGCTTTCCAGCACGTGGGCGAAGATCAGCAGGTAGAGCAGCGCGGTGAGCACCGGCGCGGCCACGGTCTGAAAGGCAACCTTCCAGAAACGCAGGACTTCCTTGTAGAGCAGGGTGCGAAAGCCGCTCATCGCGCCTCTCCCGATTTTTCCGGGTTTTCCGGTTTTTCCTGGCTTTCCATATCCCGCCCGTTCATGATCTCGATGAACACGTCTTCCAGATCGGTCGTGCTCATGCGCATGTCCTCGATCGGGCAGCCCGCTTCGCGGATGGCGGCGAGCAGCGGTTCGACTTCGTCCGGGCCGCGCAGCTGGAAATCCAGGGTTCCATTGGCGAGCGGAGCACGCCGCGCCACCGCGTCGGGAAGCCTGTCCGCGCTGCCGATCCGCAGGCTCAGTTTGTATACGGAGAAACGCTCCAGCAGGTGGCGCGTCGAATCAAGGGCGACGACGCGCCCTTGCTTGAGCATGGCGATCCGTCCGCAGAGCGCCTCGGCCTCCTCGATGTAGTGCGTGGTGAGGATGACCGTATGCCCTTCGCCGTTCAGGCGCTGCACGAACTGCCACAAACCTTGGCGCAATTCCACGTCGACGCCCGCCGTCGGCTCGTCCAGCACGATGACGGGCGGCCTGTGCACCAGGGCCTGCGCCACGAGCACGCGCCGTTTCATGCCGCCGGACAGGCGGCGCATGTTGGTGTCCGCCTTGGCCGTCAGGTCGAGGTTTTCGAGGATCTCGTCGATCCAGGCGTCGTTCCGGCGCAGGCCGAAATAGCCGGACTGGATGCGCAGGGTCTCGCGCACAGTGAAGAACGGGTCGAACACCAGTTCCTGCGGAACCACTCCCAGTTGCCGGCGCGCTTCCCGGTAGCGGTTCTGCACGTCGAAACCCATCACGCTCACCTGGCCGGAATCGGGGCGCGCCAGTCCGGCGAGACAGGAAATCAGGGTCGTTTTTCCGGCGCCGTTAGGGCCGAGCAGCCCGAAGAATTCGCCTTCACCGATTTCGAGGTCGACGCCGTCCAGGGCCTGGACATTGCCGAAACGCTTGCTGATCCGCCGGATCGAAACGGCAACGCCCATGACATCCGCCGGTCGAGGGGTGATCGCGCGCCGCCGGTCAGGCGAGCGGCGGCGATCCGGCGACGCCGTAGAGGCCGGCGAGGCTCAGGAGACTCGCCGGGGGATTGGCCACGGAGAGCGCCAGCCCGCGCGCGGCGGCGGCGCGTTGCAGCCCGAAGAGAACGGAGAGCGCCGAGGAATCGACTTCCCGCACCGACGCCAGGTCGAGCGTCACGTCCTTTTCCGCTTCCGCGGCGAGGAGGCCGCGCCCCGCCGCCAGCAGGGCGCGCGCGTTGGCGATGATCATGGGCGAGGCCACCCGGTACGTGTTTCCGTCCCTGTCGATCATTTCTTGCCGGCTTCGAGCTGTTTATTCTTGTCGGATAGCATCTTGACGAGGCCGTCGACGCCGTTGGCGCGCACTTCCTGGTTGAAGGTGTCGCGGTAGTTGGTCACCAGGCTGACGCCCGCGACCGTCACGTCGTAGATCTTCCAGCCGTCCGCCCCTTTTTCGACGGAATAGTCGATCTGAACCGGCTTGCCGCCCGATTGCAGCACTTCCGTCCTGACCACCGCGTCCCCCCCGTCGCCGGCCGGCTTGTTGAACGGCCTGTAGCGCACGATCTGATCCTTGTACCCGGTCAGCGCGTTCGAATACGTGCGCACCAGCAGCGTCCTGAATTCGTCGACCAGCCTTTCCCGCTGGCCGGGATCGGCCTTTTTCCAGTCCCGCCCCATCGCCAGCGCCGTCATGCGCTGGAAATTGAAATGCGGCAGGGCCTTGGCCTCGACCAGTTCGATGGCCTTGCGCGTATCGCCGCCCTGGATGTCCCTATCCTCGCGGACAATGGAGAGCACATCCTCGGTGATTTGCCTGATGAGCGCGTCGGGCGAAACCACTTGCTCCTGCGCCGGCGCGGACGGAACGGACAGGACGAAACCCAGGATCAGCGGGAAAAACCATTTCATGGCGCTCACCTCGAAAAAATCATTTCTCGTCATCATCCTCATCCTCCTCCGCGTCATCGGGCGGCGGATTTCCGTCGTACAGGGCGCTGCGCCGCATCTGGAAGTAGGCGTTGCGGATATAGCTGTATTTGTCGAACGCCGCTTCCTCGACCACCTTGTCGGCCGGCAGCAGGCTGGCGCGCACGTCGACGAAGCGCACGCCGGTCAGGGTATTGCGCGTGGGCACGTCATGCACGCGCGACAGCGGGTCGACGGAAGCGTCGACGACGAAACCGAACGTATCCCGCACGTTCCTCGGCCCAAGGATCGGCCAATACAGGTACGGCCCCTCGCCGACGCCCCATCGGCCCAGCGTCTGCCCGAAATCCTCGGCGTGCTTTTCCAGCCCCAGGCTGCTCGCCACGTCGATCAGGCCGGCGATTCCCACCGTCGAATTGACCAGCACGCGCCCGACGTCCGACGCGCCCTCGGTAATCTTTCCCTGCAACAGATTGTTGATGGCGATCCACACATCCGCGATGTTGCCGAAGAAATTTCCGATACCCGTCCTGACCGGGCCTGGAACGATCGCTTCGTAGCCCTGGGCGACCGGCTTGGCCACGACGTCGAGACCTTCGTTGATCGAGAACATGGCCCGGTTGAACCCTTCGAAAGGGTCTTTCGGGTTTCTCGCCGTCGACGCGCACCCGGCCATGCCCGCCGCCACCACGAATACCGCGAGGGCGACGCCGCAACGCCTGGCAATATGGCTTTTCACGACTCCCATCCTTCCGCTCACTTGCTTTCGAGATTTTCGGACGCCTTGTTGAACATGAACTGGCCGATGAGTTTTTCCAGCACGACCGCCGACTGGGTCTTGGCGAACGTGTCGCCGGCCTGCAACATCTTGTCGTCGCCGCCGGCGTCGAGGCCGATGTACTGTTCACCGAGCAGCCCCGCCGTCAGAATCGACGCGAACGTGTCTTTCGGAAACTTGTAACGCTCGTCGATCGTCACGGTCACCAGGGCTTCGTAGCTCTGCGGATCGAAACGGATTTCCGCCACCCGGCCGACGACGACGCCGGCGCTCTTCACCGGGCCGCGCACCTTCAGCCCGCCGATGTTGTCGAAGCGGGCGGTGAGCCGGTACGTTTCGGCGAAATTGCCCGACGAGACATTGCCCACGCGCAGCGCCAAGAACAGGACGGCGGCGAAACCGACGGCCACGAAAAAGCCCACCCAGAGATCAAGCAGCTTGCGATTCATCAAATCCCCCGGAACATGAACGAGGTCAACACGAGATCCAGCGCGAGGATCGCCAGCGCCGAGTACACCACCGTCCTCTTGATCGAAGCCGAAACGCCCTCGGCCGTCGGCACGGCGTCGTAGCCCTCGAAGACCGCGATCAGCGAGACCGCGACGCCGAAGACGAAACTCTTGACGATGCCGTTCACGATGTCGAGATGAAAATCCACCGATCCCTGCATCTGCGACCAGAACGCCCCCTCGTCGACGCCGATCAGCACGACGCCGACCAGATACCCGCCGAAGACCCCGATGGCCGAGAACAGCGCCGCCAGGAGCGGCATCGAGACGACGCCGCCCCAGAAACGCGGCGCCACCACGCGGGCGATCGGGTTGACGGCCATCATGTCCATCGCGGTCAACTGCTCGGTCGCCTTCATCAGGCCGATCTCGGCGGTGATCGAGGAACCGGCGCGCGAGGCGAAGAGCAGCGCGGAGACCACCGGCCCAAGCTCGCGGGTGAGCGACAGCGCCACCAGCACGCCGAGCGCCTCGGACGAACCGTAGCGTTGCAGGGTCTCATAGCCCTGCATACCGAGCACCATGCCGATGAACAGGCCGGAAACGAGGATGATCACGAGCGACTGAAAGCCGGAAAAGTAGATTTCGCGGATCGTCAGATGCAAACGGCGGAACGACTGGCCCGAATACGCCAGGATCGTCACGAAGAAACGGGACGCGAAACCGAGCGTCTGCAGCGCGTCGTTGACGCGGCGGCCCAGCGCGCGGACCAGTTCGATCGCGCAGGAAAATGTTCCGCTACGCATGGCCGGTGTTCCGCGCCAGATCCTCCCCGAAGGGAGGCGCCGGATAATGGAAATGGACGGGGCCGTCGGCCTCGCCGAACACGAACTGATGCACGAACGGATCGCGCGAGGCGCGGATTTCGTCGGGCGTTCCCTGGGCCACGATCTGCCCGTCGGAGACGAAATACACGTAATCGACGATGAGCAGCGCCTCCTGCACGTCGTGAGTCACCAGCAGCGTGGTGGCGCCCAGCGCGTCGTTCAGGCGGCGGATCAACTGCCCGATCACCCCCATCGAAATCGGATCGAGGCCGGCGAAAGGCTCGTCGTACATGATGAGCATCGGATCGAGCGCGATCGCCCGCGCCAGCGCCACGCGCCGGGCCATCCCGCCGGACAGCTCGGCGGGCATCAGGTGGTGCGCGCCGCGCAGGCCGACGGCGTTCAACTTCATCAGGACCATGTCGCGGATGATCTCATCGGGCAGGTCGGTGTGCTCGCGCATCAGGTAGGCCACGTTCTCGAAGACCGAAATATCCGTAAACAGCGCGCCGAACTGGAACAGCATCCCCATGCGCCGGCGCATGGCGTACAGTTCGCCGTGCGTCATCCGTGGCACCGACTCGCCATCGACCAGGATTTCCCCGCTGACGGGCTTCAACTGCCCGCCGATCAGGCGCAGCAGCGTCGTCTTGCCGCAGCCGGAATTCCCCATGATGGCGACCAGCTGCCCACGGGGAATCTCCATGTCGATCCCCTTGAGGATCGAACGGTCGTCATAGGCAAAATTGACGTCGGTGATTTTTACCAGGCACTCCGCCGACACAACGGTATTCCAGGACGAAATAAATGCGTAGTATAGCCCAAAGCCGCGCCGCCACGGAAATTCCGGCCGTGCCGACGGCTTGTCGGCCACCACGGGCGCGAAGACGCGGAGAGAGTGCATGGCGAATCGCCGTCGACGATGATCGGCGGCGGTTGGCCTTCAGACGCTGCCGATGTGGCGATGGTGGTGCTGCCGATGCGGCGTCGGCCATGAACATGTCTACCGAATCCGGTGAATCGGTGTCTCATTGGAGCGTTTCTGAATCAGCCGCCTGTAAATTCCCATCAAAACGCCCACGAATTCCCGTCATCCCCTCGACAAGCGGAAATCCGGCGTCCCCACGTCGTTCCTGCCCCGTCGTTTCCGCCCCCTCGTCATTCCCGCCCCCGCGTCATTCCCCCGAAAGCGGGAATCCAGTCCCTTGCCTCCAGCCCGAAGGGCTGCAAAGGACAGATCCGGGCACGGTCTTGTAAATCAATACATTCGCGCCGGGCGCACTCAGATCGTACCGCTCGAAAAAGTCATGAAGCGTTATGGCATGGAAAGTTGAGCTAGACCCCGCCGCCGAGCGCGAACTTGACAAGATCGACCCGCAACATGCCCGCCGCATCCTGGCCTTTCTGCATGAGCGCGTGGCGCCGTTGGACGACCGCGCGCCATTGGCGAAGCGCTCAAGGGTTCGCGCCTTGGCATCTATTGGGAATATCGCGTTGGTGATTACCGCATCATTAGCAGCATCGAGGACAACGCTTAGCGTATCCTTGCGGTGCGGATCGGAAACCGCCGCGACGTGTACCGATGAGATTCATTCATCCGAAAGGGTGTCATTAAATGGGCCGCCTTCGGCGTGACGCTTCCCTCGCTAAGGAGGTTTTATTTCAGCGCGCTGTGCGCGGGAAAAACGGGCGGATGCCATCCTCCTCCACGAAAATCATGCGTAATAAAATTATTTTGCGGATGTGTTGGATACAGGGGCGAGCGTGTTCCGTACCACTACTTCAGCGAAAGTCTTGATCATGGCATGGCTTCCGGAGAGGTTCGCAGCGGATACCAAATTATCAGGCGGTTCCCATAAGAGGTAACACGCCGTATCAACTCTATTGATCTTCTCATTCTGCCGTCAGATAAGGGCTTAATATCCGCTCGACAACAAATCTACCACCAGCGGAAGGTGAGATGTGGTTGGAATCAGAATATAAGGGGACGTTGTTTTCATCAAAGAGAAGGCATTCGCCAGTCGCGGCGGGGCAGTATGCGTCGATTGAAAAAATAATCGTTGCTCCCTTGACGTAAGAAAGCGCCTCCAGATAATTTTTCTGTCGTTTCAAAACATCTTCTCTATAGAGACGTAAATCTGCTCGACGTTTATGTAATGATGCTCTAAGAGGTTGATTTACAAATACACTCCTTGGATTGAATGGCAAATATGGATTGTCGGCAAGAATAAAAACTTTCTTCTCCATTTCGGAAAATCTGGTTATAGCCTCCTGCGTTGCTTTCTCGAATTCTTTGTAGTTGCGGACTTTTCTTTCCTTGCAGACGTTTTCTCTACATGCAGGGTCCGGGTGAACATAATCACTCGCCGTGACGATGAAAACCTTTCGTATGCTGCTATCCGACCTTATTGCTTGATAGAGACTTTCCGTATTGTCAAAATCAGCCGCCCAACCGTAAAACACATTGTTATTTCCTGCGTGCGCAAGCAACACAGTGTTAATTCCGTTGTTGGCATTGAATTTGGCAATTGCGTCAAACAACATCCAGGCATGACTGTCCCCGACCAGAGCGATCGTTTCTTTCCCACCAACGTTTTTATAAAGGCAAAACGGTTTTTCTTCGTATTGCGTACCTTTCAACTTATATTTTTGTAGACAAACCGAATCGCTTCGTTGGTCAGGCCATTTCAATGCCATTGTTACTGCTTTTTGTTGTTGTACGGCCCCTCTCGTTCCCACCCCCTTTTCCCGATGGACCCACCCGCCCGCGCAACCGACACCGGCGATCAGCGCCGCCAAGATAACGGCTTTCACGCCCCTCGCCCGTTTCCCGAACCG
>JAIRPF010000137.1 GCA_031257115.1 Accumulibacter sp.
AAGCCGCTAGCCGCAAGCCGCAAGCCGCAAGCCGCAAGCCGCAAGCCGCAAGCCGCAAGCCGCAAGCCGCAAGCCGCAAGCCGCAAGCCGCAAGCCGCAAGCCGCAAGCCGCAAGCCGCAAGCCGCACCAGATACCCGTAGCCAGGTAACGGAGAATTTTCCGGCGGTTTCGACGCCGCGAGAGTTTCCGTCCTTCCCCCGAATCGAGGCCCTGTTTCCTTTGGAGACGGGGCCTTTTTGCGTCGGGGATCAGTCATTTCCGCGGCGGCAAGGCTACGCCCCGCGTTTCTTTCTTCTCAACCCAAGGAGTCTTCAATGAAACGCTTGCAAGGTTTTTTGTTTCTCATCTCGTTCGCCGTAATGCTCGCGGTCGCCGGTTGCGGCGGCGGAGGCGGAGGCGGACAGAGTGACGATGGCGGCGGCAACAACGGCGGTAGCAGCAGCAGCGATGGCGGCGGCGACGGTAGTGGTGGCGGCGGCGATGGCGGTAGTAGCAGCGATGGTGGTGGTGGCGGCGATGTCGGCGGAGGCAGCGGGATATTCCCGGCGGCCAAAGGTTATCTCACGGTAACCGGCCTGGCCTCCTATAACGGTATGTATATCCATGCCGAAGGGTCTCCTGATGGCGATTTGGCTGTCGAGGGCTTGAAAGAAATAACAGGCTGGCCTTCCAACAATACATATCACCTTGTCAAAATCGCCAACGGCAAGGCTGACATTCCGCTTTATTATGTAAATGTCGGCCCCGATGTTTTACAGTACCCTTTCAAGGCCTATGAAGGGAATGGAATGGGCGGAGAATTCCGGGCGCTCATCATAGCGGCGGAATCCTATACGCGGGCCAACATTCAAACGGTAACATTGGACGCAATAAACAGTCATCGTTATAAACTGTTTGGGCAGATCAATTTTTCCAGTGGCAATGCCACCATTGATTGGCCTGACGGGGAGGATGTCAGCGAGTAAGCGGGGAGTGGGGTTTGCTTCGATCACCCGCAACCTGCGCGTCTCCCCTCGTGGCAGGTAGCCGCAGGCCGGGTTGGCGCGAAGCGCCCCCCCGGTTTCTCCGTTCCCGCGTTCTGGCTTTCAGTTTCCGCGTTGCTCCAACCCGGCCCCTGATCCTCGATTTGGTGCCGAAGGGCCGTGGTCATTCGCGTTCCCCGCCGGGGAACGGATTTCCATCGGGATTTCCACCGCCGGACACGGCATTGAAGAAGGAAACCGGCCGGGCCGTGACTTGTCTCGCGGCCCGGCCGGTTCTCGCGCCCTGGCGGATGGGGAAGGATAAGAAAATCATCGGGCCGGGTTTTAAGTTTGATTTAAGTTTTTTCCGCTAGGATGCTTCCGTCGCACGCCATGTGCTTTGGAAAACGCCCAGGAGATCGATCATGACCATCCGGATTTTGAAAAAAACGCTGCTCGTGGCCGCGGTGTCGGCGGCGCTGAGCGGCGCTTATTCGCTTGCCAGCCACCAGGGATCGTGGGAAAACCGCGCCGCGCCCATCGCCGCCGCCGTGGCCGCGCCCTCGGCGGGCGCGGCGTTGCCCGACATGAGCGACATCGTCGCGCGCAACGGCGCGGCGGTGGTCAACATCGCCGTCTCCGGCAAGGTCAGGGGACAGGCAATGCCCGATTTTCCGGGCCTCGACCCGAACGACCCGTTCTACGAGTTTTTCCGCCACTTCCGGATTCCGCAGCAGCGCGGCGAGCAGCAGGTGCGCGGACAGGGATCGGGCTTCATCGTGCGCGAGGACGGCGTCATCCTGACCAACGCGCACGTGGTGAGCGACGCCGACGAAGTGATCGTGCGCCTGAACGACAAGCGCGAATTCAAGGCCAAGGTGCTTGGCGCCGACAAGGCGTCCGACGTGGCGGTGCTGAAGATCGAGGCGCGCAATCTGCCGACGGTGAAGATCGGCAGCTCGGCCGGTACGCGCGTCGGCGAATGGGTGCTGGCGATCGGCTCGCCCTTCGGTTTCGAGAGCAGCGCCACCGCCGGCATCGTCTCGGCCAAGTCGCGCTCGCTGCCGGACGACAACTACGTGCCGTTCATCCAGACCGACGTGGCGGTCAATCCCGGCAACTCCGGCGGGCCGCTGTTCAACATGGCCGGCGAGGTGATCGGCATCAACTCGCAGATCTACAGCCGCACCGGCGGCTACCAGGGACTCTCCTTCGCCATCCCGATCGACGTGGCGATCTCCATACAGGATCAGATCATCAAGCACGGCAAGGTGCAGCGCGGCCGTTTGGGCGTCTCGATCCAGGAAGTCAACCAGGGACTGGCCGAGTCCTTCGGCCTCTCCAGGCCGACCGGCGCGCTAATCAGCTCGGTCGAGAACGACAGCCCGGCGGCGCGGGCCGGACTCGAACCCGGCGACGTGATCCTGTCGGTCAACGGCCAGGAGATCCAGTCCTCGAACGAATTGCCGCCGATTGTCGCCGGCATCCGTCCGGGCGATTCGGCCAGGCTGCAAATCTGGCGCAAGGGCGCGACGCGCGACATCGAGGTCAAGGTCGGCGGCGGCAAGGCGGAAAACACCGCCAACGCCGACGACAAGGAAACCGGGCCGGGCAAGCTGGGCCTCGCCCTGCGCCCGCTGCGGCCCGACGAGCGCCGCCAGCTCGACGGCAAGAACGGCCTTCTGGTCGAAAACGTATCGGGCGCGGCGGCGCGCGCCGGCATCCGTCCGGGCGACGTCGTGCTGTCGGTCAACGGCGAAGCCGTGACCTCGGTCGAACAACTGCGGGCGCTGACGGCAAAAGCGTCGAAACGGATTGCCCTGCTGATCCAGCGCGGCAACGCCACGCTGTTCGTCCCGGTCGACCTGGGGTAAAGGGCTGGGCTTGGTCGCGGCGGAAGGCGGAAAGCGTTAACCACGGAGAGCGCGGAGAACACGGAGAAAAGCGAAAATCTTTTTAGCCATAGCGGGCACGGCGGACGTGGCGGACGTGGCAAGCACGGCGAGAAGCGAAAGAAAGCCCAAGCTCCGTCATTCCCGCGAAAGCGGGAATCCAGCGCGTGCCTTCCGGCGCGAAGCACCGCAAGCCAAGCCTCCCTCCTGAGGGAGATGTCGCGCCGAAGGCGTGACGAAAGGAGTCGGGTGGTTGAATCATCAAACGCGGATGACCAGAAAAACCCGCCATCCTCTCGCTCGCCGAAATCCAGTTCGTCCACCAAACATCCACGCCTGAAACTCAATCGCCGACTCCCTCCGACTCGCGGCTTTGCCGCGAGCCACTTCCCTCAAGAGGGAGGTTTGTCCAGCGCGCTTCGCGCGAGAAAACCCAAAGACTCGAACCGGCATATGAATTGGAGCGAATTGGAGCGGATTGGAGCGCGGGTGTCCCGCCCGCTTCGTTCGCTCTCTTTTGCAGGCGGGACGCCCGCGCTCCAATATCAAATCCTCCTCCTTGAGGGAGATGGCCTGCGGCAAAGCCGCGAGCCGGAGGGGGTTGGGGTCGAGGAAAGAACCCAACCGTCGAGAAAGGAGCCGACCTGTCGGGGAAGGAATCAGGCGGTGGTTTTTCCCGGCCGCATTCGGGAATCCCGCCGCCAGGTTCTCTCCGTCACGCCTTCGACGTGACACTTTCCTTGGGAGGGGAGTTTGTTTTGCGGCGCTACGCGCCGGAAGGCACGCACTGGATTCCCGCTTGCGCGGGAATGACGGATTTTTTCTCTCGCTTCCCGCTTCTCGTCGTGCCCGCCGCGATGGCCGTGGTCAATCGCTTTTCCCAAGGTTTTCCCGATCGGGAGGGTTCCGGGACACGCCGGCGTTGTGCGCTTGTTTGTCCGCCTGGTAGCTCGAACGCACCATCGGGGCGCAGGCGGCGGCGGAGAAACCCATGACCCTCGCCGCTTCTTCGAAGCGCGTGAAGGTTTCCGGGGGCGCGTAGCGGAGGACCGGCAGGTGGTGCGCCGAGGGGGCGAGGTATTGGCCGACGGTTAGCATCTCGACGCCGTGGGCGCGCAGATCGCGCATGGCCGCCAGGATTTCCTCGTCGGTCTCGCCAAGGCCGACCATCAGGCCGGATTTGGTGGGAATCTGCGGATGGCGTTCCTTGAAACGGCGCAGGAATTCCAGCGAGTGCCCATAGTCGGCACCCGGACGGGCTTGTTTGTACAGGCGCGGGACGGTTTCCAGGTTGTGGTTGAGTACGTCGGGCAAGGCGCGTCCGAGCGCGTCGATGGCGATTTCCATGCGTCCGCGGAAATCCGGCACCAGCGTTTCGATGACGGTGGCCGGCGAGGCCGCGCGCACCGCCGCGACGACGTCGGCGAAATGGCCCGCGCCGCCGTCGCGCAGATCGTCGCGGTCGACGCTGGTGATCACCGCGTAGCGCAGTCCGAGGCGCGCCACGCTTTCGGCGAGGCGCGCCGGCTCGCCGGGATCGGGCGGCAGCGGCCTGCCGTGTCCGACGTCGCAGAACGGGCAGCGGCGCGTGCAGAGGTCGCCGAGGATCATGAAGGTGGCCGTTCCGCGCCCGAAACACTCGCCGATGTTCGGACAGGCGGCTTCCTCGCAGACGGTGTGCAATTTCTGCTCGCGCAACATGCGCTTGATTTCGCCGAAGCGCCCGGCCGGACTGCCGGCCTTGGCGCGAATCCAGGTCGGTTTGCGCAGGGGTGCGTCCAGCGGGACGATCTCGATCGGGAGGCGCGCCGTTTTTTGCTCGCCCTTCTGTTTGACGCCCGCCATCCTGGTTTCGGGCCGGGTCGGTTCGGTCATGGCGACTCCAATTGCCGGAGCAGATGCCGGGCGAGCGCCTCGCCGGCCCGCGTCGGCGTCAGGGGAACGCCCAGGTCGCGGGTCTGCGCGACGGGCATGCCGGCGTAGCCGCAGGGATCAATCGCCGAAAACGGCGCGAGATCCATATCCACGTTGAGCGAGACGCCGTGGTAGCTGCAACCGCGGCGGATGCGCAGGCCGAGCGCGGCGACCTTCGCCGGCCAGACCGCGCCGCCGCCGGCGTCGACATAGACGCCGGGCGCGCCGTCGAGGCGCTTCGCGGCGACGCCGTGTTCGGCCAGGAGATCGATGACCGCCTGCTCCAGGCGGTCGACCAGCCCGCGCGCGCCGATGCCGCGCCGCTTGAGGTCGAGCAGCGCGTAGACGACGACCTGGCCGGGGCCGTGGTACGTGATTTGTCCGCCACGGTCGACCTTCACCAGGGGAATGCCGTTGTCGACGAGCCGGTGTTCCGGTTTGCCGGCCTGACCCAGGGTATACACCGGCGGATGCTCGCAAATCCACAGCTCGTCCGGCGTCGCCGTGGCGCGCGCGGCGGTGAAGTCGATCATCGCCCGCCAGGCCGGCGTGTAATCGACCCGGCCAAGGGCGCGGACAAGGATGGAGGTTTGCACGGTTGGAAAGCGGTCGGAGCGTTTCCGCCCGATTTTATTCCAATTCCGGATGGCCCGTGTTTTTGCCGGCTTTGCCCTGCCGCGCGAACGATTTGAAAATGAAATCGCGCCCGCCCCTGGCATCAGTCCGTCCGTTTCGACGGATATAGTCGCTCCGCGCGAGCCTGAATCCAGAAGGCTTCGGTTTCCCGAACGCTGTTCTGAATACCGGCTTTCGCCGCGAGGGCGTGCCGCAAACAGTGCCTTGGCACGGCAGGGCGAAGCCGGCAAGGGTATGGGCAATTCAGGAATGAAATTCGCCGTGACCGTCGTATCCGCCGTGGTCGAAACCGCTCAATGAGAATGCGCCCCGCCCAGCGCGACGACGGCGATGCCGGCGAGCAGCAGCGCGCCGTGCCAGCCGATCGACGTGGATTCGCGCTTCAGGCGGGGCATCAGGTCGGCGATGGCGACGTAGAGGAAGCTCGACGCGGCGAGCGTGATGATGATCGGAATCCAGTCGTGCGCCTGGTCGAGCAGGTAATAACCGGCGAGGCCGCCGAGAATCGCGGCCAGGCTGGAGACGAGGTTCCAGATCAGGGCTTGCGCGCGCGTCCAGCCCGCGCCGAGCAGGACGGCGAAATCGCCGGCTTCCTGCGGCACCTCGTGGGCGATGATGGCCAGCGTCGTATTCCAGCCGAGCAGCGGATCGGCGAGAAACGCGGCGGCGATGAGCAGGCCGTCGGTGAAATTGTGGAATCCGTCGCCGACCAGGATGGCCAAGGCGCCGCCGTCCGCGGCGTGGGCGTGATGATGCGCGTGCGTGTGATCCTCGCAATGCGCCGCTCCCGCGTGCGCGTCGCCGGCGCCGTGGTGCGCGTGACGCCACAGCGCGATCTTTTCCAGGGCGAAAAAACCCAGGATGCCGCCGAGCAGGATGGAGAACGTTTCGTGCGGCGTCAGATCGCCCTCCAGCGCCTCCGGGAGCAGGCGCAGCAAGGCCATCGCCAGGAGCAGGCCGGTGGAAAAGCTCACCGTGAACGCGATCCACTTGCGCGGGAGACCGAACAGGATCAGCGCGGCGGCGCCAATGCTCAATACGCCGCCGAGCAGGCAGGCCAGGACGATTTGAATGGGCAAGGAAACGGGGATCGGCATGGGAGAGTCCGGGCGGCGGGTGGATGACGTGCCATTCAAGCACAATGGCCGTACAAACGCAACGATGTTGCATTTGCAAGGGCGGCGACGGAAGGCGTGATCCGCGCTATCCACCGGAACGGGCCATCGGAACGAACCTTTAAGCTCCACGAGAGTAAGTTGGGGTGTGTTTTGCGATCGCCGGGCAAACCATACTGGATAAGATTATCGTCTGGAGTGGTTTGTCATGATCGAACGTCGTCCTTTCGGCGAGCTGGGTGGATTCAACCACGGCTGGCTCGATACCAAGCATCATTTTTCCTTTGCCGATTATTACGATCCGCTGCGAATGAACTGGGGAGCGTTGCGCGTCTGGAATGACGATACCATCGCGCCGGACACGGGGTTTCCGCTGCATCCGCACGCCGACATGGAAATCGTCACCTATGTCCGCGAAGGCGCCATCACCCATGAGGACAGCATGGGCAACAAGGGCCGCACCGAGGCGGGCGACGTGCAGGTGATGAGCGCGGGCACGGGTATCCGTCATTCCGAATACAACCTCGAACCGGGCATCACGCGCATCTTTCAAATCTGGATCGTTCCCGGCCATCGTGGCGGAACGCCTTCATGGGGTTCCAGACAATTTCCCAAAAGCGATCGTTCCGGGCAATTCGTGGCCCTGGCCAGCGGCATGGAAGGCGACGACGGCGCGCTGCCGATCCGCACCGACGCCCGCGTGCTGGGCGCCACGCTGAAGGCTGGCGAAACGGTCGAATACCGCCTGGGCGCGGATCGCTATGCCTATATGGTGCCGGCCAGCGGACAGGTCGAAGTCAACGGCGTCGTCTTGCAGGCGTGCGATGGCGCGGCGATCCACGGCGAGGACAGCCTCCGCGTCACCGCCCGCGAGGACGCCGAACTGGTTCTGGTAGACACGGCCGGCTGAAATTTCAAGGATCGGGGAAGATTCCGGCGGCCTTCCCCGGCGTCGGACGCCGGCCACGGATTGTTCACGGTCTGGCGCTTGCCGCATCCGCAATGTTTGCCGCCACGGCATGTTCATTCAACCACCACGGAGAAACCGTCATGTCCAAGTACCTCGAAGTCCTGACCCCGCAAAACAGCCAGTTGATTTTCATCGACCAGCAGCCGCAAATGGCTTTCGGCGTGCAGTCGATCGACCGGCAAGTCCTGAAGAACAACGTCGTGGCGCTGGCCAAGGCCGCCAAGGTGTTCAATATCCCGACCACCATTACCACCGTCGAAACCGAGGGCTTCTCCGGCCACACCTATCCCGAATTGCTGGCGGTATTTCCCGAACACCGCATCCTGGAACGCACCTCGATGAATTCCTGGGACGACCAGAACGTGCGCGACGCGCTGGCCGCCAACGGCCGCAAGAAAGTCGTCGTCTCCGGACTGTGGACGGAAGTCTGCAACTGCACCTTCGCCCTGTGCGCGGCGCTGGAAGGCGGCTACGAAATCTACATGGTGGCCGACGCTTCCGGCGGCACTTCGGCCGACGCCCACAAATACGCGATGGATCGCATGGTGCAAGCCGGCATCGTGCCGGTGACCTGGCAGCAGGTCTTGCTGGAGTGGCAGCGCGACTGGGCGCGCAAGAACACCTACGACGCCGTGATGAACATCGTGCGTGAGCATTCCGGCGCCTACGGCATGGGCGTCGACTATGCCTACACCATGGTGCACAAAGCGCCTGAGCGCGTACAGCACGGCCAGCGCATCGGCCCTAATCCGGCCAAGTAACGGCCAAGTAACGGCCAAGTAACCCGGCCAGACAGTCCGGCCAAATGATTCGGAGGCGGAGGCGGAAAACGGAAACCGCCGCCGCCTTTGCCGATTCCATCCCTGCCGTCATTCCCGCGAAAGCGGGAATCCAGCGCGTACTTTCCGGCGCGAAGCGCCGCAAGAATGAGCCTCCCTCTTAAGAGACATTCCCACGTCCCCATCAACATTCAGAAACCCTTGCCACATCTGCCCTGTAGCCGATCGCACACCGCATCGAATCACCCATCTACAACGCCCAGCCAAAGAAAAGGGCCCTTTCAGCCCTTTTTTTACGTGCCTTCCCGCGTTACTCGCCGACGGCACGCTGCTCTCGTTCCTGTCGTTTACGCGCCTCCGTTGGCGCCTTGAGCAGGGAGGCCAGCGGCTGCTTCCTGAGTTCCTTCGCCGAGCCGCCGAACATTGCCCGCGCCCGATCCTTGCCGGCCTGGATCGCCTGCCACGCTCCTTGGCTTCGCGCATCGCGCTTGTGTCGCCCTCGCGCGCGGCCTTGACGTACTCGCGCTTGATTTCCGCCGTCCGTTCCCGGTAGAACGTGTCGATCTCGTACTGGCGGCTCCGCATCCAGTCGAGCCGCCGCGCGTTAGGCGCGCGCAGTCCCAGCGCCGAGAGGGCGGCGTCGATGCCCGGCAGGTCGTCGGGCTGGACGAGCACGTCGCCATTTCTGAGCGCGTAGCCCTGGTTCGTCAGCCGCGCCCGCCTTCACCAGCCCCGCCAGCCCGCTCGACAGCATCGCTTCCAGACCCCGGTAATAGTCCCCTTGGCGCATCGACTCGATGCCCCCGGCGAACTTCTCCAGCGTCGACATGCCCGGCTCCATCGCCCCCGCCGCGAGCTTCTCCACGCCCTCTCGCGAGAGCGGCCATTCCGTGTAGGGCGTCACCGAGAACACCTTGTCCTGGGCGAGCTTTGAATCCAGTCCCATGAACCACAGCGGCCCGCGCGGCAGCAGGTTCGCCAAGTCCTCGTCGCCGATGGATTCGCGCAGCGCCTGTTCCAAATCCTCCGGCGGCCCCCCGTCGCCGCCGCCGATGGCCGAGACGAGCAGCCCCGCGACGTTCGTCAGCGGCAAACCCATCACCCCGGCGGCCATGAAAGCGTGCCCCGGGCTGTAGGCGAGCATCCGCCGCCCGATGGCTCGTTCGGGCCAGTCGTCTCCTTGACGGTCAGCTTGACGGCCAAAACGTCTCCATCCGGCATCAGCATCGGCGCGTAGAGGCGGTGGATAGCGGCTATCGTTGGCTCGGCGCGCTTGTCCCCCGTCGGATAATCCAGTGTCGCGTTTTCAAACAGCTTGTCGGCGTTGGCGATCGCCAGCGCATGACTTTCCGGAGAAACGGATTTGATAGTGGCGCTTTCGCTCGCCATCTTGCCAAGATTGGTTTTCGACACCGTTCCCTTGAGACGCAGCACACGATTCTCAAGCCGCTTGCCGACAAATGCCTTGGCCGCCGCCTTCGCCTCGTCGAGCGTTCGCGCCTGCCGGTCGGGCGTGGCCGATTCGACGAGCCTGCGATCCTCCGCCGTGACGTTTCCGGCCTCCCCGGAGTTTACGACGGGGGCGGAAGCCGCTGACTTGTCGTTCCCCGTCGCGCGGGGTGGTTTCAGCAACTCATTAGCGGCAGGCATTCATGCCTGCCGCTGTGAACGAACCTGGAAGGAGTTCGCACCCCTTCCAAGTAGCCACGGTCGAAACCCCGGCCTTCAGGCCGGGGTTTCAGCCTTCGCGCCGCCCTAAGGGGCGGGGTTTCAAACCGGAGTCCGTTTTATGATGAAATGGAAAGGCTCATGCGCCTCGGCGTCAACGGAATCATCACGGGCTACCCGGAACGCCTGGCGAATCTGCTGCGCGGGCAGGCGCGCGCGGAATGACTGGAAATGGAACGAGGCTCGCGGTGACGCCTTGCCGCGGCGGGATGCGGGATCAGCCCGGAGGAGCGACGACCGGCGATCCGAACGAAGCCTGTTGCCGCGCGCCGCGCGGAGCCTCCAGCCAGCGCTTGATCCGGTTGGCGTCGCCCACGCGGGTCAGTTTGCCCGCGGCGTCGAGCAGGACGATGACGACCGGCCTGTCCGCCAGGCGCGCCTGCATGACCAGGCATTTCCCCGCCTCGTGGATGTATCCCGTCTTGGACAGGCCGACGTCCCAGGCGACATTCCTGACCAGCGGATTGGTATTGTGGAAACCGAGCGGCTTTCCGGCGACCTCCACCACGGCTTCCGGCGTCGTCGAGAATTCGCGGATGAGGGGATAGCGATGGGCTTCGTCGACCATCTTCGCCAGATCGATCGCGGTCGAGACGTTGTTGCTGCTCAGCCCGGTGGGATCCTCGAAATACGTATCGCGCATACCGAGTGAATTCGCCTTTTCGTTCATCGCCCGCAAAAAGGCGGGCATTCCGCCCGGATAATGGCGCGCCAGCGCGTGCGCGGCGCGATTCTCCGAGGCCATCAACGCCAGCAGCAGCGCCGTTTCGCGCGTCATGGCGGCGCCCACGTGGAGGCGCGAGCGGCTTCCCCGCGCGTAATCGACGTCGTCATCGGCGATGGAAACGATTTCCTGCAAATCGGGCGCGCCGTCCAGAACCACCATGGCCGTCATCAGTTTGGTGATCGACGCGATCGGCATGACGGCATCGGCGTTTTTCTGGAACAGCGCGCCGCCCCCCATCTGTTCGACGACGAGCGCCACGCTGGATTTCACCTCCGGCGCGCGGTCCTCGCGCCCCGCCGCCGGTCTTTTCCAGGCCGATGGCCCCGCGCTCCGGGCGGCGATCGAAGTTTCCGGCTTCTTCCCGGCGACGCCTGTCTTCTGTCCCGCGCCGACGGAAAGCGAACCCGGACGCCAGCCCGGTTCCGGATCGTTGCTCTGCTTGCCGTAGACGGCGTCCACAGGCATCGCGCCCACGGCGATCGCCACGAAAAAGACCATCAACGATCCAGACCAGCCCGACATACCATCATCTCCGCGCGTCGAAAAGTCTTGGGAGTCTAACAGCCACACCGGGAAAATCAAGAAAAATGACGAAGCGGTACACGACGCCATTTCCAGACTGATCGCGCCGCGAAGACGAGCCACGGACAGCGCGGCGCAAGCCGCCTGACGGAAGAAGTCAGGTGATCGAATTTCCAAACGCGGATGAACAGACACCCCAACGGAAACCCCGTCATTCGCCCGCCTCCCCTCCGTCATTCCCGCGAAAGCGGGAATCCAGGGCGTAC
>JAIRPF010000154.1 GCA_031257115.1 Accumulibacter sp.
GAATGACGGGGCGTGGGTGGCGGTGGAAATTTGCGGGTGTTCGATTCAAAAACGCGCTACCACGCGAGCCGCCTATTCTTGTCTGGAAATTCAAGCGCCCGATTCCTTTCCCAACCGCCTGACTCCTATTCCGGTTTACCGCTGCCTTTGCCGGTTCCATCACTGTCGTCATTACCGCGTTCGCGGGAATGACGGGGCGTGGGTGGCGGTGGAAATTTGCGGGTGTTCGATTCAAAAACGCGCTACCGCGTGAGCCGCCTATTCTTGTCTGGAAACTCGACCGCCCGATTCCTTCCTCAACCGCCTGATTCCTTCCGCCCCACGGTTTGCCGCGGACCACCTCCCTCTTGAGGGAGGCTTTGTTTCAGCGCGCTTTGCGCGGAGGATGGCGGTGCGTTCGTTTTCTGCGGGATGCTCGCTCGCGTTGTGAAGAAGCGAACGAAAAACGCTCCTGAAAGGGAATAATGACCGTCGTGTTTCGCGGGCGGCGCGTTTCCGGCGGGATCCTCTGTGTATACTTCGCCGTCGGCCGCTTTCGTGGCGGTCTCGCCCGTGTACAGGCTTTGAAAATGTCCTCGTCAGCCGTTTCTCCTCCCGCGCGCTTCGACCTTCCCGTCGATGGCATGACTTGCGCCGCCTGCGCGGCGCGTATCGAGAAGGTCTTGAACCGTTTGCCGGGCGTGACGGCCAGCGTCAACCTGGCCTCGGAGCGGGTCAGCGTCGGGTTGGCGTCGTCCGGCGCGTCGGTGCGCGAGGTGGTCGCGGCGATCGAGAAGGCCGGATTCGAAGTGCCGCCGCGAACGCTGGAACTTTCCATCGAGGGCATGAGCTGCGCCGCCTGCGCGGCGCGCCTGGAAAAGGCGCTCAATCGCGTCGACGGCGTCGAGGCGGCGGTCAACTTCGCCTCGGAGCGCGCGCGCGTGCGTTACCGTCCGGGGATCGCCGATCCGGGCCGGGTGATCGAAGCCGTCGCCGGGGCGGGTTTTTCCGCCCGCCTGCTCGATGAGCATTCGCGCGAGGAGGAGAAGGCGCGCAAGCTCGCCGCGCATCGCGCCGAACTCAGGCGTTTCTGGATCGCCGCGGCGCTGACGCTGCCGCTCGTCGCGCAGATGGCGGCGATGTTCGGCGACGGCGCGTCGCATGATGGGGTGCCGCACGATCTTTTGCCGCGCTGGCTGCAATTGCTGCTGGCCACGCCGGTGCAGTTCTGGATCGGTGGGCGTTTTTACGGCGGCGGCTGGAGGGCGTTGCGCGGCGGCGGGGCGAACATGGATGTGCTGGTCGCGCTCGGCACGAGCGCCGCGTATGTTTTCAGCCTGGCCGTGACGGTCGGCGGCCTGTCGGCGCTGCCCGTCTATTTCGAAGCGTCGGCGGCGGTCATCACGCTGGTGCTGCTCGGCAAGCTGCTCGAATCGCGCGCCAAGGCGCGGACCACGGCGGCGATCGAGGCGCTCATGCGCTTGCAGCCGAGGACGGCGCGCGTCGAACGCGACGGGCGGCTCGTGGAAATCGACGCGGCGCTGATCGGGCCGGGCGACGTGTTCATCGTCCGTCCCGGAGAGAGCGTGCCGGTCGACGGCGAGGTGCTCGACGGCGCGTCGAGCGTCAACGAGGCGATGCTCACCGGCGAGAGCATGCCGGTGGACAAGCGCGCCGGCGGGCGCGTTTTCGCGGCGACGGCCAACGGCGAAGGCATGTTGCGCTGCCGCGCCACCGGCGTCGGCGAGCACACGCTACTGGCGGGCATCATCCGCCGGGTGGCCGAGGCGCAGGGATCGAAAGCGCCCGTGCAGCGGCTGGCGGATCGCGTCGCGGCGATTTTCGTCCCCGTCGTTTGCGGTATCGCGCTGCTGACGTTCGCCGGATGGTGGTTTTGCGGCGGCGCGTTCGACGCGGCGCTCATCAACGCCGTCGCCGTGCTGGTGATCGCCTGCCCGTGCGCGCTGGGACTGGCCACGCCGACGGCGATCATGGTCGGCGCGGGGCAGGGCGCGCGCGCCGGCATTCTGGTGAAGAACGCCGAGGCGCTGGAGCGCGCCGAAAAAACGCGCGTGCTGGCGGTCGACAAGACCGGCACGCTGACGCGCGGCGAGCCGGAAGTGACCGACGTGACGCCGCTGGCGCTGCCCGCCGGCGAGGCGCTGCCCGCCAGCGAGGCGCTGGCGCTGGCCGCCGGGCTGGAACAGGGATCGGAACATCCCCTGGCGAAAGCCATCCTGCGCGCGGTGAGGAACAAGGGGATGGCGCTGCCGGAACTGGCCGGTTTCAAGGCCACGCCGGGCGCGGGCGTGGCGGGCGTGATCGGCGGCCGCTCGCTTCGCCTGGGGATGCCGGACTGGTTTCCCGGCGCGGCGCTGCCGGCGGAACGGCTCGCCGCCTTGCGGAACGAAGGCAAAACCGTCGTCGTGCTCGCCGAGGAAGGCGTCGCGCTGGCGATGCTGGCCATCGCCGACCCCTTGCGCGATTCGTCGCCGGCCGCCGTCGCCCGGCTCGAAGCGATGGGCGTGCGGGTGGTGATGCTGACCGGCGACAATCCGGTCACGGCGGCGGCGATCGCGCGCCGCGCGGGCATCGGGGATTTTCGCGCCGGCGTTTCGCCGGCCGGCAAGGCCGACGCCATCGATGATCTCAAGTCCGGCGGAAACGTGGTGGCGATGGTCGGCGACGGCATCAACGACGCGCCGGCGCTGGCCACCGCCGACGTCGGTTTCGCCATGGGCGCGGGATCGGACGCCGCCATCGAGGCCGCCGACATCACGCTGGTGCGCGGCGACCTCGGCGGCGTGGCCGACGCCATCGCACTTTCGCGCGCCACGCTCGGCAAAATCCGGCAGAACCTGTTCTGGGCGTTCATCTACAACCTGCTGGGGATTCCGCTGGCGGCGCTGGGCTGGCTGAATCCGGTCGTCGCCGGCGCGGCGATGGCCCTGAGTTCGGTATCGGTGGTGTCCAACTCGCTGCTGCTCAAGCGATGGAAGGCGCGACCGAACGCCCGATGATCCCCGGAATCCGTCGCCGAACCACGGCGTTCACGGCGGGAAACCAGGGTTTGGGTGTAGAGTGGGACGCCGTCGAACGAAAGCGCGATGCCCGGTGGATTCCCGATCTTCGCCGCGCCCGCCGTGGTCGAGGCGGCTTTTCAGGGTTGATTTTGGAGGTTTTCGGAATGGAACGTTTTGTCGTGAATATTGAAGGTATGCACTGCCAGGGTTGCGTGAAGAACGTGACGACCCTCCTGCGGGCGCTGCCCGGTGTGTCCGGGGCCAGGGTGTCGCTGGAAGAGGCGCGAGCCGAAATCGACTACGACCCGCAAGCCATCCAGCCCGCGCGATTCAGGGAAGCCATCGAAAGCGCCGGCTTCGACGTGGCCGGGTAGGGGAACGGTTCAGGAACGCCGGAAGTGAAAAACGGCGGGATGAAAAGCAGGCGGATTCCGGGTTTTGAACAGGGTGAAACATGGAAAAGGAAATGTCCCCGCACCCTGATCCAGCCCCATTGTGCCGCCAAAGCCCTATTCACCGCCGTTCATCGTAAAACTGACTCCGGTTTGAAACCCCGCCCTTTAGGGCGGTGCGAAGGCTGGAACCCCGGCCTGGAAGGCCGGGGTTTCGACCGTAGATACTTGGGAGGGGTGCAAACCCCTTCCAAGTTCGTTCACAGCGACAGGCATGAATGCCTGTCGCTAATTAGTTGCTGAACCCCGGCGTAAAGCCTCCTCCTTGAGGGAGGTGGCTCACGGCGAAGCTGTGGGACGGAGGGAGTCAGACGGTCACATTCCAAAACGCGGACAGACAGGGAAACTCGCCATTCCAGCAAACGCGGAAATGACGGTGGGTTCCAGATTTTCGCTTTTCGTCGTGCCCGCGCGCCCGTCGTGGTCAATATCTTTTCTCCGCGTTCGCGGCTCGGTTATTTTTTGTCCGGATATTCGCAGAAATCGCTGATTGCGCAGCATCCGCATTCCGGCTTGCGCGCCTTGCACACGTAGCGGCCGTGCAGGATCAGCCAGTGATGGGCGTTTTTGCGGTAGGTCGCGGGGACCGCCTTCAGCAGGGCAAGTTCGACGGCGAGCGGCGTTTTTCCGGGGGCGAGGCCGGTGCGGTTGGCGACGCGGAAAATGTGCGTGTCGACGGCGATGGTCGGTTCGCCGAAGGCCGTGTTGAGCACCACGTTGGCGGTCTTGCGTCCGACGCCGGGCAGCGCTTCGAGCGCCGCCCGGTCGCGCGGTACCTCGCTGCCGTGCCGTTCGAGCAGTAACCGGCAGGTTTCGATGACGTTTTTCGACTTGGCGCGGTATAGCCCGATGTGCCTGATGCAGCCGGCCAGCGTTTCCTCGCCGAGATCGAGCATGGCTCGCGGCGTCGGCGCGTCGGCGAACAGGCGTCGCGTGGCGGCGTTGACGCTCTTGTCGGTGGCTTGCGCCGAGAGGATGACGGCAATCAACAACTGGAACGGCGTGGCGTATTCGAGTTCGGTGGTTGGCGCCGGATTGGCGGTTTTCAGGCATTCGAACAGGGCGGCGCGGCGGGCGGGGTTCATGTGAGGACGGGCGGGTACGAAGAAAGGTGAGCGCATTTAACCACGGCGGCGCGGCGGGCGCGGCGAAAAATGGGGAAAAACGGTCTACCGCGACGGGCATGGCGAGAAACGGAAGCGGGGAATCTTTTTGGGTTTCGCCGGGTTTTCGCTTTCCGCCGCGCCCGCCGCGCCGCCGCGTTCATCGTGGCTGATTTTATTCTGCGACACGGCGCGCGCGTGATTTCTCGCGGTTCCCGGCGCGGGCGTTCCGTGGCGGGCCGTTTCTCAGGATTTTTCCACCAGCGCGATGAAGGCGTCTTCCATGCCTGGGCGCGGGCGTTCCGGCGAGCGCGCGGCGGCCTTGATCGCGGCGGGTTCACCCTCGGCCAGGATGCGGCCCGCGGCCAGGATGACCAGGCGGTCGCAATACTCCGCTTCTTCCATGAAATGGGTGGTCACCAGCACGGTCACGCCGGAGAGCGCCAGGGCGTTGATGCGCCGCCAGAATTCGCGCCGCGCCAGCGGGTCGACGCCGGAGGTCGGTTCGTCGAGAAACAGGATGTCCGGGCCGTGCATCAGCGCGCAGGCCATCGCCAGGCGTTGCTTGTAGCCGAGCGGCAGGTCGCCGGCGAGGCGGTCGCGGTAGCCGGCCAGATCGAATTCGTCCTCCGCCCAGGCGATCCGTCCGGCGCGGCGGGTTCCGGCCAGGCCGTAGGCGCCGGCGAAGAATTCGAGATTCTGCGCCACGCTCAGATGGGTGTATTGGGAAAATTTCTGCGACATGTAGCCGATGCGCTCGCGGGCCACGGCGGCGGCGCGGCGCAGGTCGAAGCCGGCGACTTCGAGATGCCCGCCGCTGGCCGGAAGCAGGCCGCAAAGCATGCGGAAGGTCGTCGATTTTCCCGCGCCGTTGGCGCCGAGGAGACCGAAAATCTCGCCGCGCCGGACTTCGAAACCGACGCCGTCGACGGCAAGGAAATCGCCGAAACGCCGAACCAGACGGCTGACCCGGATGACCGTGGGCGATGGGGATCGGGCGGCGGGCGGCGGAGAGGGCGGGAGCGCCGCGCCGCGCGGCTGTTTCGTTTTTTTGTCCGCCGTTTTCCGCTCCAGCAGCCTGTCCACGAAAACGTCCTCGAAGCGCGGCTCGGCCGGCGCGACGGTGCCGCCGGCCATTTCCGGAAGGCCGCTCGCCGCTGCGGGAAACACCGGATCCCGCGTGACCACGCGCACCTGTTCGCCCTGGACCAGGGCGTCGATCACGCCGGGAACGCTCATCAGCGCCATTTGCAGCGGCCGATGGGAGGAATGGGGAACGGTCACGGACCACGCGCGTCCGGACAGGCGGGCGCTCATTTCCCCCGGCCGCCCCTGGTCGAGTACCTTGCCCTCGTGCAGCAGGATGACGTCGCGGCAACGCTCGGCCTCGTCGAGGTAGGCGGTGGATAGCAGCACGCTCATGCCGTTTTCGTTCACCAGGCGGTCGACGATCGCCCACAGTTCGCGGCGCGACACGGGATCGACGCCGACCGTCGGCTCGTCGAGCAGCAGCAGGCGCGGCGGGCGCACTAGGGCGCAGGCCAGGCCGAGCTTCTGCTTCATGCCGCCGGACATGCGCCCGGCCAGCCGATCGATGAAGGGCGAGAGGCCGGTCATGCGCATCAGATCGGCGTAGCGCCCGGCCCGCTCCCGCCTGGGCACGCCTTGCAGGTCGGCGTGGAGATCGAGGTTTTCCCGCGCGGTGAGGTCTTCGTAGAGGCCGAAACGCTGCGGCATGTAGCCGAGCGACGCCTGCGCCGCGAGCGATTCCCGCGTGGCGTCCAGGCCGAACGCGCGGATCGTCCCGGCGTCGGGAACGAGCAGCCCGGCGGCCAGCCGCATCAGGGTGGTCTTGCCAGCGCCGTCGGGGCCGATCAATCCGGTGACGACCCCAGGAGCAATGGCGAAACTCACCCCGTCCAGCGCCACGCTGCGCTGTTTGCCGGTAACGAACGATTTCGCCAGCCCGTCGGCGACGAGAACCGGCGCGGCATCGCCGTCACGACGGGCGTTCATGCCGATTCACCACGTGGGGAGAAACCACGGCGAGTCTCCCTTTCGAGGGAGGTGTCACGCCGAAGGTAGGACGGAGGGAGTTTGGCGGCGGGTTTTCGGATGCGGCGGAAAAGGCGATAGCCGTTGCTTGCTGCAACTCCTTCCGTCACGCGGCTTGTGCCGCGCGACGCCTTTCTCAAGAGGGAGACTTCATTCCAGGGCGCTTCGCGCCAGGGCTTACGCGCTGGATTCCCGCGTTCGCGGGAATGACGGGGATTTTCACTTTTGACCACGGAGAGTTTACGGAGAAAGGCAAAAACTTTTGAACCACGACAGGTGCGACGGACACGACGAAGAACGAAAACGAAAAATCTTAATCACGGCGGGCACGGCGAAAAGCGAAAGGCGAAAGAAAATCCCCGTCATTCTCGTGAAAATCGCCGTCATCCCTGTGTCCGCCGTCATTTCCGCGTTCGCGGGAATGACGGGGATTTCTTTGCTTTTCGTCGTGTTTGTCGCGCCCGTCGCGGTTGATTGCTTTTTCAAGGTTTTTCTCTAGGGCAGGGCAGGGCGGCCGTTGGCGGCGGCTGGTCGAGCGCGATTTTCACCGTCGCGGGCATGCCCTGGCGCAGTTCGTCAGCGCCGGAGCAGACAAAGACGCGGGCCTGGTAGACCAAGCTCGAACGCACGTCGGCCGTTTCCACGGACTTCGGGGTGAACTCGGCGCTGGGTGATACGTAGCCGACCCATCCGGAATAGGCTTTGCCGGGATGGCTGTCGGTATGCACGGTGGCGCGCGCTCCGGTCGGGATGCGGCCAAGCCGCGTTTCCGGCAGCCACACGCGCACCCACAAGGGATCGGTCAGCGCCAGGGTGAACACGGCTTTCTGCGGCGAAGCCATGTCGCCGACTTCCAGGATGCGTTTGTCGATGACGCCGTCGGACGGCGCGCGCAGTTCTCCCTCGGCGATGTCGCGGCGAAGCTGGGCCGTGGCGGCTTCGAAGGCGTCCAGCGTCGCGCGGGCGGCGGCGACGTCCTCGCGGCGCGGGCCGAGTTCGGCGAGGCGCGCCGTTTCGCTGACGGCGCGCCATTGCGCGCGCGCCCTGTCGAAGGCAAAACGGGCGCTGTCGGCCTGTTGCCGCGAAATGAAATTGCGTGCGACCAGGCTTTGCTGGCGGCGATGGAAATGCCCGGCGTCGTCCATCGCCACGCGCGCGGCGTCGCGTTGCGCCCGCGCCTGACGGATTTCCTCCGGCCGCGATCCCGCTTCCAGGCGTTTGACCGTTTCCCGCTGCGCGGCGGCCTGGGCCTCGGCCTGGAGCAGCGACAGGCGCAGGCGCTCGGTATCCAGAAGCGCCAGCGTCTGACCCGATTTGACCGCGTCGCCCTCGCGCGCGTCGATCCGGGAAATCCTGCCGCTGGCGTTGAACGCCAGCTCCACCTGCCGGATATCGACGTTGCCGTGCAGGATCAGTTCGCTGGAAATTTCATCGTTCGCGCGCAGATGGAAGAACGCCCCGGCGGCGATGGCCGTGGCGATGACGACCGCTCCTGTTGTCCTGATCTTCAAAACACGATTCTCCGAAAGCGCGCAATTCCGCCGGCCGTGGATCGACGGCGGCCGGCGGTTGGAAAATGATAACGCGAACGGGATGCTCCGAAAATCAAAACCGGGAGCAATATTTTTCCGCCGATCGTATAAAGTGGCTTTATCTGAAAACCGGAGCGTAAACATGCCCGCCGTCCTCCGCGCCATTCAAGCCGACATCACCACCTTGCCGGTCGAGGCCATCGTCAACGCGGCCAACACGTCGCTCCTCGGCGGAGGAGGCGTGGATGGCGCCATCCATCGGGCGGCGGGGCCGCGGTTGCTGGAGGAGTGCCGGCGTCTCGGCGGCTGCGAAACCGGGGACGCCAAACTGACTGGCGGTTATCGGCTACCGGCCAAATACGTCATCCATACCGTCGGCCCGGTCTGGTGCGGAGGGAAAAACGGGGAAACCAGCCTGCTTGCCTCTTGCTACCGCCGGTCGCTCGAACTTGCCGCGCTGCACGCGATTCGGTCGATCGCCTTTCCGGGCATCAGCACCGGCGTCTACGGCTTTCCCGCCGAACTGGCGGCGCCCATTGCCGTCTCGACAGCGCGCGATCTGAGTTCGCGGCAATCCATGCCCGATGAAATCATCTTTTGCTGTTTTTCTTCTTCTCAGCTGGAGATATACCGAAAACTCCTGAACGGCGATATTTCCGCTGGATAGCGTAAAAACGCAAAGGCCCGGAAAATTCGGGCTTTTTGATGAATGGCCAGCAGGGTTCGGCTCGGGAATAGCGGAAATTGTATAATCGGCGCGAAACAGAAGATTGAGCCATGCCGACTCTAACTTTCGATACCTTGCAATTTGTCCAGCGGTTGAAAAAGGCCGGCATCGACGAAACCCAGGCCGAGGCCATCGCTGAAGCCGTCCGCGACGTACAGGCAAACGCCGATGTGGTAACCAAGATGGTGGCTGGATGTGGGGTGAGGCGTGGCGTTTTGATCCGCTGGGAGATCGCATAATTTGTATTATGTTAAATAATGAAAGTTTTCCGGAGTCATGAACCCCCTCACGTTTCCAGAGGTTTTCAGATCAAAAACCGGGTTGGGTTTTCGAGGTCGGTGTATGTTTTGCTGTGATAGAGCGCCGATACGAATTTACGCCAGAGCAAGTCCAGATTCTCCACGCGAAAGCCGTAAAGTCCGTCGGATCCGCGCAGCGCCAGGGAGCGTACGCGCGAGACGTCGCTACGGCCGAATTGCACGATCGTTTCAAACCAGACATTCAGCGGAAGCGGTTTGTTGGCGCGCGCCTGGAAGCCGTGCCGCGATACTTCGATGACTTCGACGGAGATTCCCTGATCGTCTCTCATTCTCCGGGCAATGAGTCTCGCCGGGCATCTTACGGAAAAACGCTCATGACGCCGGATCGGAACGCTGTTCGCTCCCGAAGGAAGTTCGGGAAGAAGCGCCTTGTATTCCGGCAGATCGTAGATGGCATGAAGCAGTATTTTTTCCCTCAGGTTCAGATTCTGGAACGTATCCGTCCGGACGTTGAAGAAATAATCGACCAGATCCGGGGTCAATACCGGATCGTTCGTGACAAAGAAGCGCCGGTTCGGGAATTCGATGTTCGGCAGCCTGACCTGCGTGAAATAGGCGTAAAGGTTTCTGTGCGGCGGCTTTGAAGCGTAGTGCCTGCGGAAGATTTCCGGGGCTTCCTTGAGATCGAGCGTCGCTCCGACGGCCGGAGCGCCATTCACGAAATCGTAATTTTCGACGACGTTTGCCGAGAGCCGCTGGAAGAACAGCAAGGATTCATACATCTCGATGTGGCCTGGATTGACGGCGATGACGAGATGCCGGGTGTCGAAGAAAGTCGTGCAATATTCATACATGAACTTCATCAGCGGAAACAGGACGCTGCCGCCCGTCCTCCGGAAATTCCTGTGCACGGCGAGCGCGGAAACCTCGACGATCTGGCCCTTCTTTTCCTTGATGGCGCTCAGGTCGAATATTTTTTGCAGCGGAACGCCGAGGACGCTTTCCCGAATCAGCGAAAGGGTTCCCACCACCTGGTCGTCATATTTGGCGCAAAGCGTGGTCGTGGCGGGCAAGGCGTGATAGATCGTCACGCGCATGCCCGACGGATGGGGTTTCATGAAGCCGCTATCCACATAGGCGTCATGCAAAAGCCTGAAGCAGGCTTCCAGCTCTTCCTGGGTTTCGGCGATCTTTAGTACCAGACGGGGGCTTGGGGACGGATTGCAGTCGGCGAAGGAACGGAAAATCCTGAAACGCTGATTTTTTGGCATCCATGAGATCATTTCCCTTGTCACGTGGCGCATCATCCTGCGCGCGACCAAACGAAGCTTCCTCAGCATTTTGCAGTCCTATCGCCCTCGGTATCTTCGTTTCATCATACTACGTTTGCCGGAAAACCATGACAAAACCTTGACCGGACTTTCATGGTTGAAGCAGTTCCCGCAGATAAACGACGGGCATCGCGAAACTTATTCCAGACGGATGAGACAGCGCCGCCTCTTTCGTTCCCTTGATGAACGTCATGTTGACGACGCCGATCGCCTCTCCGGTTTCCACGTCCAGGAGCGGGCCTCCGCTATTACCGGGATAGGCCGTGGCGTCCAGTTGATAGACGTCGAAGCTCCCGCCCTTCAGGCGCCGGATCACTTTTTCGGTGAGCTGCCGCGCGCTCGCGCCGGGCATGACGATGGGCGTGACGGCCGAAATGATCGCGCGGTGCGTGACGGGCGCCAGTCCGAGAATCGCGCCTATCGGAAAGCCGATGAAGACCGCCTCCTGCCCTTCCCTGCCCTTTTCCCTGCCGAGCGGGATGACCGGCAGCGGCGGCCCTTCGATCTTCAGCAAGGCCAGATCGTGATCCCGGTCGATACCGGCCAGCCTTGCCGCCCGCTGCGTCGATTCGCCGGTTCCCGAAGGAATCCGCACCACCAGGGTTTCACTGCCCGAGGCGGACAATGACTCCGGAATGACGTGGGCGTTGGTGGCGATGACGTTGCCCGAATCCACGGCGAAACCCGTTCCGCGCAGATCGAAAGCGGGACTCCGCGTCCGGTCGAACGTGCCGACGGCGACGATCGAAGGCTTGACGCGCTGGATCAATTCGGGCAGCGCGGACGAGGTGCTCGCCGGAAACACCAGCGCCAGCGCGGCCGCGGCGGACACGGCCATGCGGCGCGATTCATCCACGAGGCCGCTGCGCATCATTGTTTTTCGCCGAGGACAATCCTCGCGGCCCGCCGGCGCGGCGGATGCGCGGAAGTTCGGGCGACGGGGCGGTGACTCGCGGATCGAACGGATGCTCGTTTTTCTGGAACAGGCGCAGAATCCTGCCGACATAGTCCCGCGTTTCCGCGTAGGGCGGAATCCCGCGATACCGTTCGACCGCGCCCTCCCCGGCGTTATAGGCGGCGGCGACCAGCGGGACGTTGCCTTCGAAATACGCCAGGAGCCAGCGCAGATAAGCCATTCCGCCGCGAATGTTCTGTTCGGGGTCGAAGGGCCTTCTGACGTTGAAGCGCGCCGAGGTTTCGGGAACGAGCTGCATCAGGCCCTGCGCGTTCTTCGGGGAAATCGCGGCAGGCTCGAAATTCGACTCCGCGCGGATGACCGCCATGACCAGGCGCGGACTGACGCCGTATTCGGGCGCCAGCCGGCGCACCAGGCCGAATATGCGCCGCTGCGCCGGATTGTCCGCGCGGAACGTGTAATCGTCCTCGGCCGGTTTTTTCGCCGTGTTCATGCAATCGGGCAATGAAGCCGCCGCGTCCCCGACGAAGCGCAGCATTTTCCGGGATTCCTCGTGCCCCTGCCGCGCGGCGAGCTGAAAGAACGCCGACGCCACCCCGTCGTCGCGCTCGACGCCGCGTCCGTTCGCGTACATCCAGCCCAGGCTGAATTGCGATTCCGCGTCGCCGTATCGCGCCGCGTCGCAATAAAGACTCGCGGCGCGCCGAGGGTCCCTGAGAACTCCTTCCCCGTGCTCATAGGAACGCGCTTCCATGCGCAGCAGGTTCAACGATTCGGGGCTGAGCCTCGTCCCGGAATTCGCCGCGCACACGGACGGCCAAAGCAGAATCACGGCCATTCCAGGCAGCATGGCCGCCATGTCGCGGAACCGGGCGCGGCGCGTTTTCACGGCGGAGATCCGCAAGCGAGGCCCGCGGCCTCGGAAAACCGCGACACGTACCAGGGCATGGCCACGCGCAAGCCATCGGCCAGCCTGTGCGTCGGCGCATAGCCCAGCAGGCGCGCCGCCCTGGAAACGTCGGCCTGCGAATGGCGGACGTCGCCGGCCCGGAAATCGCGGTAGACGGGGTCGGCGACGCGGCTGCCGGGACGGTGTTCGAGCAAGGCGTCGCGCAGCATCGCAAACAACGTGTTCAGGGACGCGCGTTCGTTGAGGGCGACGTTATATATCTGGTTGACCGCCTCCGGGTTCTCCGCCGTCGCCGCCAGAAGATTGGCCTGGACGGCGTTCGCCACGAAACAGAAGTCGCGGCTCGTTTCTCCGTCGCCGTTGATCGACACCTCCCCGCCGAGCAGCATCGCCCGCGCCCAGCGCGGAATCACCGCCGCGTAGGCGCCCTCCGGGTCCTGGCGCGGACCGAACACGTTGAAATAGCGCAACCCGATCGACGCCAGGCCATAGCAGCGGGCAAAAACGCCGGCGTACAACTCGTTGACCAGTTTGGTGACGGCATAGGGCGACAGCGGATTCCCGATGTTTTCCTCGACCTTGGGCAAGGCGGGATGATCGCCATACGTCGAACTCGACGCGGCATAGACGAACCGCTTCACCCCGGCGTCCCTGGCCGCCACCAGCATGTTGAGAAAACCGTCGACGTTCGCCGCGTTGGTCGCCATCGGGTCGGCCAGCGAACGCGGAACCGATCCCAGGGCCGCCTGGTGCAGGACGTAATCGATTTCCCGGCAGGCTTCGCGGCAATCGTCCGCCTGGCGGATGTCGCCCTCGGCGAACAGGAATCGCCCCCATTGGGCCGGCGTCACCGCGTCACGAATCTCGTCGAGATTTCGCCGGTGTCCCGTCACGAAATTGTCCAGGCCGACGACCGTCTGGTCGAGTCTCAGCAAGGTTTCGACGAGATGCGAGCCGATGAAGCCGGCGCAGCCCGTCACCAGCCAGCGCGCCGGCCGCGCCGGCAAGCGATCCCGAAGCCGGTCGTAAGCGGTTACAGCCGCCATGCGGTGACTCCCTGCCGTTTCAATTGCGCCTCGTCGAACAGGCTTTTCACGTCCGTCAGCACGCCGCCCGGCTGCAATTTTTCCACGTAATCGGAAAGCGGCCGGTCACGAAACGCCTTGTGCGCCACCGCGGCGACGATCGCCGCCGCTTTCGGCAGTTCTTCCCAGGGCGTGAGTTCGACGCCGTATTCGCGCATGGCTTCCCGCGCGTCCGCCACGGGTTCGTGCACGATCACGCGCGCGCCGTAGGAGCGCAGTTCGTGGATGATGTCGATCACGCGCGAATTGCGCAGATCCGGGCAATCCTCCTTGAAAGTCAACCCCAGCACGACGATCGGCGCGTCCTTGACCTTCCAGCCGTTGCGCACGAGATTCTTGACCGTCTGCCCGGCGATGAACCTGCCCATTCCGTCGTTGATCCGCCGCCCCGCCAGGATGACCTCCGGGTGGTAGCCGAGCATTTCCGCCTTGTACGTCAGATAGTAGGGATCCACGCCGATGCAATGGCCGCCGACCAGGCCCGGCCGAAACGGCAGGAAATTCCACTTGGTTTCCGCCGCCATCAGGACTTCCAGCGTATCGATGCCGATCCGGTCGAAGATGATCGCGAGTTCGTTCATCAGCGCGATGTTCAGGTCGCGCTGCGTGTTTTCGATGACCTTGGCGGCTTCGGCGACCTTGATGCTCGACGCCGGATACACGCCCGCGGTGACGATGCTCGCGTACATCCGGCGGACGCGCTCCAGGGTTTCCGGAGTGTCGCCGGACACGACCTTGACGATCCGGGTCAGCGTGCGTTCCTTGTCGCCCGGATTGATCCGCTCCGGCGAGTAGCCGACGAAGAAATCCCGCTTCCATGCCAGTCCGGATTCCCGCTCGATGATCGGGATGCACACTTCCTCGGTCGCTCCGGGATAAACCGTCGATTCGAAAACGACGGTCGCGCCGCGTTTCAGGTGTTTTCCCACGGAGCGCGAGGCGCTGGTCAGCGGGGAAAGATCCGGCTGATGCGCTTCATCGACGGGCGTCGGCACCGCCACCACGATGAAATCGGCTTCCGCCAGCGCGCCCGGATCGCTTCCGACTTCGAGAAACGTCGCCGCCCGCAGCGCCTCGCCGCCGACCTCGCCCGTCGGGTCGACGAAATTCCGGTAGCTGGCCACCTTGCTTTCCGACAGGTCGAAACCGATCGTTCGCCACTTCCTGCCGAATTCCACGGCCAGGGGCAGGCCCACGTAGCCCA
Source organism: Accumulibacter sp. (assembly GCA_031257115.1). Taxonomy (GTDB): domain Bacteria; phylum Pseudomonadota; class Gammaproteobacteria; order Burkholderiales; family Rhodocyclaceae; genus Propionivibrio. The sequence goes on from JAIRPF010000154.1 coordinate 14,578, forward strand.
GACCCACCACGGCAACCGTCGTCATGAACGTTTCCTTTTCAATTCATTTTTTGCAGCAATTCGCTGACCTCGCGGTTTTTCGGAAACCGGCCGCCCAGCGTCGACAACTCGATCAGCATCGGCTTCGCTTCCGCGGCGTTTCCTTTCCTGACGAGCGCGGAGGCCAGGTTGAACAGGATCATCGCGTTGTTCGGAGCGAGGGAACGCGCCTTCCTCAACAATTCGACGCCCCGGTCGAAATTGCCCCTGTCCACCAGTATCGATCCGAGGGTATCGATGACGTTCGCCTGATCGGGCGCCAGCTTGTAGGCCTGTTCCGCCAGTTCGAGCGCCTTCGGGTCCTTGTTCTTCGCCATGAGCCAGGCCAGGTTGTTCAGCACGGCCGGGTGGTTGGGCTGGCTGTCCAGCAAGGTGCGGTAATGGCGGATCGCCATGGCGTAATCTTTCTGGGCGGCGGCCGATTCGGCGAGATAGAACCTGAACCGCTGATCCTTCGGATGTTCCTTCAGCCAGGTGGCCGCGAACCTGTCCGCCCCGGCGGTATCCTGCTGCTTCAGCAGCGCGGCGTGAAGCCCCATCGCCAGCTCGATCGCCCCGGTCTGCCGGATGCCGTTGCGATAGGCTTCCGCCGCGTTCTTCCATTCTTTCCCCACGGCGTAGGAATCGCCTTCCAGCATGTACCCCGCCGGATTCTTTGGAGATTGCCGCTGAATGTTGCGCGCCGTCGCGACGGCGCTCGCGACGCGCCCCGCGTCCAGATCGAGCAGGATCGTGCCGCGCTGCGCCTCGATCGAATCGGGCTTGATCGACACGGCCTTGCGCAGGCTCTGCATGGCGGCCTCCTTGTTGTTCGCCGCCACGTGGATGTCGGCCATGCGCAAATAGGGCTGAACCGCGCCGGGATTTTTTTCCGACAGCCTGCCGTAGATCGAAAGCGCCTGGTTGTAGTTTCCCGCCGCCTGCTGCGCCTTGCCCTCGGCGTCCATGAGCAGCGGATTGTCGGGTATCGCGGCCAGCGCGTCCTGGGCCGCCGCCACGGCCTTTCGCGCGTCACGGGTGGCGAGGTGGAAATTGATCTGCGCCAGGCGCGAGGCGATGTCGCCCGGATTCGCGGCGACGGCCCGGTCGACCAGGGCCTGTATGTCCTCCGCCTTTCCGCCGGTGCGCCCTTCCAGTTCGGCCAGCGAGAGCAGCGCGACCGAACTCTTCGGATTCCTGGCCAGCACGTCCTCGAAACGTTTTTTCGCTTCCTCCGGTTTTTTGTTGGCCAGATCGAGCATCGCCAGATTCGCCACCGCCGGGAAATATTCGGGGTTTTTCTGCAAGGCGGCCTCGAAGTTCGTCCTCGCGCCCTTCACGTCGCGCCCGCCGAGTAGCGCGGTGCCGCGCAGATTGTCGATCAGCGGCGCCATCAGCGGATCGTCGGCGCGTTTTCTTTCCAGGGCGTCGATCGATTTCAGCGCCTGATCGAATTTCCGGCCGCGCAATTGCGAGGCGATCAGCACCATGTCCGCGCGGATGCTGGTATCGGTCGCGGAGATCCGCTCCAGTTCCCTGTAGGCCGTCTCGGTCTGGCCGCTCGCCAGGCGCGAGAGCGCGACGGCCGTCTGCTTGCCCTTGTTGGCCGGATCGAGGGCCGCCGCCTTTTCGAAATAACGGCCGGCCTTCTCGGCGTCGCCGTTCTGCATGAACACCTCGCCCGCCAGCGCCAGCATGTTCGAGTTGTCCTCGATTTCGTCCAGCACCGGCTGCAGGGCGACGAGCGCCTTTTCGGGCTGCCCGTTGCGCAAATGGGTGGCGATCAGCAGCCGGCGCGCGATGCTCGTCCTGGAGAGCTTCGGGAGCACGGCCTGCAAATACCGCTCGGCGTTGGCGTAGGATTTGAGTTCGAACTCGATGGCGCCCGCCAGTTGCTGCCCCGGCACGCTGTCCGGAATCACTTGCAGGAATCGCTGGACGGTCTCGCGCGCTTCCGTGAACTGTTTCTGCCGATACAGGAGTTCCGCCCGCATGTAAGTCGTCTGCGGATTCGTCGGCGCGATCCGGCGCATTTCCTCGAACGATCTCGCCGCCTCGTCGAGCTTGCCCGCTTCCATCTGGCGCGCGATCAGCGACACATGGGCCGGCAGGTAATCCGGCCTGAGTTCGAGAACCTTGCGGTAGATTTCCATCGCCTCCCCGGTCTTGCCGCTGACCGCCAGGATGTCCCCCTTGAGCTGGCTGGCCTCGTAAAAACCGGGATTTTTCGCCAGCGCCGCGTCGAGCAGGGCCACGGCTCCGCCCGCGTCGCGGTTGAAAACCTTGATCCTGGCCTGGCCGAAAAGCGCGGGGCCGTAATCGGGAACCAGGGAGAGCGCGGCCTCGAAGGATTTCCCCGCCGCTGCGGCGTTGTTTTGCGTCAGATAGGCGCTGCCGAGCGTGCTTTGCAGTTCCGCCTGGCTTTCCGGGGCCGCCAGTTCGACCTTGCCAAAATCTTCGACGACCTTCCTGCCCTGTCCGAGCAGCAGCAGGACCTTCGCCTGGAGCGGAACCAGGCGATCCGGCGGATAGTTCAGATTGGCCGCCTTGCGCAATTCCAGGTCGGCGGCCTGGACGTTGCCCTCGTCGAGCATCGCCTTGCCCAGCAGGAATCGCGCCTCGGCCAGATCGGGTTTTTCCTGGAGCGCGTTTTTCAGCTGGATCACCGCCGCCTTGGCGTCGTTTTTCGCCAGATAATCCTTGGCGGAAGCCAGCAAGGTCTCCGGGCTGTCCCCGCCGCAGGCGGCCAACGCCAGGGCGGTCAGGAGCGTCGAAACCCTTTTGCGGCCAGTCAATTTCCAGTTCTTCATAGAAATCTCCAATCAGAAAGCCAGTCGTTCGCCAAAACGCATCATTTTAATCCGTAGCGGTGCATCAGATCGTAGAGCGTCGGCCGGCTGACGCCCAACATTTCGGCGGCTTGCGCCACGTTTCCGCCGGCGCGGCCGAGCGCCCTGATGATGACGCGCCTCTCCGCGTCCTCGCGCGCCTGGCGCAGATCGAGCGTGATTTCTTCCGCGCCCGCGGACGCCGCCAGGCCGAGATCGTCCGCCGCGATCTGGTTGCCGTCGGCCATGATGACCGCCCGCTTGACGCAGTTTTCCAGCTCGCGCACGTTGCCCGGCCAGGCGTGCCTTTCGATGGCGCGCACGGCGTCCTCGCGCAGGGTCATGCCGCCGCGCCCGTGCTCGTCGGCGAAGCGGCGCGCGAAGGCGTGCGCCAGCAGCGCCGCGTCGCCCGGCCTGTCGCGCAGGGGCGGGAGGCTCACGACGATCTCGGCGAGACGGTAGTACAGGTCTTCGCGGAACCGGCCTTCCCTGAGCAGGGCCTGGAGATCCTGGTGCGTCGCGCAGACGATGCGCACGTCGACGGGAATTTCCTGGCGGCCGCCGATGCGCTCGATGACGCGCTCCTGCAAAAAACGCAGGAGCTTGGCTTGCAGCGGCAGCGGCAGGTCCCCGATTTCATCGAGCATCAGGGTGCCGCCGTTCGCCGTTTCGATCTTGCCGGGCGTCGTTTTCACCGCGCCGGTGAAGGCGCCCTTCTCGTACCCGAAAAGCTCGCTTTCCAGCAGATTGTCCGGAATCGCCGCGCAGTTGATGGCGATGAAACGCCCCTTGCGGCGCGGCGACGCGGCGTGGACGCCACGGGCGATCAGTTCCTTGCCGGTGCCGCTTTCGCCGAGGACGAGCACCGTCGCGTCGGAGACGGCGACCTTTTCCACGACGCGGCAGACCCGCAGCATTTCCGGATCGCGCGTGACGAGACCCGCCAGCGCGTCCGGCTGGTGCATGATCCGCAGGCGCGCGTTTTCCTGCTGCAAATCGTACAGGCGGTAAGCGCGGTCGATCGTCAGCCCCAGCATGTCGATCTCGAAGGGCTTGGCGAAAAAGTCGTAAGCGCCCAGTTCGACCGCCCGCAGGGCGTTGCCGCGATCGTTCTGCCCGGTGAGGACGATGACCTTCGTTTCCGGCGCGATCGAGAGCGTATCTTCCAGCAGCTTGAAGCCTTCCGAGACGGAATTGGCGTCCGGCGGCAAGCCCAGATCCATCGTGACCACCGGCGGCTGGCAGCGGCGGACCAGCGCCAGGGCGCTTCCCCGGTCGCCGGCGGTTAGGGTTTCGTACTGGTCGAACGCCCAGCGAAGCTGCTTTTGCAGCGCCGGATCGTCCTCGACGATCAACAAAGGCCGTTGTTTTTCGGCACTCATACGGAAACTCCCGTTCCTGGAGACATTTCAGCGCCCGCGTCGAACAAGGGCAACAGCAGGCTCACCGCCGTCCCGGCGCCGACTTCGCTTTCGACCGATATCTTCCCGCCCAGTTCGTGCACATACTGGAAACTTTCGTAAGCGCCGATGCCCATTCCCGCCGGCTTGGTGGTCTGGAAAGGCTTGAACAGGCGTTCGCGCAGAAACTCCGGACTCATGCCGTGTCCCGTGTCGCGGACCAGGACCAGAGCGCCCTCCTCCCTCTTTTCCATCCTGATCCAGACCCGGCCGCCCTGCTCCGTCGCGTCCAGCGCATTCTGCACGATGTGGCCGATGACCCGCTCGACCCGGTCCTCGTGCCCCTTGGCGACGGCCTTGTCGACCAACTCGACTCCGATCTCGCGGCCCTGCCGCGACTTGGCCGCCTGGATCCGGAGGATCACCCCGGCGAGGTCGATGCCGCGCGGGCTGTCCAGCGGCGTCGCGCCCTCGCGCAATTGCATCATCAACTGCCGCATCCGCTCGACCGCGTGCTCGACGGTCATCAGCATGTCCTGCTGGAATTCCGGGTTGTCCCGATGGCGCTCGGCGTTCTTCAGCATCAGCGACAATTGCGCGACGATGTTTTTCAGGTCATGCACCACGAAAGCCGACATGCGGTTGAAGGCGTCGAACTTGCGGACTTCGAGCAAGGCTTCCGTCGCCCGCATCTGTCCGAGAAAAGCGCCGGCCTGCCGCCCCGCCGTCTTGAGCAGGTCGTTGACTTCCCAATTGAGTTCCATCGCGGCGCGCGCGGTGGCCAGGATGGCGAACCCGATCATTTCGCTGCCCACGGCCAGGGGAACGATCAGCCAGGCGTTGGGCACGTCGGAAAGCCAGGCGGGCAGTTCCAGGGAATCGTAGCGGTGCGGCGCGACCCGGTATTCTTCCAGATTGATGATCCAGCCGCTGCTCGCCAGAAACGCGCAAAGACTGCTCTCCGCATCCTCCGTCGCCGGATTCTCCGGCATGTTCCAGCGCGCCGACTGCGCGTGGAAGCGCCCGGACGAGTCCTTCAGCCACAGCGCGCCCGCCGGGCTTTCGACCATGCCGGCGAGTCCCTTGATGACGCGCAGGCCCATTTCCGTCGAACCGTCCAGGGAAGACAGGGCGCTGGTAAACCGCAGCCACTCCTCGCGGTAGTCGTAGCGGTAGCTGAAGAAATGCTTGCCGACCAGCACCCGGAGCCTCGCCCGCATCGCGCCCGACAGGCCGAGAGCGCCGAGCAGCAGCAGCGCGGCGAAGAGCAGGGCCAACTGGAAGGCGCGTCCCCACTCGCCGCCGAAATAACGCACGTAGTAGCCGGCCGCCGACATGAACATGAGGTAGACGCCGACGGCGACGAGGGACGCCGATTGCAGCGCGGCGCGCTGCGACAGCGCGAAGCGTTTTTTCCAATCCTTGCTGCGGGAAGTCGACAGCGCGATCAGGGGAACGGTCAGGGCGTGCACGAAACCGCGAATGCTGAACGCATCCCGGTCGACCTGCCCGAACAGCAGCGCCTCGGAAAAAAGATAGAGATCGAAGAGGACGGCCCCGCCCAGGCCCAGGCACAGCGGCTTGATGTTCCAGCGCAGTTCGCGGCTGACGTTGCGCCACAGCCGTTCGAGGAGCGCCAGGGCGAACACGGCCATCGCCAGCGCGTCGAGCAGCACGACGCGCCGTGGGGCGATTCCGCCGAGGCTCGCGTTCAGCAGCATCATCGCCTGCGCGATGACGCCGACCGCCAGCAATACGGCGCCGATCGACGCCGGCGCGCTCCAGCGCGGGGACGCCCCGCGCCCGGCGGAAATCTCCGGCAGCAGCGCCAGCAGGAAGCCGAACCACGCGCCGTAGCGCAGCAAATCGGAAAACAGGCTGCCCGCGAGAAAGGCCGCGTGCCCGGTCAACGCGAAGGCCAAGCCGGAAAACCCCCACAGCGCGCTCAGGATCACGGCGAGAAACAGGGCGCGGCCGCGCAGGCTGGTTTTCCACCCGGCCGCGTGAAAGATGGCGAAAACCGCGAAGACGAAACCCGTCAGCCCGTAGCTCCAGGCGTTCAGGGTATTCAGGCCCGTTTCCACCCGAAAAAATCCTCGCGTCTTGAATGAAAGGAAAAAAATGAAACGCGAATCCGTTCTTCGCGTTTCACGCCGCGTTCCTTACTGCGCGCCCTTGCCGGTCAGCACCACGCCCACGGTTTCGAACAGGATCACGAGATCCAGGAAGAGCGTATGGTTTTTCACGTAGTAGAGGTCGTACTGGAGCTTCTGGATGGAATCGTTCACCGAGGAGCCGTAATGGTAACTGACTTGCGCCCAGCCGGTCACGCCCGGCTTGACGCTGTGCCGCACCGCGTAGAAAGGAATGTCGCGCGTCAGCTTGTCCACGAAATACGGCCGCTCCGGACGCGGGCCGACCAGGCTCATGTCGCCCGTCAGCACGCTGAAGAGCTGCGGCAGCTCGTCGATGCGCAGCTTGCGGATCACCCGGCCCACGCGGGTGATCCGGTCGTCGTTGGCCTTCGCCCAGCGCGGCTTGCCGTCGCTTTCCGCGTCCCGGCGCATACTGCGGAACTTCACCACGTTGAACAGGCGGCCGTTGAGACCGACGCGCTCCTGCCGGTAAAAGACCGGGAAACCGTCTTCCAGGACGATCAGCAAGACCGTGACCAGCATGATCGGCGAAGCGATCAGCAGCAGCGCGGCGGCGGCCACGACGTCGAACACGCGCTTGACGAAAGTGCGCAGCCAGCCCTGACGGAAGCCATCTCCGAAAATCAGCCAGCCGGCCTTCAGCGAATCCACCCGGATTTGTCCGAGCGTGCGTTCGAAATAGCTTGCCAGGTCGAGCACGTTGACTCCGGAGAGCTTGCAATCGAGCAGCTCGCTCAACGGCAGCGCGCCGCCGCGGCGCTCCTGCACGGCGATGATGATCTCGTTGACGTTGAGCGCGGACGCCGTGTCCGGCAGCGAACTGGAACGCGACAGCAGCAGCTTTCTCGGCACGGAAATCTCGGATTCCGACACTCCCGGATAAAAACCGGCGATCTGGACGTCCGGGGCCGATTTCCTGAGCACCCGGCCGACCGTCCTCGCGTCCGCCCCCGCCCCGAAGATGAGAACGCGGTTGGCCATCAGCGCGCCCGCCCGGCTGTACATCGTATACAGGCCGAGCAGAACCGTCCCGACCAGCGCCGCCATGACGGAGAGCAGCAACAGTTTCTGGTTGTCGTCGTCGAGCACCGAGAACAGCGTGAAAACGCAATAGGCGATGGGTAGCGAGAGATAGATCGAGAGCACGGCGCGCGCGCGCTTCTGCATGATCGTCCGCTTGTACAGACCCAGCCAGTAATTGAACAGCGCCATGATCAGCGCATAGATGGACGCATGGACGATGACCGTTTTCAGCTCGCGCCCGCCGATTCCCCACGACAGCACGGCCAGCGCCGCGCACACGACGGGAAACGCGATATCCAGAACGACCTGGAGAATCGTCTTCCAATGAATCCAATGACTGAACACCTTGATCATGCTTGCAACCTCTGGCCACTGCCGACTACGGCGAACATCCTGGAAACCCCGACATCGCGCCCGGCCGATCCTTTTTCCGAACCGGAACCGGGTTTCTCCACGAAAGGAAATCTAACACCCATCGAGTTTCCTCGCCGTGACAAAATCCACAACCGAAGTCATATTTTAGAGGCGTATCCGGAAAACAACTGTAAAATAGTGTTAACTGCAATAAATTCAATGACTTGTTTATATAAAACCACCCATCGAAGCGGCAAGGGCGACACATTCTACCATTCATGCGTCGAATCACGGCGGCGCGGCGAAAAACAAAAATCCCCGTCATTCCCGCGAAAGCGGGAATCCAGGGCGTACCTTCCAGCGCGCAGCGCCGCATTCTTTGAATTTGATTCGCGGCTCTTCGGGCCGGAGATAACGAACTGGATTCCCGCTCATCAAGGGGATGACGGTTTTTCTTTCGCACCTCGCTTTTCGCCGCTTCATCGTAAAACTGACTCCGGTTTGAAACCCCGCCCTTTAGGGCGGTGCGAAGGCTGGAACCCCGGCCTGGAAGGCCGGGGGTTCGACCGTAGCTACTTGGGAGGGGTGCAAACC
>JAIRPF010000156.1 GCA_031257115.1 Accumulibacter sp.
CGCGCAAGCCACTTTCCCCAAAGCTCGTCATTCCCGCGCAAGCGGGAATCCAGAAAAGTACTCCCGGCGCGAAGCGCCGCAAACCAAGCCGCCCTCGTGTGGGAGGTGTCGCGCCGAAGGCGTGACGGAGGGAGTTCGGCGGTCGAGGTTTTTCGGTGCGGCGTGCGAAATCCCGCCGCCCGGCTCCTTCCGGTTCGTGGCTTTGCCGCGAACCACTTTCCTCAAGAGGGATGTTTTGATCGGCGGCGCGTTCCGCGCCGGAGGGTACGCTTCTGGATTCCCGCTTGCGCGGGAATGACGGGTTTCTGTTCATCCGCGTTTGATGACTCGACTGCCCGACTTCTTCCATCATGCCTTCGGCGTGACACTTTCCTTGAGAGGGAGACTTTTCGCGCGGCGCGACTTTCACCCGGCGCGGAATCCTCGACAGCCGCCAAACCCGTTGGCGCGCGGGCGTCTCGTCCGCGCCATCCTGCAAGCCCATTGTGCAAGTCCATTGGAGGCGAAAATGCACTAGAATATCTCTCCACATATTTTCCCCGGCCATTCCGGGAAAGCGACGAGGTACGGCGTTGAATAACAACATGTTCAAGAATCTGGCGGTCTGGCTGGTGATCGGACTCGTGCTGATGACCATCTTCAATCAGTTCAATACCCGGCAGGTCACGCAGCCCTCGATGGGATATTCCCAGTTCATGGAAGAGGTCAAGCGCGGCTCGATCGACAAGGTGGTCATCGAGGGCCGGATGCTCAAGGCGACGGCGAACGACGGCCGCAAGCCCGTCGTCTATGCTCCGAACGACCTGTGGATGGTGTCCGACCTGCTCAAGTACGGCGTCAAGGTCGAGGCCAGGCAGGAGGAGGAACAGTCTTTCCTGATGAACGTTTTCATCAGTTGGTTCCCGATGCTGCTGCTGATCGGCGTGTGGGTGTTTTTCATGCGCCAGATGCAGGGCGGCGGCAAGGGCGGCGCTTTCTCCTTCGGCAAGAGCAAGGCCCGGCTGCTCGACGAGATGAACAACAACGTCACGTTCGCCGACGTCGCCGGCTGCGACGAGGCCAAGGAAGAAGTCGCCGAACTCGTCGATTTTCTGCGCGATCCGTCCAAGTTCCAGAAGCTCGGCGGGCGTATTCCCAAGGGCGTGTTGCTGGTGGGCAATCCGGGCACCGGCAAGACGCTGCTGGCCAAGGCCATCGCCGGCGAGGCGAAAGTGCCGTTTTTCTCGATCTCCGGCTCCGATTTCGTCGAAATGTTCGTCGGCGTCGGCGCGGCGCGCGTGCGCGATATGTTCGACAACGCCAAGAAACATTCGCCGTGCATCATCTTCATCGACGAGCTGGACGCCGTCGGCCGGCAGCGCGGCGCGGGCCTGGGCGGCGGCAACGACGAGCGCGAGCAGACCCTGAACCAGATGCTCGTCGAAATGGACGGCTTCGAGGCGAGTTCCGGCGTGATCGTCATCGCCGCCACCAACCGGCCCGACGTGCTCGATCCGGCGCTGATGCGTCCCGGCCGCTTCGACCGTCAGGTCGTCGTGCCGCTGCCGGACATCCGCGGCCGCGAGCAGATCCTCAACGTGCACATGCGCAAGGTGCCGCTGGCGCCGGACGTCAAGGCCGACATCATCGCGCGCGGCACGCCGGGGTTTTCCGGCGCCGACCTCGCCAACCTGGTGAACGAGGCCGCGCTTTTCGCCGCGCGCGGCAACAAGCGCCTGGTCGACATGGAGGATTTCGAAAAAGCCAAGGACAAGATCATGATGGGCGCCGAGCGGCGCAGCATGGTCATGAACGAGGAGGAAAAGCGCAACACGGCCTACCACGAATCCGGCCACGCGGTGATCGCCAAGCTGGTGCCCAAGTCCGACCCGGTACACAAGGTCACGATCATCCCGCGTGGGCGCGCGCTGGGCCTGACCATGCAACTGCCGGAGGAAGACCGCTACGCCTACGACCGCATCTACCTCCTCTCCCGCATCGCCGTGATGTTCGGCGGGCGGATCGCCGAGGAACTGTTCATGGACCAGATGACCACTGGCGCTTCGAACGATTTCGAGCGGGCGACGCAACTGGCGCGCGACATGGTGACCCGCTACGGCATGTCCGATGCGCTCGGGCCGATGGTATACGGCGAGAACGAGGGCGAAGTGTTCCTCGGCCGTTCGGTGACGACGCACAAGAACGTCTCCGAGGCGACGATGCAGAAGGTCGACGCCGAAATCCGCCGCATCATCGACGAGCAATACGCGCTGGCCCGGCGGCTGCTGGAAGAGAACCGCGACAAGGTCGAGGCGATGACCCGCGCGTTGCTCGAATGGGAGACCATCGACGCCGAGCAGGTCGACGACATCATGGCCGGCAAACCGCCGCGTCCGCCGAAAGAGCCGCAACCGAAGGCCAGCCAGAGCGCCGACACGCCGCCCCCGGACGCCGCGCCGAGCGCCGCCGCTCCGGCCTGAAGGGACGTGGCGGCAGGCGAAAAAAGCGTTGACCACAGGGGAGCAACGGGCACGAAGAAAGAACCCGTCATTTCCTTGATGAGCGGGAATTCAACGTGGCGTTCGGAGATTGACGACCGGTGTTGACCACGCGGGCGCGGAAAAGCGGAAACTTTCAAAAAGGTTTTTCCGCGCCTTTCGTGAACTCCGTGGTCAATCGCTTTTTTCAAATGTCATCGCCGCGCCCGCCGTGTCGCAAAATGAAGTCGACCGCGACATGCGCAATGGTCACGGCGAAGGGCGAAAGGCAGTTTCCTGTTTGTGTCCGTCGTGTCCGTCGTGTCCGTTGTGTTCGTCGTGGTCAATGATCTTTTAATCGTTATTCATGGTCGATCGCCTCTCATGCTCCGTTGTGGAAAATTTCTCCTGCCGCTCGATCGCCCGCTCATCATGGGCATCGTCAATCTCACGCCCGATTCCTTTTCCGGCGACGGGCGGGCGGGCGACGCCGAAAGCGCCCTGGCCTACGCCCGCAAACAATGGGAAGCCGGAGCGGACATCCTCGATCTTGGCGCGGAATCCACCCGGCCCGGCGCCCGGCCCGCGTCGTTGCGGGAAGAACTCGACCGGCTCCTGCCCGTGCTGGAAAAAATCCACGCCGAACATTGGAACGTGCCGATATCCATCGACACCTGCAAACCCGAAGTGATGCGGGCCGCGCTCGATCGGGGCGCCTCGATGATCAACGACATCTACGCCCTGCGCCAGCCCGGCGCGCTCGAAGCGGTTGCCGCGAGCGACTGCGCGGTCTGCCTGATGCACATGCGAGGCGAACCTTCGACGATGCAACAGGAACCCGTTTATGACGACATCGTCGAAGCGGTACGGGACTTCCTGGCCGGACGGGTGGCGGCGGCCAAGGCGGTGGGCATCGACCGCGACCGCCTGGTGCTCGACCCCGGATTCGGCTTCGGCAAGACGTCCGGACACAATTTCACGCTGCTCTCACGCCTGGACGAGACGGTGTGCGACGATTTGCCGATTCTCGCCGGGCTGTCGCGCAAATCGATGCTCGGCGCCGCCACCGGCCGCCCGGTGGGCGAACGCCTGGCCGCGAGCCTCGCGGCGGCACTGATCGCCGTGGAACGGGGCGCCCGGATATTGCGAGTGCACGACGTCGCCGAAACACGCGACGCCCTCCACGTATGGCAGGCGGTCACGGCAAGTGGGCCGCCATCGCCAAATGCTCGCCGAACACCGCGCTGCGCGACATCACGCGGTTGCTGAAACTGGGCGTGCTGAAGAAATCGCCCGGCGGCGGGCGCAGCACCGGCCACGAGCGGCGGGCCAGTAGGCCGGTGGCGCGGATGCGGCAATCAGACGGGCAGCGATGCCAATGCTTGCCGCGACGATCTGCGCTGGCTGGCCGGGGGCGGCCTTCGCGGCGATGCCTTGATCCTTGGCATCCCGCGACCACCGTTTGGCCCACGCCGTCACCTCGTCGCGGTCGAAGTGGATGAGCTTCCGAACCCGACGATGCGGAATGCCCAACGCCTCTCGCATCTGCTTTTGCGTGAAGATGTAGAGAGGCCGTCCCGTCACATGCAAAATCTCGCGCGTGTCCATCAACTTCGAATCTTTCGGGACGACGTCGGAGGCGCTTTCCCATAACGGCGGCGCCGGTCAATCTCTACTATCCGCCGGAGCCGGGCCGCATGTGTGCGAAGATGGTCACTATCGAGGTGGCCAGCAAAAGGCGGTTCAATCTGCACAGGTTCGACGCCAAGATGCCGGCGCAACTGGAAGGCTACGGCGACGATCCGTTCCCGCCCAGGGGTGATGCTGGGGTTGGCTTCACGGGGTTGCTTCTACTTTGCTCGTGCAAACTCGCGAGCCAACCGTTCTCGTCGGCACACATAAGTGATTGACGAACAACACCGTCTGCGTGTGCCACGGCGAAGAAGTTGGCGCAGGTTTCGAGAGAAGATAGGGCAGAACAGGGGCGAACCGGGCGGGTCATGCCGCCCATGCGGAACGGCTGGCACACGCAGAACGGCACGGAAGCCCGCGTGGCGGGCGGAAGCCGCGAATGAAAACGCCCAACCGAGAACGGTTGGGCGCTGAATAGTGGTGGTGGATTCTACCGGAACCGTGAACCCGTTATCTTCAACCATGCCGAAACGTCCCCATAGGAGTGGGTTTCGGCGTAAAGAGCAGGGACATATGCGTGACCCGCTGATGCGCCCATTGTGCTAAATCAGCACGAATGTCGTGCCGAGGACTTGGCATCACTGCCTGTCTGACAGCGCCTGCGCTCTCGCGTCAATTCGCCCTCAACTGCTTGCAGGCGCAGCATCCGCAGCCCATTGTGGAATCTGTGTCAGAAGGAAGCGCGGGCGACCATTGCCAACCTGCGTTCGCATAGCCTCAACGCGAACACGCTGATGCAGGTGATCGTTGAGCATTTCCACGTCGCCCACTTTGGGCGAAATTTTGCCGCGCACGATTTCGTCGCTGCCTGACAGCTTGAACTCGAAGCTGCGCGCCACCGGCAGCACGCCGACGAATTCGCCCTCTAGCGTTTCCTGACTTTCGCGCAAGTTGTCGGCGGCCAGACGATCTAGACTGCGCCGCACCTGTCCGGGGTCGACGAAGCGCATGGCCTTGTCGCCGTATTGCAAGGTGCAGATGGCTTCGTTGTCGGCCAGCACGCGCAGGAAACCACGCACCTTCTCCAACGCGCGAGGGGCGGTTTCCGAGGCGATGTCGGCCAGTTCGTCGTCCTGCCCCAACGTGGCTTGCAACAGGCTCTGGGTACGATCCAGCGCGACGGCGACGGCGCTTTCGTCATCCAGCAGTTCCTGCGCGCGGTACTCCTCCAGTTCGAAACCAAACGAGCCGACAGCGGTGTTGGTGATCAGCAACTGGTTCTGGTCGCGGTTGGGAATCGGGCCCATCGCCGCCAAAGGCGCGGACAGGGATGCAGCTACGGTCGCCACCGCGTCGGTGAAGCTGCTCACGGCCTTCATGCTGAAGTCGGCAAAGATGCCGTGGCTGCCGATCACCGGCAGGCCGTTGAAGGTCAGGCGGGCACGGGCAGGACTGCGCCCGTCCGCAGGCAAAGCCGCCAGTTCGGCTTCGATATTACGCAGCCGCGCTTCGTCGCTCATCCGGGTCAGAAGCGCCGTGGCGGGCGTTCTTGCCAGCATCCGCTTAACGGTTTCGCGCTCGGCCAGCAGGAAATTGCGTTGGTCTGTGTTCATGGCTGCGCCCCCAAAGCGTCTTGCTGATTCAAATAGTCGGTGGCCTGCGGTCGTGTGCCGGGTTCAAGTCGACTTCAAGATACCCTTTTCCAAGCCTGATTGCGGCGGTGCGACCACATGCTGTACCAGTAGGCACTGCGTTCGACCAGTTCATTGGCAGGCAAGTTCAGGTCAACGAAGTAGCTATCCACGCGGAAAGCCTGCTTCGCCGCCTGATTGTCCAGCGTGGCAATTTGCTGTTGTGTTGGCGCAAAACCGGCAGGTGGATTCAGGAACGTGACCACATCCATGTCCTGCGGTGGACGGTTTTCCAGCGTTTCCACCTGCTCCAGAAAGCTGCCATCGAGCCATTGGAAGCCATCGGTCAGTCCCATGCCGTGCAAGGCTGCGCGATAGCCCAGCCAGCCGCGCAGGATTTGCCGACGCTGCGGCGAGGTGGCGAAGCGCACCATCACATCCGTCAGCACCACGCGATACGGCGAACGCTCGACACTGGTCGGATTCAGCACGTCGATGGGCGGCAGCAAGCCCTGCGGATTCCAAGCGGGGATGGCGACGGTGGTCATGCGATGGTTTCCACGGGTTCGGGTTCTTCCATTTTCACCGGCATCTTGCCGGTGAGCAGATCTTGCATCAGGCCGAATTTCTGAGATTTCAACCTGCTCAACACAGCCCCTTCCGAGGGTAACTGCCGTGGTGCATCCGCTCCAGCGCACAAGCGCGTGATCAGCAGGTTGAAGTCCAGCTTTTCGGCACAGTCCTTGTTGAGCAGCCGGGTGCGAACCGACGCGCGATGTTGCGTTGGTTCATGCAAGGCTTTCCAGATAGGGGCACATCACGTTGGCGACGCGGTCGATCTTGGCGTAGTGCCAGATTTCGTCGCTGGTCATGCGCTTGGCGTTCCATGCCTCGCGTAGCGCCTCCAGCGCCACGTCGAGGCCGATCTTGTTGCGGTACTTGAAGCAGTCGGCCACGGTCTTGGCGACGCCGGCGACGCGGACGGTGACGCCGTCCACGACGTGCTCCTCGACGCCCTCGGTCAGCGCCGCGCCGGAGAAGCGCACGAGACGCAGCGGCGGGTAGTCCAGCTTCGGCGTGGCGGCTTTGTTGTCGATGGCCAGCCAGACCTCGAACGGGGCCTGCGTCGTCAGGTCATGGAAGCGCAGCGCCGACAGCAGGCACACGACGCCCTTGGGGACGCGGCGGGCGACTTCAGCCAGCGTGCCGTGCGCCGACACGGCGCGCGCCGTCAGGCCGTACAGCCCGCGCCCGACGCGCTCCAGTTGCCCGCGCCGCACCGCCCGCGTCAGGGTCACCCGTGGAATGCCCAGCGGGGCTAGATCGTGCGGGCGCAGCAGTCCCTGCGCGCGCACCAGCTCCAGCAGCTTGTCGGCGGTTGTGTCCATGATCCGGCATATTGTTCCATAACATCGGTAGATGTCAATAACAACCGATGAATAGGAACTAGCCAGTGGTGAAACACAGTTCTATGCGACACGGTTTGTCGCATAGCCTACCCATACTCCAACCTGCAACCCAAGAAGGAGCTTTTGCATGAACATCGTTTTCCAACGCACCCCCATCAACTCGCTGGAAGCCATTTTGATCGCCTATGTCGTCGGCGCACTCACGGCCACAGCGTTCTCGCTGTACGGCAAGTGGTGCGCTCGCGCGAAATAAACTCGTATACTGAACCCCGCAAGGAGAATTCAACATGGTCAAAAATGTCTTGGCTCTCATCGGCTTGATCTACGTCGTGAAAAAAGGCTCTGACCTTCTGCGCGACCAGCCCAGCCGCGAGGAGATCGCCGACGCTTTAGACAAGGTCTGGGACAAGGCGCAGGAAATCTTCCAAGGCAAGAGCCAGGCTTCCGGCCATTCGTGAAAGGTTGAGCGGGCAGGCCGACGCCAAAGACACGCTACCGAGACTCATCACGCTCTTGCAGTTGATCCCGCGCGCTCCGGCGCGGGTTTCGACGCCTGTTCTGCTCGAAAAGCTCAGGGACGAGGGCTACACCATCACCCCCGCTCGCTCCAGCGCGATTTGGAAAGCCTGGAAGTCCACTTTGCCCTCGTGCGCGTCGTTGAAGGCAAGACCTACCACTGGAGTTTCCACCGCGATGCCGCCAGCCTCAACCTGCCAAAGCTCGACACGCCTACCGCCCTGGCCCTGCACCTGGCCGAAAGCCACTTGCGCCACCTGCTACCTCAAGGCGTAATGCAGCAGTTGTCGCACCAATTTCGCGCCGCCCAAAGCCACTTGGACAGTTTGGCGAACACCCGTTGGCACGCTGGCCGCAGCGTGTGCGGGCCATTCCCACCGGCTAGACCCTGCAACCCGCCAAGATTGACCCGCAAGTGTGGGCTGCGGTTTCCGAGGTGCTGGTGCAGCAAAAGCAATTGCGCGTGAGCTACCTCAGCCGCAGCAAAAGCGGGTACAAGGCCCTGACCCTGCACCCACAGAGCTTGGTGTCACGCCACGCGGTGAGTTACCTGATCGCGATGGCCGACGACTACGAAGACCTGCGCCATTTCGCCCTGCACCGCATCAAGCAGGCGCAGATACTTGACGCGCCTGTCAGAACCCGTGCCAACCACGACATTGACAGCTACATCGCCGATGGCGCTTTCGCCACGCCACTCAGCGGCCAGACGGTAGAGTTGGTGGCCGACATCGATCCGCAAACCATCTGGTTGCCGCGGGAAACCCCGTTGAGCGATCAGCAAAGCATTATGCCCCTGCCAGAGGGAAATGTTCCCATAGCATTGTCTATCACGATAGCTCGGTAGATGAAGAGGTCGAG
>JAIRPF010000017.1 GCA_031257115.1 Accumulibacter sp.
AAGGACGAGCGGGGAATTCACCGGCCGACCTCCAGCAAAAGGTGCACCAGCATGGCCAGGACGGCCAGCAGGAAGGCGGTGCCGAGGAATTCGGGCGCGCGGAAGATGCGCATCTTGGCGGAGAGCGTCTCGATCAGCGCCAGGGCGAAGCCGATGACCGCGAGCTTCACCAGCATGAAGAGCGCCGCGACCAGCAGCGGCCCCGGCCCGGCCGTGGCGGAGATGCCGAAGGGGACGAACAGCGCGATGCCGAGGCAGGAATAGGCGAAGAGCTTCAGGGCCGAGGCCCATTCGATCAGCGCGAGGTGCCGCCCGGAGTATTCGAGGATCATCGCCTCGTGGATCATCGTCAGTTCCAGGTGCGTCGTCGGATTGTCGATCGGGATGCGCGCGTTCTCGGCCAGCGAGACCATGACGAAGGCCGTGCCGGCGAAAGCCAGGCTCGGATAGATGACGAACCGGGTTCCGGAGAGCGTTTCGACGATCGACGAGAGCGAAGTCGAATGCGAAATGAGCGAGGTGGTGAAAAAGATCAGGAGCAACGCCGGCTCGGCGAGAAAGCCGATGAGCATTTCCCGGCGCGAGCCGAGCGAGCCGAAGGCGGTGCCGACGTCCATCGCCGCCAGCGCGATGAACACGCGGGCCAGGGCGAACAGGCCGACGAAGGCGACGGCGTCGGCGGCGGGCGCGAGGATCAGCGTGGTCGAAAGCGTCGGCACGATGGCCGAGGCGAGCGCCATGCAGGCGAAAATGGCGTAGGGCGCGGCGCGGAACAGGGCCGAGGCGTTGTGCGCGAGCAGGACATCCTTGTGGAAGAGCTTGTGCAGCGTGTAGTAAGTTTGCAGCAGCGGCGGCGCGGAACGGTTCTGGAGCCAAGCGCGGCATTGGTTGATCCAGCCGACGAGGAGCGGCGCGAGCAGGAGCGCCGCGGCCAGCTCGATCGATTGGGCGAGAAAGGCGTAGTAGAGGTTCATCCGCGTGTCAAAACCAGCAGAATGATCAGCGTGGCGAAGCTGTACGTCAGGTACACCGCGATGCGCCCGTGTTGCAGAAAGTCGACGACGCGCGTGCAGCGTTCGACGATCCAGGCGATCGGCAGATAGAGCCAGTACCACAGCGGATCTTCGACGATCGAGTGGTAGCGCGGCCGCGCGTCGAACGGCGACGGATGTTCGCGCGTGCGCTTGAAGAACGGCGAGAAGATGCGGCGGATCGGCTGGCTGTAGCCCTCGGAAGTGTCCTGCATCCGCCCGGTTTGCAGGGGAAAGCCGCAATCCCACGGCGGCACGCGGCTCGCGCGGCCGTGGTAACGGCGGCGCACGACGTGCCAGGCCGCGAGCGTCAGGGCGGCGATGCCGCAGAAGAAGATCAGCGGGCCGTAGCTCGCGCGCTCGGCGGAATAGGGCGCCAGGAACAGCCAGCCTCCGGCGCGGGTATCGAGCCGCAGCGTCACGCCGAGCAGCGATTGCACGACCGGATCGAGCAGGGCGATGATGACGTTGGGCAGCACGCCGAGCAGCACGCAGCCCGCCCCCAGCCAGACGAGTCCGATGCGCGAGAGTTTCGAGGCGTCGTGCGCCCCGGCCAATTTTTCCTCGCGCGGCTGGCCGAGAAAAATGATGCCGAAGAACTTGACCATGGTGAATCCGGCGAGCGCGGAAACCAGCGCGATGGCCCCGGCGAACACCGGCAGCAGCATGTTCAGATAGCCGTGCGGCACGTCGGGCGTGAAAAGAAAACCTTGCAGCAGCAGCCATTCCGAGACGAAGCCGTTCAAGGGCGGCAGGCCCGCCGAGGCCAGCACGCCGATCAGCGCCAGCCACGCCACCCACGGCATCTGGTGGATCAGGCCGCCGAGCCGGCCGAGGTTGCGCTCGCCGGTGGCGTGCAGCACCGAGCCGGTCGACAGGAACAGCAGGCTCTTGAAAAAGGCGTGATTCAGGCAGTGGTAGAGCAGCGCCGTGAGCGCCAGCGCGGCGAAGCTGTGCATCCCGAAGGCGCTGAAAATCAGGGCCAGGCCCATGCCCAGCACGATCAGCCCGACGTTTTCGATCGACGAATAGGCGAGCAGGCGTTTCATGTCCGTCTGCACGGCCGAAAAGACGACGCCGAACAGCGCCGAGGCCAGCCCGGCCAGCAGCAGCAGCAGGCCCCACCACCAGGCGTGCGCCTGCAACAGGTCGAACCCGACGCGCAGCAGGCCGTAGATCGCCGTTTTCAGCATGACCCCGCTCATCATCGCGGAAACGGGCGAGGGCGCCGCCGGATGCGCCTCCGGCAGCCAGGCGTGCAGCGGCAGCAGCCCGGCCTTGGCGCCGAAGCCGAAAAGGGCGAGCAGAAAGGCGGCGGTCTGCCAGAACTCGCCGCCGTCGAAGCGGCGCATGGCGTCGAAGGTGTAATCCCCGGCGCTGCCGGCCATCACGCCGAAGGAAAGCAGGATCGCCACCGCGCCGATGTGCGCGAGCAGCAGGTAGAGATAACCGGCGCGGCGGATTTCCTCGTGGCGGTGTTCGGCGGTGACGAGGAAAAACGAGGAAAGCGCCATCGTCTCCCAGGCCACCATGAAAGCGTAACCGTCGTTGGCCAGGATGACGAAAGCCATGCTTGCGAGAAAAACGTGATAGAGCAGGCATTGCAATCCGAGCGCGCTGCCCTCGCTCTTGCGGAAGTAACCCGCGGCGTAGATCGAGATACCGGCCGAGGCCGCGCCGAGCAGGAAAAGGAAAAACGCGGAAAGCGCGTCGAGGCGCAGATGGAAAGGCAGGTTCGGCAGCCCGATCGGCAGGATCAGCTCCTGCTTGCCGGACGGGAGGGCGGCCAGCGCCAGGATCGCCAGAAAAAGACTGTTCGCCGCGCCCGCCGGAAACAGCCAGCGGCTGACGAGGACGAAATCGCGCGCGCGGAAGATGCCGGCAAGCCCGATGGCCAGCCAGAGCAAGGCGGAAACCAGCGCCGCGACGATCAAGGACGAAGCATTCATTGCCGACCGATGGAAACTGGCGATTCTACCCCAAAATCCCCGACCCAAAATCCATTTTCCGATTTCGCGCGGGCCGCCGAAACCGCGCCGCCGCCGCGCCCGCCCTTGCCATGCCGGAACCTTTGGCGCGAATGCCGTCGGGCGCGGTTTCCCCGGCGGACGGACTGCCATGCGGGCGTTGATGGTAAACTTGCCAGCTTTTCCACCACGATGGACGTTCCGCCCGCGTTTTCGCCGCCGCGCGGCATGGCACCCAGGCAGGGATTTGCGATGAAGACAAAAAATCTCGGTAACCTGCCGGCCGGCTTTCTCCGCGTGAAACTCCGGAATTTCTCCGTCTCAGGAAAAAGCAATATATTTCGGTAATCAAGAACCTGCATAAAACCTTGCTGTTCAGATAGTCGTGTGGAATTTTACTGGATGGACGGTACCTCCATAGTGTCGCCAGGATTTGAATCGATGTCCTTCAGGATGAATACTGATAGTCTTTGGGAAATAAAGGCTTTGGCGCTAGACCGTTTCCGCTGGGCGCTGTTGCGCGAGCGTCACGGTATGCTCGGTAGCGCGTTGCGCTTTATCCGTGACACCATTGCCGAGGGATGGTTTGGCTTGCGCGCCAAGTTTTGCTTGGCTGCAAGCATTGACGCGGAACCTTGCGATTTCCTGTTGTTGCAATCCGCGCCCAAGGTTATCGGCTTGCGGCGCAAAAGGTTGTTTATGGACGCCTTGCGTCAGCGCGGCTGCCGTCTGGCTGAAACGGCTCTCCCGGAAAAGCGCGACATCTGCGCTAACCGCTGGCTTGTATCGCCGCGCCAATTTGTGCCATTGCGCTATTTCGGTTACGCCGCTCACGCCGCCTGGATCGTCAAACGATACCAACCGGACATATTGCTGAATGACCGTAACGGAAGTCTTTACTCGCCATTTTTGCGCTTGTCACTCAACGATGAACAGCGTTTGCTCGTGCATCTGGCACATGCCACGACAGTGGAAAGTTCACAACGTTTGAGCATGAACGATTATGACTACTATCTGCTGTTTGGCCCCAGTTCCCTAGAGGCCTTGCGGAAGCGCAAATTGCGTTTTGGGGCGTCGATTGCGGTTCTGACCGGATCGCATATGATTGACCAAAGTTTCAATCTCTCTCCCGCAAATCCGGCGGCGCGAACTTTGTTGATTTTGGGCGTTGGGCCAGACAAAGAAAAAGAATCCGGGTATCGTCGTACCTATGAACTGCTTCGTGAATGGGCGCGCGAACATCCGCG
>JAIRPF010000046.1 GCA_031257115.1 Accumulibacter sp.
CCCTCTCCTCCTCTCCGCAAGACCGACCCGAACGCGCTTCCCGGCACGGAGGCATGGAAAAGGGAGCGGGCTTCAAACCCGTTTCAATTCCAGCCGGAAACCGTCATTCCCGCAAAAGCGGGACTCCAGGAACGTACCCTTCGGCGCAATGCGCCGCAAGTTCAAACGTCCGCGCCCGAAATTCAACCGCCCGACTCCTCCGGCACGCGGCTTCGCCGCGAGCTATCTCCCTCAAGAGGGAGGCTTTATCGATGGCGCTTGTTTCCGCGGTTTTTCCGCATGAAGGAGTGAACGAAAAACGCGCCAACCACGGAGAGCACGGAGAAAACGAGAATTTTTCAAAAGGTTTTCTTCGTGTTTCTCCGTGAACTCCGTGGGCAGAGGCTATTTGCCGCGCCCGCCGTGTTCAACCGTGGTTGAAAGCAGTCAGGCCACGGGCGCGTGGCACAGGTTTGGCGGGCGCTCTCCCGCCCCGTATTTTTCGATCGCGGCGCAGAAGAAATCGACGGCGAGCCGCGCGAGAATCGGCGCGTCCGCGGACATGTGCGGCGTGATGATGACGTTTTCCATGTCCCAGAGCGGGCTGTCTTCCGGCAAGGGTTCGGGGTCGGTCACGTCCAGCGCGGCGCCCGCGATTTCTCCCGCCCGGAGCGCGGCGATCAGCGCATCCTGGTCTACGACACCGCCGCGCGCGACGTTGATGAACAGGGCGCTCTTCTTCATCGCCCCGAACCGCGCCGCGCCGATGAGATGGCGCGTTTGTTCCGTGAGCGGCGTCGAGACGACGACATAGTCCGATCGCGCGAGCAGTTCGGCGAGGCGGTCGCCCGAAAACATTTCGTCATAATCGGGCGCGGGCGCGGGATGGCGGCGTAGGCCGAGGACGCGCATTCCGAACGCCCGCGCGCGGAGGGCGATCTGCCCGCCGATGGCTCCCACGCCGACGATGCCGACGGTCTTTCCGATGGCTTCGACCGGATCGCGCGTCAGGCCCTTCGCCCAGACGCGCTCGCGCTGCATCCGGAACATGAACGGGAAGGTCCGGTTGTGCGCGAGGATGTATCCCATGACGGTCTCCGAGATCGTCACCGCGTGGATGCCGCTGGAACTGGTGATGAAGATCGGCAGCCGGGCGATCGGCGAGCGCATGACGGGATCCATTCCGGCGGAGAACGAATGCAGCCATTTGAGCCGGCCATTCGCGCGGCAGTATTTCTCCGGCATGTCGCCGCTGCCACCCCAGGTAAACAGTATTTCCGCCGCGAAACCGCTTTCGAGCAGTTCCTCCTCGGTTTCAAAACGCTTCACCGCGCCGCCGCCCGCCACGGCGATTCGCGCGAGATGTTCCTCTGTAAACTCGAAGGGCACTTTCTTCGACGGCTTGAACAACACCGCTATGTCCGGCATGTTTTCTCCCTCATCGTAGAGTTGGCTCCGGGTTGAAACCCTGCCCTGAAAGACGGGGCATGAAGACCCGTCGCCGACGGGTTGCTGAAAGCATATTCCGGACGCCGTGGAATCCGGCATCCGCTGGCCGCGATGATCGAAGTCCGCGCGGTCTGTGCCATGCCGGCGTTTATCGCGGTCCGCGCGCCACGCGTTCGGCGGACGGCGTGGCGAGCCTGCTCCGGATCGCTTGCAGCATCGAGGCCACCAGCGCGGACTGCTGGGCGTTTCGCCGGTAGATGGCGCCGACCGAGAATCGCCAGAAAGAATCGGAAAGGCCGATCCGCACGATGCCGAGACGTTCGCCGTGAAGCAGGATGGGCGCGGCCAGGCTGGCCAGGAAATCGCCCGACGCTATCAGGGAAAGCAGCGTTTCCAGCGAGCTGCTCTCGACCGTCAGCCCCGGAGACTGCAAGCCGTGCGAGGCGAAATACTGCTCCATGCGCGCCACGCCCACGTAGTCGTCGGCGAATCCCGCGAAAGGATAGTCGAGCAGGTCGCGCGGCTCGACCTTTTCCAGCATGGTCAAGGGATGATTCTTGCTCGCCGCGATCACGTGCTGGGTATCGACGATGTGTTCCTTGGCGAGGTCGGGATGGTCGGGGAAATTGAGGGACGCGATGACCAGATCGATTTCCCCTTTCAGGAGCCGGGGCAGGAGCGTGTCGAGAACTCCGGAAAAGATCTTTATGTGCGTCTTGGGCTGGGTTCTGATGAAATCGGTGATGAGCGCCGGGAAGGCGTGAACCGACCACATCGGCCCCGTTCCGATGACGATGGGGCCGTAGCCGCCTTCGAGCATCAGTTGAAGCTCGTTGCGCGCGCCCACCGATTCGAGAAGTATCTGGCGCGCCCGGCGGCCCAGGGTGATGCCGTAGGTCGTCGGCACCATTCCAGACGGCGTTCTCTGGAACAGCACGACGCCCAGTTCCTCTTCCAGGCGCCGCGGGTTTTTATCCCGACGGTGGCCTGACCGCCATCGAATGAGCGGCTTTCTTCGTTCCAGTTCCTCGAACTTTCCCATGTTTGGGGCCACAGCGTTCCTCCCTATCCGGGACAGGCGGACGTCGAGATGCACCGCGCGGTCAAGCACACTCAGCACGCATAGGTTGGGATGAGCAAAGCGAACCCTAACCTATGATCTCCAATGGTAGAGGATCCGGCGGATCAGATGCGCGGCGGATGGTTTCGCGGGCGTTGGCGGTTGCCGTAAAAACATGCCTCCTTCAAGAGGGAGGCTTTATCCCGGCGCGGCGCGCGGAAGATGTGCGCCCGGCGGCGCGACGGTCGTCGGGCGCTCGTCCGCCGCCGCAACCCCCTTGCCTTTCTCCGCGAGTTTCCCGAAACACCCTAAAGAAAGCGGCGAAAGGAACGATAACGCCAATGGTGCGTGTTTTGGCGGTTTACTTTTGCGTTGTGACTTTTTCGGCACCGTCTTGTCGTGCCTTGCGGCTAGAATGTAGGTTGTCGTGATGTTTGAGGCTGGTTTCATGTTTTGGCGGAAACCGGCGGTTTGTTTACCGAATTGAGAGGAAACGCCTTGGCGACGAACGGTCCGGAAACGCTGTCTACGCCGCGCCCGACCCGGCGCGCGCTTGCCGATGGATTGCGCGAGGATTTGCTGCATCACGATCCGCTGCTCGATTGCCTGGTCGAGTTGACCCGGCTGAACGGGCGGCCGAGCACGCGCGCCGCGCTCTCGGCCGGGTTGCCGCTGGAAAACGGCTCCCTGACGCCGTCGCTGTTCGCGCGCGCGGCCGCTCGCGCCGGCCTGTCGGGGCGGATCGTGCGGCGCGCGCTGGCGGGCATCGACGACGCCCTGCTGCCGGCGATCCTGCTGCTCAAGGAAGATCAGGCGTGCGTCCTGATCGGCTGGGATAAATCGGGTAGCAAGTCGGGCGGCAAGGCCAGGCTGCTTTTCCCGGAAACCGGGCAGGGCGAGGTGACGCTTTCGCGCAAGGAACTGGCGGAGCGTTATTCCGGCGTCGCCCTGTTCGCCCGTCCGCGCTTCGCTTTCGACGCGCGCGCGCCGGAGGTCGGCAACATCGTGCAGCGCCACTGGTTCTGGGGCGCGCTGCTGGAGCAGCGGAAGGTCTACCGCGACGTGATCGGCGCGGCCTTTCTGATCAACGTGTTCGCCGTGGTCATGCCGCTTTTCACGATGAACGTCTATGACCGCGTGGTGCCGAACAACGCGACGGATACGCTGTGGATGCTGGTGATCGGGGTGTTTCTGGTGTTCGGCATGGATTTCACGATGCGCCTCCTGCGCAGCCATTTCATCGATCTGGCCAGCGCGCGCATCGACGTCAGGCTCTCGGCGCTCATCATGGAGCGCGTGCTGGGGATGCGCATGGAGGGCCGGCCGGCCTCGGTCGGCTCGTTCGCCCAGAACCTGCGTTCGTTCGAATCGGTGCGCGATTTCATCGCCTCGGCGACGGTGACCGCGCTGATCGACTTCCCGTTCGCCGCGCTTTTCATGCTGGTCATCGCGTGGATTTGCTGGCCGCTGGTGCTGATTCCGGTGAGCGGGCTGATCGTCGGGCTGGTCTACGCCTACATTTTGCAGTTCCGTATGCACGAATTGACCGAGACGACCTATCGCGCCGCCGCGCTGCGCAACGCCTCGCTGGTCGAGAGCCTGACGGCGCTGGAGACGATCAAGACGCAGTGCGCCGAGGGCGTCGTGCAAAGCAAGTGGGAACGCACCACGGCGTTCCTGGCGCGCACCGGCGCGCAGCTCCGCCTGCTTTCGGCCACCGCCACGAGCGGCGCGGCGATCATCATGCAGATGGTCAACGTGCTGCTGGTCACCGGCGGCGTCTACATGATCCACGAGCGCCTGCTGACCATGGGCGGGCTGATCGCCACGACCATGCTCGGCGGCCGCGTCATGGCGCCGCTGGCGCAGGGCGTCGGCCTGCTGCTGCAATTCCAGAACGCGCGCACTTCGCTGACCACGCTCGACAAGCTGATGCGGCAGGCCGTCGAGCGCCCGGACGCGGAGGCGTTCGTGCACCGCCCGGAATTGCGGGGCGAGATCGAATTCCGCAATGTTTCGTTCAATTATCCCGAACAGGCCGAGCCGGCGCTGAAGCAGGTGTCGCTGCGCATCCGGCCGGGCGAGCACGTGGTCGTCATCGGGCGCACCGGCTCCGGCAAGAGCACGCTGCAAAAGCTGATCCTCGGCCTGTACCAGCCGGGCGAAGGGGCGGTGTGCATGGACGGCATCGACCTGCGCCAGCTCGATCCGGCCGACCTGCGGCGCGAGGTGGGTTACGTCGGGCAGGAATCGACGCTGTTCTACGGAACGCTGCGCGAGAACATCGCCATCGGCGCGCCCTACGCCGACGATTCGGCGATCATCCACGCCGCCGAGGTGGCCGGCTTGTCGACCTTCGTCAACCGCCATCCGAAGGGTTTCGACATGACGATCGGCGAGCGCGGCGAATCGCTTTCGGGCGGGCAGCGGCAGGAAGTGGCGATCGCCCGCGCGGTGCTGATGGACCCGTCGGTGCTGCTGTTCGACGAACCGACCAGCGCCATGGACTTTTCCACCGAGAACGCCTTCAAGGAGCGCCTGCGGCGCTACGCCGCGCACAAGACGGTGGTGATCGTCACGCACCGCACGAGCCTCATCGACCTGGCCACGCGCATCATCGTCATCGACGACGGCCGGGTCGTCGCCGACGGCCCGCGCGAAAAGGTGATCCAGGCCCTGCAATCCGGCCAGGTCGGGAGGGCCGCGCCATGAGTTCGCGTCTGATCGACAGCCTGCTGGCCCACGTCCCCCTGGTCGGCAAGGAGAGCGAGCAGGATTTCGCCGCCGATACCGATTACGCCATCATCGCGCAGGAACCGCTGCGCGCGCGTCTCGTCCTGTACGCGGTCGCCGTCGTCATCGCCGTCGCGGTGAGCTGGGCCTACGTCAGCCGCATCGAGGAAGTGACGCGCGGCGAGGGCAAGGTCATTCCGTCGCGCCAGTTGCAGGTGCTGCAAAGCCTCGACGGCGGCGTGGTGTCGGAAATCGTGGTGCACGAAGGCGACGTGGTCGAACCCGAACAGGTGCTGCTGGCCATCGACCAGACGCGCTTCGTCTCATCGATGCGCGAGAGCCGCGCGCAGATTCTGGCGTTGCAGGCCAAGGCCGCGCGTTTGCGCGCGCTGGCCGAGAACGAGCCGCTCGCCATGCCGCCCGAAGTGCTCAAGGAAGACCCGAAGACCGCCGACGAAGAGCGCCGCCTCTACGAATCGCGCCGCAACGAACTGGAAACGACGCGCTCCATCGCCCGCCAGCAACTCTCCCAGCGCCAGCAGGAACTGGCCGAGGCGCGCGCGCGGCACGCGCAGGCGTCCAGGGCCTACGAACTTTCCGCCCAGGAATTGTCGGTGACTCGGCCGCTGACCGCTTCGGGCGCCGTCTCCGAGGTCGAACTCATTCGCCTGGAGCGCGACGCCAGCCGTTTCCGCGGCGAGCGCGACATGGCGGCGGCGCAGATTTCGCGCATCCAGTCCGCGATCGGCGAGGCCAGCCACAAAATCGAGGAAGTCGCGCTCACCTTCCGCAACGAAGCCGGCAAGGAACTGGCCGAGACCATGGCCCGGCTCAACAGCCTCTCCGAGAGCAGCGTGGGCCTGGCCGACAAGGTCGAGCGCGCGGTGCTGCGCTCGCCGGTCAAGGGCACGATCAAGCGCCTGCTGGTCAACACGGTCGGCGGCGTGGTGCAGCCCGGCAAGGACATCGTCGAGATCGTCCCGCTCGAAGACACGCTCTTTCTGGAAGCGCGCGTGCAGCCCCGCGACATCGCCTTCCTGCGTCCCGGCCAGAAAGCGACGGTCAAATTCACGGCCTACGATTTCGCCATCTACGGCGGACTCGACGGCGTGCTCGAACAGATTGGCGCCGACACGGTGGTCGACGAAAAAGGCAACGCCTTCTACACCGTGCGCGTGCGCACCAACCGGCCCCAATTCGGCGCCGACATGCCGATCATTCCCGGCATGGTCGCCGAGGTGGACATCATCACCGGCGAAAAAAGCATCCTGACGTATCTGCTCAAGCCGGTCCTGCGTGCCAAGGCACGCGCTTTTACGGAGCGCTGAATCATGCCCTCTGCCTTTCTCTCATTCGACGCGCGCGTTCGCGGAACCTGGAAAAAAGCGTTTCCCGATCTGATCGCCGGAACCCTGGCGCAAGTGCCCCCGGCGGCGACCCCGGTGTGGGCGCTGCGCCCGGCGGGGCCGGACGTCGACGTCACCAACCTGGTCGCCGGTCTGCGCCGGCAAGCCGGCGGCCGCCCGCTCGTCCTGCTCGCCGACGAACCGGGCGAGGACGAGGCGCTGACCGCGCTGGCCGCCGGCGCGTCCGGCTACTGCAACGGTCACGCGGCGCCCGCCGTGCTGGAGCAGGTCGCGCTGGCCGTCGGCAACGGCGGCGTCTGGGTCGGTCAGGGTCTGATGCAGCGCCTGCTCGCGGCGACCTCGCGCGGCCTGCCGGCCCCCGGCGCCGGCAAGGCGGCGGCGTGGCGGGAACGGCTCACCGAACGCGAGCAGGAAGCGGCCGTGCTGGTGGCCCAGGGCGCCAGCAACAAGGAAATCGCCCGGCGCATGAGCATCACCGAGCGCACGGTCAAGGCGCACGTCGGCGCGATGCTCGAAAAGCTCGGCGTGCACGACCGCCTGCGGCTCTCGCTGATCGTCAACGGCCTCGAAGCGCCGCGCTGATCCGGCCTCCAGACGTGAAGTTTCAAGTGATGTTCAAGGAAAACGGGGACGTGGCGCGCCCGGCGTTTTCTTTGGAAGCATTGTACTTCGGTACAATAGTTAAAAATTTCAGGCTGGCGTAACGTGTCGCCACTATTCAACTGACCGGAAGGATTCAAATCATGGCTACCCCGATCCCCGTTGCCCGCGTTTCCGCGGTTCAAGGTCAAGCCTTCGCCAAGGGCGAAAATGGCGCGACGCGCCCGTTGCAGGTGGGCGATTATCTCTATGAAGGCGAAGTCATCATCGCCGGCGCCAACGGCTACGTCGACCTGGCGACGCTCGACGGCCAGTCCTTCACGCTGGGCGCCAATGAAACCCTGACGCTCGACGCCGAGGCGCTCGGCCAGACGACGGCGGCGGACAGCGGCGCGGCGCGCGTTGGCGGCGACGAATTCAGCCGCATCGTCACGGCGCTCAACGCCGGGCAGAACCTCGACGACCTGCTTGAAGAAACGGCGGCGGGCGCGGGCGGCGCGGGCGGCGACGCGGGCGGCGGCCCGAGCTTCGTGCGGCTCCTGCGCATCAGCGAGGACGTCACGCCGCTCAACTACGAATACGAAACCCCGTCGCGCGGCGAAATCTTTGAACTCATCAACGGCGGCGACAGCGACAGGACGCCAGCGGGAACAACGGATGATACGGGGACTCCGCCCGGGGGAGGGACGGTACCGCCGATCAATCCCCCGCTGGTCGAACCCCCCTTGCCGCCGGTCGAACCTCCCGTGCCGC
>JAIRPF010000034.1 GCA_031257115.1 Accumulibacter sp.
TACGGATTTTTCAGTCATTTTTGGAGTCTCGATTGTTCATTGCGTTAAATCCGGATTGTTCATTGGCCGAAAGATGAAAGCGGCGCGGAGGCAAGGCGGCGGTTTCGTCATTTCCATGCCTTGAAAGCCATCCGTCATTCCCGCGAAGGCGGGAATCCAGCGCGTTTATTCCAAGCCGAAGGCTTGCAAGAAAATGCGGCGCGGCGCGCCGGAAAATACGTTCTGGATTCCCGCTTTCGCGGGAATGACGGAGGGTTTCACATGCGCGAGAATGACGGAGGACTTCACACGCGCGAGGATGACGGAGGGTTTTACACGCGCGCTGATGACGCCGGGGCTTGAATCTCTCCATGGTAAAAAATCCTTTATCCGAATCAGGATCGGTTTTTGCCGATCCCGCAGTCATAAACGGGCGCACATCCGCTCCTTTTGAGCAAAGGAAAGCTTCTCTGACTCTTTGACCATTCAGCCGCCGCGCGGCCAACCCAACCTGCAAAACCTCGGCCACGCAAACGCTCACCCTCCATACCAGCGGAAATTCGCGACACAACTGCTGAAAGAGAAAGCACATGCCAAGAGCAGATAGAGGAGCGAATAGTTGATATTTCTGAATATTGCGACAATCGCGGCGATAAAAATGCCTACCCCCGCGAAATACCATAAGCCCTTGCGTCCAGCATCCGCCGCAAACGCTATTCCGAAACCCACCACGTACAGCGTCGCAATCGCCGCGATGGTATTGAGCACCTGCCACACCGCGTAGTAAAAGCATTCGACGGAGAACCCGCCAGAGCGATCCTTCTGGCTGATTATCCGCATGGTCATGACTGAAAACACGAATTCCCACATGACGGCGGAAACAACCCAACGCGCCGGAGGAACGTAATAAGGAAGGTGGGGCGCGAGATGCATGCTCTGCCGTTCGAGGCCCATGAAATTCATGGCCATCATGATGAAGTCGGCGTGGATGAAAAAAATTCTCCCGAATTTGATATGAAAAAACGCAAGAGCGCCCAAAAGCAAGGTAAGCGCTGCGCCAATGGCGGACGCGGCGATTATTCGTTTCGTGGTCATTTTCATGTTTCACCTTTCACGCGAGTTCTTCCGCCATGCGTTTCAGCGTGACGTAATCGGTCTTGCCGGTGCCCAGCAGCGGCAGCGCCTCGACGCGCACGATTTTGCGCGGCACCGCGAGTTCGGGCAGGCCCATTTCCTGCGCGGCTTTCTGCAACGCGGCGCGATCGAGTCCGCCGAGGGTGGTAAACAGCACCAGCGCCTCGCCCTTGTCCGCGTCGGGCTGGCTGGACGCGGCGTGCTGCCCGTCGGGCGCGGCGGCGAAGGCGAGATTTTCCACCGCCTCCAGGCTCACCATCTCGCCCGCCACCTTGGCGAAACGCTTGACGCGGCCGAGGATTCGCACGAAACCGTCGCCGTCGATTTCGACGATGTCGCCGGTTTCGTACCAGCCCGGCCCGGCGTCCGAGGCCGGCGGCTGCAATACGCCGGGGCGGTCGGCCTTCAGGTAGCCGCTCATCACGTTGGGGCCGCGCACGTGCAGGACGCCGCCGCGATCGATGCCGGGCACGGGCAGCAACCGGTATTCGAGTCCCGGCAGCAGTTGTCCCACGGTGCCGCGGCGATAGGCCATCGGCGTATTGACCGCGAGCACCGGCGCGGTCTCGGTGGCGCCGTAGCCTTCGAGGATGCGGATGCCGAACTTCTCGAACCACTGGTCGCGCACGGCGTCGGCGAGCTTTTCCGCTCCGGCGACGACGTAGCGCAGGCGATAGAAATCGTAGGGATGGGCGAAACGCGCGTAGTTGCCAAGGAAGGTGCTGGTGCCGAACATCACCGTGCAGCCCCGGTCATAGGCCAGTTCGGGGATGACGCGGTAGTGCAGCGGCGAGGGGTAGAGGAAGAGGCTCGCGCCCGAAAGCACCGGCAGCAGCGCCCCCGCCGTCAGACCGAACGAATGGAAAACCGGCAGGACGTTCAACACGCGGTCGTCGATGGAAAAATCGATGATCGCGCGAATCTGCGCGATGTTGGCGAGAATCGCCCGGTGCGGCAGTACCACGCCCTTGGGCTTGCCCTCGGAGCCGGAAGTAAACAGCACCACCGCGGCGTCCTCGGGATCGGCCTCGATTTCCACGGCGCGCGGGAAGCGCAGCGCCCAGGCCACCAGCCAGAGCTTGTCGAAAAATCCCATTTCCGCGCGCAGATCTTCGAGGTAGACGACGCGATCCAGGCCCTGCAAGGCGGCGAGCTTGTCCTCGAGTTTCGCCTGTTCGACGAAGGCGCGCGAGGTCATCACGATGCGCACCTCCGCCGCCGTGCACGCGGCCTGCATACCGTCGACGCCGGCGGTGTAGTTGAGCATCGCCGGCACGCGCTTCAGGGCCGTCAGGCCGAAAAAGAGCGCGAGGGTCGGCATCGTGTTGGGCAGCAGCAGGCCGACGCGCTCGCCGGGGCGGGTCAGGCGTCCGGCCAGCCGCCCAAGCGCGAGCGCCGCCTTCAACAAATCGCCGTAGGAATATTCCACCTGCTTGATGTCTTCCACCACGCGGCGGCCGCGCCCGTACCGTTCGATGGCGTCGCACAGCGCGCCGTAAAGGGTCTGCTGGCTCTGACCCGGCCGCGCCAGCGCCATTTCCTGCATCAGCCGGCGCAGCGCCGCGCCCGCTTTCTGGCGGCGCGCCTTGGCCGATGGCGCTTCCGGCATCGGCAGCGTGGTCGCCGGCAGGACCGTGAGCGTGATGCGCGGGAAAAACTTGCGCGGACGCCCATGCAGCCGCGAGAAATAGCTGCGCGACGGGCCGTCGAGGCGCACCGGCAGGAGCGTCGCCCCGGTCTTGGCGGCCACGAAGGCCGGCCCGTCATAGACCTTCATCAGGCTGCCGGTCAGCGTGATCCGCCCTTCAGGGAAAATCACCACCGGGCGGCCGGACTCCAGCAGGCGCACGACCCGTTTCATCGTCATCGGATTGCCCGGATCGACCGGCAGATAGTCGGCCATCGCGTCAAGCCCGAAGCGCCAGAGACGGCGCTTCACCACCTCGGTATGCACCACGAACACCGGGTTCCGGATCGGCAGGAACAGCCCAAGCAGGATGCCGTCGAGGAAGGATTCGTGATTGGCGATCACCAGGAGGCGGCCTCCCTCCGCGCTCCCCGCCCGCCACGCCTCGGCCATTCCCCGCACGCGCACGCGGAACAGCAGCCGGGCCAGGGCGCGCAGAACGACGCGCAAAAGCGGACGCACGCAGTATTTGATCGGATTGTTGTTTGTCATGTTCACCAACTTCGTTATGTCAAGTCAAAAAAAATCAACAGTACAGCCGCACATAGTCGAGCACGTTGCCGAAAGTTTCTTCCAGACAGCGCCGGTTGATCCAGAACCAGACCTCCTTGCCGATCTTCTCCGAGCACAGCACATCCGCCTCGCGCAGAATCTTGAGGTGGTGCGAAACGGTGGAACGGGTCAGCGTCGACGCCGCGGCGATCTGCCCGACATTGAGACGCTCGCCCTTGTCGAACAACATCAGGATGCGCTGCCGGTGTTCGTCGCCCAGCGCCGTAAACACGCGGGACATCGGATACCATTCGGGAGGGATGGAACGGGTGTAATCGGATTTCATGTCGATGATCTTAGTTATATGGTTGCGTTGTGTCAACCCCCTTCATCCAAAAACTGACTCCGGTTTGAAACCCTGCCCGAAAGTAACGGTACGAAGGTTGGAATTCCGGCCTGAAGGCCGGGGTTTCGACCGTAGCAACTTGGGATGGGGGCAAACCCCTTCCAGGTTCGTTTACAGCGGCAGGTATGAATGCCTGTCGCTAATCAGTTGTTGCCGGACTCGCCAAGGCGGTGACCCTCGCGGGGTTCGGATTTTTCGATGCCTCCACATCGTGAGGCAATCTATTTTCCACCCCTCGGTGGAATCATTACATCGGACAGGGTTATACGCCATGATTCTTTTATCATATCGAGACCAATCTTATTGCGAAATTTGAAAAAATCCACTGCCTTGGCGACACTGACGAGGTTCGCGGTTACGCCATCGACATCGCGCTCCTCATTGCTTTCGGTAAATGCCGAGCCGAGAAGTAAATCAGGCTCAGTGGCGGCAGCCAATCACCATCGGCATTTTGGGTGGCGATAATGCGACAGCCATTGTTCTTGTCATAACCGGCACGGCCGTTTCTCCTTTCTTGATACAAGATGGCGCGATGCTGCCGAGAGGGGCGGGTAAACAGGGAATTGCCGTGAAGAACCAGATTTCGCCCGGCTTCGGTTTGTAGATGTTACAGTTGACCAGCAACTAATTAGCGACAGGCATTCATGCCTGTCGCTGTGAACGAACTTGGAAGGGGTTGGCACCCCTCCCAAGTAGCTACGGTCGAAACCCCGGCCTTCCAGGCCGGGGTTCCAGCCTTCGCA
>JAIRPF010000084.1 GCA_031257115.1 Accumulibacter sp.
GGGCGGCGAGCGGTTTCCTCGCCTGGGCCGAGGCGACTTCCTCGCGCTTGACGGCGAGAATCCGCTTCAGGATGTCCGGCGTGTCGGCCGCGCTCATGCCGCGTACCCTTGCGTGAAGCGCACGAACTCGTCGCATTTGGCGCGCGCCGCGCCGGATTCGATCGCCGCGCGCGCGCGGCCGATGCCGTCGGCGATGGAACCGGCGACGTTGGCGGCGTACAGCGCGACGCCGGAATTGAAAACCACGATCTCTCGCGCGGGGCCTGGCTGATTGTCGAGCACGCCGCGCATCATCTCGATCGATTGTTCGGGCGTCCCGACCCTGAGGTTGCGCGTGCCGGCCATGGCGAGGCCGAAATCCTCGGGGTGGATGTTGTATTCCGAGACCTTGCCGTCCTTCAGTTCGCCAACCATCGTGGCCGCGCCCAGGCTGACTTCGTCGACGCCGTCCAGCCCATGCACCACCACGACGTGCTTGCCGCCCAGGCGTTCCATCACGCGCACGAGGATGCCGACGAGGTCGGGATGGAAGACGCCGAGCAGGCTGTTGGGCGCGTCGGCGGGATTGATCAGCGGGCCGAGGATGTTGAAAAGGGTGCGCACGCCCATCTCCTTTCTCACCGGGGCGATGTTTTTCATCGCGGCGTGGAAGTTGGGCGCGAACATGAAGCCCAGGCCGGTGGCGGCGATGCACTCGGCCACCTGTTCGCCGTTCAGTTTGAGGCTGGCGCCGAGAGCCTCGATGGCGTCGGCCGCGCCGGATTTGGAGGAAACGCCGCGATTGCCGTGCTTGGCGACGCGCGCTCCGGCGGCGGCGATGACGAAGGCGCTGGTGGTGGAAATGTTGAAGGTGTACGAGCCGTCGCCGCCGGTGCCGACGACGTCGATGAAATTGTCGTTGGGCGGCGGCACCCTGACCTTGGCGGCCATCTCGCGCAGCACGGTGGCGGCGGCGGTGATCTCGCCGATGGTTTCCTTCTTGACGCGCAACCCGGTGAGGATCGCGGCCGACATGACGGGCGAGAGTTCGCCGCGCATGATCTGGCGCATCAGGTCGAGCATTTCGTCATAGAAGATTTCGCGGTGTTCGATGGTGCGTTGCAGCGCTTCTTGCGGAGTGATCATGGCATTTACCTCGTGAGAAAATTCTTCAGCATGGCGTGGCCGTGCTCGGTCAGAATCGATTCGGGATGGAACTGCACGCCTTCGACGGCAAGCGTTTTGTGGCGCACGCCCATGATTTCGCCGTCGTCCGTCCAGGCCGTGACCTCCAGGCAATCCGGCAGCGTCTCGCGCTCGATGGCCAGCGAGTGATAGCGCGTGCAGGCGACGGGATCGGGCACGCCGCGAAAGACGCCCGCGCCGTCGTGACGCACGGGCGAAACCTTGCCGTGCATGGGCCGCCGGGCATGCACGACGCGCCCGCCAAAGGCCGCGCCGATGCTCTGGTGGCCGAGGCAGACGCCGAGAATGGGAACCTTGCCCGCGAACTCGCGGATGGCGGGCACCGAAACGCCCGCCTGTTCCGGCGCGCACGGGCCGGGCGAGATCACGAGCCAGCGCGGGTTCAGGGCGGCAATTTCCTCCAGCGCGATGGCGTCGTTGCGAAACACTTTCACGTCCGCTCCGAGTTCGCCGAAATACTGCGCGAGGTTGTAGGTGAAACTGTCATAGTTGTCGATCATCAGCAGCATGACGGATTCCTTTTGCGATTGATTGCGGGAAAAGAACTTTCAATCACGACGAATACGGTGAACGCGGCGAATGCGGCAAAAGATGAAACCCTGATGATTGCTTTCCGTCGTGTCCGTTGCGTTCGTCATGATCGATCGCTTTTCCCAGGATTTTTTCCGCGCCCGATCGCCTTCCTCAATCGAAATGCGTATCCAGCCCGGCCTCGGCCATTTCCGCCGCGCGCAGCATGGCGCGGGCCTTGTTGCGCGTCTCCGCCCACTCGGCGTCGGGATCGGAATCGGCGACGAGTCCCGCTCCGGCCTGCACGTGGATATGGCCGTCCCTGACCACGGCGGTGCGGATGGCGATGGCCAGATCCATGTCGCCGTGGAAACCGATGTAGCCGACCGCGCCCGCGTAGAGGCCGCGCTTGACCGGCTCCAGCTCGTCGATGATCTCCATCGCCCGCACCTTGGGCGCGCCGGACACCGTGCCGGCGGGAAACGCGGCGCGCAGCACGTCGAAGGCGTCCAGACCGTCCCGGATCCGGCCCTCGACGTTGGAGACGAGGTGCATGACGTGGGAGTAGCGTTCGACGACGAACCGCTCGGTCACTTTCACCGAGCCGACGGCCGAGACGCGCCCGGCGTCGTTGCGTCCGAGGTCGAGCAGTTGCAGATGCTCGGCGCGTTCTTTCTCGTCGGCGGCGAGTTCGGCCTCCAGCGCCCTGTCCTCCGCCGGAGTCGCGCCGCGCCCGCGCGTGCCCGCGATGGGGCGCACGGTCACGCCGCCGTCCTGGAGCCGCACCAGGATTTCCGGCGACGCGCCGACGACGTGGAAATCGTCGAAATTGAAATGGAACAGATAAGGCGACGGATTGAGCGAGCGGATGGCGCGATAGAGCGCGACGGGATCGGCGGCGAAGGGTTTCGTCATGCGCTGCGAGAGCACCACCTGCATGACGTCGCCATCGACGATGTATTGCTTGACACGGCGCACGGCGTCCTTGAATCGCGCCTCGCCGAAGCTCGAAACGGCCGGGGCGCCGGCAGCGCGCGCGTCGGCGGGAATGCGCGCCGGTTCGCGCAGCCTGGCGAGCAGTTCGGAGAGACGCCGCCGGGCGCGGCGATACGCGCCCGGTACGTTGGGATCGGCGTAGACGACCAGCGTGAGCTTGCCGGAAAAGCTGTCGACGATGGCGATCTCCTCCGAGAGCATCAGCAGGATGTCCGGCGTGGCAAGGGCGTCGGGCTTTTTGCACGGGCCGAGGCGCGGTTCGATGTGGCGCACGGTATCGTAGCCGAAACAGCCGACGAGTCCGCCCGCGAAGCGCGGCAGCCCGGCGCGCGGCGGCGCCTTGACGCGCTTCTTGAATTCGGCGATGAAGGCGAGCGGATCGCCGCCGTCGCGCCGCTCGATCAGCCGGTCGCCGGTGAGCAGCAGCGCCGCGTCGCCATGCACTTCGATGCGCGTCGGCGAAGAGAGGCCAATGAACGAATGACGCCCGAAACGCTCGCCGCCCTGCACCGATTCGAGCAGATAGGTGTAAGGCTCGTTGGCGAGCTTGAGATAGATCGAGAGCGGAGTATCGAGATCGGCAAAGGTCTCGACAGTGACGGGAATGCGGTTATAGCCTTCGGCGGCGAGCCGAATGAACTCTGTTTCTTCCATGAAAGGACTCCATCCACGGGAACTGCTGCAAAACGGAACGCGGCGCGCGCGGGCGTGCCGGAACGGGGACTAGGCTTTCCGGCAGGGTCGCCAGGGCCAGGCCTCTGCCCAGAACGCGGGCGCGATATGCGGATTGCGCGGACTGTGGAGGGTTGCTTTCATGCTGTGTCGATCAGGGTTCCCGGCGGCGGATCAGCCTGGCCGCCGAAACGATGTCCGGCACTATAGCATCACAATCGAGTTCGCGCACGTCGCGCCCCTCGTTGTAACCATAGGGCAACAGGAAAACGCGGCAGCAAGCCGCCCGCGCGGCGAGGAAATCATTGACCGAATCGCCGATGAACAGCGCGTCGGCGGGCGACACGCCGAGACGCCCGCAGGCCCACGTCAGCGGCATCGGATCGGGCTTGTGCCGGGGCAGGTCGCCGCCGCTCACCACCACGGAGAAAAACTCCGCCAGCGCGGTCATCTCCAGCAGCGGCCCGGTGAACATTCCGGCCTTGTTGGTAATCACGGCCATCGGCAGGCCCATGCCTCGGATCGCTTCCAGCCCTTCCCTCACGCCGGGGAAAAATTGCGCGCGCCGGCCGTTCTCCCGCGCGTAATGCCGGCGGAAACTCGCCAGCGCGTCCGCCGGCGCCGGCGAACCGTCGTCGGCCGCGTCGAGCGAATCGGCCAGCGCGCGCTTGATGAGATTGGCGACGCCGCGACCGACGTAGCGGCTCACCGCGTCGAGCGGCAGCGCGGGACGCCCAAGGTCGGCGAGCATCCCGCAAACCGCGGCGTGCAGATCGGGAACGGTGTCGAGAAGCGTCCCGTCGAGATCGAACAGGACGGCGCGGACGTCGATCGGAGTCATCATGGCTTTACAGGAAACCCTGAGGCGTTTTCGATTTGGTTGTCAACAATTCCATTTCTTCGTCATTTCCTTGGCAAACCGGAATCCGGTTTGCCTTTGCCATTGCCTTTGCCCCTGCCTTCGCCAACTCCATCGCCATCGTCATTCCCGTGGAAATGGGAATCCAGCGCGTACATTTCGGCGCGTAGCGCCGCATCATTTGACTGGCAGCCCTTCGGTCCGGGGCAGGAAACTGGATTCCCGCGTTCGCGTGAATGACGACATCGTTCCATTCGACCCCATGCGCCGCCGTGGCCGAAATCCCGTTCTTCATGATCCGGCCCTCTCAAGCTCGGCGCGCAGGGCCGCGATCACGGAATCGTAGCGGTGGGGATCGCCGTCCCTGCCGGCTTCGTAGATCGCCGATCCGGCGACGAAAGTATCGGCCCCGGCCTGGGCGATGGCCGCGATGTTCTCCACCTTCACCCCGCCGTCGACTTCGACGCGGACGCGGCGGCCCGTTTCCCGCTCGTGCGCCTGCACGCGGGCGCGCGCCTCGCGCAGCTTGGCGAGCGTCGCGGGAATGAACTTCTGACCGCCGAAGCCCGGATTGACGCTCATCAGCAATACCAGGTCGAGCTTGTCCATCACGTGATCCATGTACAGGAGCGGCGTCGCGGGATTGAACGCCAGCCCGGCCAGGCAACCGTTCTCGCGGATCAGCGCCAGGCTGCGGTCGATGTGTTCCGAGGCTTCCGGATGGAAGGTGATGACGTTCGCCCCGGCCCCGGCGAAATCCCCGATCAGCCGGTCGACCGG
Source organism: Accumulibacter sp. (assembly GCA_031257115.1). Taxonomy (GTDB): domain Bacteria; phylum Pseudomonadota; class Gammaproteobacteria; order Burkholderiales; family Rhodocyclaceae; genus Propionivibrio. The sequence goes on from JAIRPF010000084.1 coordinate 5,003, forward strand.
CCTGGCCATCAGATGAACGTCGATCGTCGCCGGCGTCAGCGGCCGGATCGCCTTGCACACGACCGGGCCGACGGTCATGTTGGGCACGTAGTGATTGTCCATCACGTCGAAATGAATCCAGTCGGCGCCGGATTCGACGACGCTGGCCACTTCTTCGCCAAGCCGCGCGAAATCGGCCGAAAGGATGCTGGGAGCGATGAGGTACATGATTCCGCCTGCGTAAAAAATCCCGGCGGCCATTTTACCGCGCCGTGCTCTTCGGGCGGCGTGGAGGCCAAAACCCCGGCCTTCAGGCCGGGGGTTCGACCGTGGCAACCTGGAGGGTGCAAACCCCTTCCAGGCTCGTTGATTGCGGCAGACCTGAGTGCCCGGCGCTAATGAGTCGTTTCGGCGGGATTTTCCGAATCCGCGAAGGGATAAGGCCCGGCGAAACTCGCCTGGCTCGCTATCTGGCAGACGTGCGTGTTGAGAACACCCCGGTTCCAGTGGTGAAGCAGGTAGCCCGGCGTTTCCATGCGGAATTCGTCGCCGCCTTTTTCGCTGAAGTCGAGTTCCATCTGCATCGACACGGCGGGCGCCGTCGCCGCCGGAACTCCCATCCATTGCCCCAGGATGGGCCGGTGGATATGGCCGCAGCAGAGGCGTGCCTGCGGATTTTTCCGGACGATGGCGGCGAGGGCGTCCGCGTTTTCGACGGGGACGTCCATGACCGGCAGGCCGGTGGCGAAGGGCGGATGGTGCATGAACAGCAGGGTTGGCGCATCCGGTTTCCGCGCCAGGGTTTTGTCCAGCCACGCCATCACCGCCGGGTGGCAATGGCCGTCGTGCGAACCCGGACGCATGGTGTCGATCATCACCAGACGCACGGGGCCGTCTTCCACGGTGTAGCAAAGACAGGGCGCGACGTCCGCGTCCGCCGGGCACCATCCGCGCAGAATGTCGCGCATCCGGTCGCGGCGGTCGTGGTTGCCGGGGATCGCGTACACCGGCAGGCCCAGCGGCGACAGCGCCTCGTACAGCACGTGGTACGCCCTGGCGTCGCCGTTGTCCGCGAGATCTCCGGTGAGAACGAGAACGTCGGGGCCTTGGCTCAGGGACTTCAGGTGAGCGACGGCCTCATTCAGGCAACGGCGGGTATCCACGACCCGGAACGACAGGCGGCCGTCGCCGCGCACATGAAAATCCGATAATTGCGCGATACGCATGGCGTGGACTCCTTATGCCGATTTCGACGCGGTCAGCTTGCCGGCGTTGTGACGTTTCTGGATGAGATGGGCCGACAAGGCGCTGGTTCCGGCGGCAATCAGGACGAACAGGCAGATATACGATGGATTGCCGTCGTTCCATCGGATGAACGCCGTGCACAGCCCCGGCACGATACCCGCGACCAGGAAGCCAGGGAACTGATACACGATGGAGATGCCGGTGTAGCGCATCTGTGCCGGGAACAGGTTCGAGAACAGGGCCGCTTCGGGGCCGAATACGCCGGCGTAGAAAATGCTGAGCGGAATGGCGATAGCCAGGGCGACGAGCGCGATATTGCCTCCGCTCGCGCCCATCAGCCAGAACGACGGGAAAACCGACAGCCCGCAGGCGATGCTGGCGATACAGTAAACGCGCCCGACGCCATACCGGTCCGCCAAGCGCCCTGCCCACAGAATGAACGGGCACATGAGCAGGGCGGCCAGCGTCACGACGATCAGCGCCTCGGTGCGCGGCACGTCGACGTATTGCGTGAGATAGACGATGGAAAACACCGCGAGAACGTTGAAGAACACGCCGTCGATCCAGCGCGCGCCAATGCCGAGCGCGATGTTGCCGGGATAATTTTTGCAGACGGCCACGATGGGCAGCGTCTTTTCCCTGGTTTCGCCACGTTCCGCGGCCTTGCGGAATTCCGGTGTTTCGAGAATGTGCGTCCGCACGTAAAGCGCGATTCCGATCAGCACGACGCTGACCAGGAAAGCCAGACGCCAGCCCCAGTCAAGGAATTGTTCGTCGGTCAGCGCGTAGGACAGGAACGCGACCATGCCCGACGACAGGCACAGCCCGGTCGCCAGTCCCATTTGCGGGATGCTGGCGTAGAACGCCTTTTCCCGTTCGTTGGCGTATTCGTAGGTCATCAGCACCGCCCCGCCCCATTCGCCGCCGAGACTGAGTCCCTGGCACAACCGGAGCGTCTGCAAAATGATCGGCGCGGCGATGCCGATGGACGCATAGGTTGGAACGAATCCGATGCCCGTGGTAGCCAGGCCCATGATCAGCATGGTCAGGATGAGCATGCTTCTGCGACCGAGCTTGTCTCCGAAATGGCCGAACACGAATCCGCCGAAGGGGCGGGCAAGATACCCGATGGCGAAGGTGCTGTATGCCAGGATCGTCCCCATGAACGGATCGGCGGAGGGGAAAAAGAGCTTGTTGAACACGATGCCCGCGACGACTCCGTAAAGGAAGAAGTCGTACCACTCGATCGTGGCGCCCAGCAGGCTTGCGAATACCACCTTGTGGATTTCCCGCTTCGACGGTCTGGATTTTTCCTGCTCCGAATGACTCATGATGGCCTCCTGTTTTCATGCGCCGCGCGTCATGCGGCGCATGGGTATTAAAAATTTTAATTCAATGGATGCTTGTTGGAATCAAATTAAAAAATAATTGAAACAATTCGATTGTCCATGATTCTCAAAATCGAGACTGTTTTCATGGAAATCATGAATAATATTTACATGGCGATTCCCGCGCTGTCAACAGTATTTTTCAATTCTCAGGAAATTTTTTTAACAGTATATTAAATTTTTTAACACACCCAATGATCGTCGCGTCGGACGCGAAACGGTTTGACACCCGGCATGGCTGCCCCTATGCTACGGGCGTCTGGCTTCATGGGTACAACCACCTGGAAAAAGAAGCGCGTGAAATCGTCTGCGAAAAAAACCTCCGTCCAGAAGCCCGCTCCCCGCAAGGTCACGCTGAACGACGTCGGCAAACTGGCGGGCGTTTCACCGGCGACCGTATCCATGATTTTGAGCGGGCGCGAAGGCGTATCCTTTTCGGATGAGACCGTGGCGGCCGTCCGGGCGGCGGCGGCGTCCCTGCGTTACGAAACCGCCGCCGACCGCCGCATGGCGCGGCTCGTCCGGGAAACGATCGCGCCGGGAAACCCGATGATCCTGATCGTCTGCCCCAATGTGCTGAACCCGTATTACAACACCCTGGTGCAGGCGATCCAGCAGTCGGCCGCGCGGGAGAACTGCGATTCCTGTGTGTACATCACTTACCGCAGCCTGGAGGGGGAGCTTGCGGCCCTGCGGCTGGCCAAAAACGCCGGCTTCGCGGGCATCGTGTTCACCATGATCGCCCACCCCGAGGAAATCATTCCCCGGATCGGCCCCCGGATGCCGGTGGTGGTCATCTCCGACCGCCACGCGGCGCTCGACGTCGATACCGTGGAGCTGAACAACTACGACGCGGGGAGCCAGGTCGCCGTACACATGCACGAACTGGGCCATCGCCGCATCGCCTACATTTCCACCTCGCTCGATCGGGCGAATTCCGCGCGCACCCAGCGGCTCAAGGGGTTGCGGGAAACCTTCCTGGCCCTCGATCCCGGCGGCGAGGTGGTGGTGAAAAGCCGGGACGTCTCCGCCGAAATGGAGCGGGACGACATGGAAATCGAATATTCCGTGGGCCACGAACTGGCGCGCAAGTGTTTCGCCGACAAAAAAATCACCGCCCTCGTCGCAATCAACGACATGGTGGCCTGCGGCGCGATCGACGCCATCCGCGAGGCGGGTTTCAGGGTTCCGGAGGATTACAGCGTCTGCGGCTTCGACAACATATTGCCGTCCCGCTTCGCCGGGGTGTCGCTGACGACGGTCGAACACTACATGCGGGACAAGGGGCGCAATGCCTTCGACATCCTGTACGCCAAGATGCGCGGCGGGGCGTCGGACCGGAACATCACCCGCGTGGAATTCAAGTACCGGTTGATCGCGCGCGCATCCACCGCGCCGCCGCGCCGTTGAGCGACGCCCTTCACGGGTCGCGCCTTGCCGACTGGCAGAGCCGTCGCCGGGGTTCAAACCCGGTCGATTCCGCTCTCCGTTCATTCACGGCGCGGCCGCCCGCGAAGCGCGGGCAGCCGCGTTTCCGCGACATGGCGATTCCCTTTGCGATCATCCGCGAAGGGCGGCAACTCCACGCCCGTCATTGCGAGGCGCGCGGCGCCGTGGCAATCCGGAGCGACCAAGGCGCTTCATATCGCATACCGGATGATTTCAGGCGGACTTGCCATGAAAGGAATCGCCCGGCCCGGCTATTTCCGGAAAACTTCCGGGTCGATCTGGTGCCGGGTCAGTTTGTCGTACAGCGTTTTCTTCGGCAAATTGAGCCGCTCGGCCGCTTCCGTCACGTTGCCGCGCACGCCGCGCAGCGTTTCCCGGATCAGGCCGCGTTCGTAATTTTCCATGCGCGCCGCGAGCGACACGGCGGGCGCGCTGACCGCTTCGAGTCCGTCGCCCACGCCCAGGCACATGCGCTCGGCGACCGCCTTGAGTTCGCGCACGTTGCCCGGCCAGTCGTGGTGCTGCCAGCGGAACAGATCCTGCTCGTCCCAGGCCGGAATCTCGCGGTTGAAGCGCCGGCTGGCCTGGAGCAGGAAATAGGTCATCAGCGGGCCGATGTCGTTCAGGCGCTGGCGCAGCGGCGGCAGTTCGATGGTGACGACGTTGAGGCGGTAGTAGAGGTCCGGCCTGAACGCGCCCTGCTCGGAAAGGTGCTTGAGATCGGTCTTGGTGGCGGCGACGATGCGGCAATTCACCGGGATGCTCGCGTTGCTGCCGAGCCGTTCGATGCGCCGCTCCTGCAACACGCGCAGCAGCTTGACCTGGAGCGAGAGCGGCATCGACTCGATCTCGTCGAGAAACAGCGTGCCGTCGGTGGCGTGCTCGATCTTGCCGACGCGCCGCCGGTCGGCGCCGGTGAAAGCGCCCGTCTCGTGCCCGAAGATCTCGCTTTCGAAAACGGATTCGGGAAGCGCGCCGCAATTGAGCGCGACGAACGGCCCGGCGCGCCCGCTGCGCGTGTGCAGGGCGTGCGCCACGACTTCCTTGCCGGTGCCGGTTTCCCCGTGGATCAGGATGTCGACGTCGGTGGCGGCCAGCGATTCGATGGTGCGGGCCACGCGCTGGATGCTCTCGGAAGTACCGATCAGGGGCATTTCCCGCATGTTGCCGATCTGGTCGCGCAGCGCCCGGTTTTCCCGGAGCAGCGCCCGCCATTCCAGCGCGCGCCGCACGACGTCGACGAGCCGGGCCGAGTTGAACGGTTTCTCGATGAAATCGTAGGCGCGCGCGCGCATCGCCTGTACCGCCATCGCCACGTCGCCGTGGCCGGTAATCAGGATGACCGGCACGTCCCGGTTCCTCTGCTGCAAGGCGTCGAGCAGCTCCAGGCCGCTCATGCCGGACATGCGCACGTCGCTGACGACGGCCGACGGAGATTCCTCGTCGAACGCCGCCAGCGCCCGCTCGGCGCTGTCGAAGGCGCGCGCGTCGATGTCCGCCAGCTTGAGCGTCTGCATGCAGGCGCGCCGTACCGCTTCGTCGTCATCGACGAGATAGACCGGCCAGCGCGCGACGTCGTTTTCCGTATTCATGCCGCCTCCAGTATGACCGTGAATTCCGCGCCGCCGTCTTCGTGATTGCGCGCTTCGAGGTCGCCGCCCAGTTCCGCCGCGATCATGCGCGAGATCGCTAGCCCCAGCCCAAGGCCCTGCCCGGCTTCCTTGGTCGTGAAGAACGGCTCGAACAGGCGCGGCAGCGCCGCTTCCGCGATCCCCGGCCCGCTGTCGCGCACGGCGATCCTGACCCGCCCGCCGGATCGCGCGGCGGCCACCGACACGCATCGCGCCGCCGTCCCGGAAACGGCGTCCAGCGCGTTGAGCAGCAGATTGACGAACACCTGTTCCAGGCGCTGCGGATCGGCGATCACCCGCAGGTCGCCGGGAATGCCCTGGACGTCGATCCGCGCCTCGGCGCGCTTGCGCCGTATTTCCACCAGCATCAGGGCCTGATCCATGACATCGGCGACCCGCGCCGCCTGCTTTTCCTGCGACGGCTTGCGCGCGAAATGCTTGACCTTGCTGACGAGCAGGCCGATGCGCGTCGCCATCTGCTTGATCGCGCCCAGATTCTCGCGCACCTCGCCCAGTTGCCCGTGTTCGAGCAGGAGCGTGGCGTTGTCGGTCAGGGCGTGCAGCGCGGTCAGCGGCTGATTGACCTCGTGGCCGATGCCGGCGGCCATCTGCCCGAGCACGGCCAGCTTGCCGGCCTGCACGGCGGCGTCGCGCGTCTCCTGCAGGATGCTTTCCGTCGTTTTCAGCGTCTCGATCTTCTCCTCCAGCGACGCATTGGCCGCGCGCAGATCGGCCGTCCGCTCGGCGATGCGCCGCTCCAGTTCGTCGTGCGCCCGCCGCAGCGCCGCCGCGGCCTGCCTTCTTTCGTCGTGGCGCAGGCTGCGCAGCCGGAAATGAATCGCCGCCAGCAACACGACGGCCATGGTCAGCCCCGCCGCGATTCCGGCCAGCCAAGCGTTCTGCTGTTCCCGCCGCGTCTCCGCCAGAAGCACGACCCACCAGCCGAGCGGGCCGGTCTTGACGGACTGGACGAGATAGTCCTGCGGCATGTCGCCCGGCAGGGCCAGGCGCACCAGTTGCGGCTCGTTCCGCAAGGGCAGCGCGATTCCGAGCGGGTCTATCCGCCAGTCGCCGTACTGGCGCGAAGCGGAAATCCGGCCCCGGACTTCGTCGCCGAGAGGCATCAGGGAATGGTATTTCCACTCCCGCACCGAGGCCAGAAAGATGATGCCGTGGGCGTCGGTCAGGAAAACCTTGTCGCCGCTGCGGATCATGGCCATCTCGAAATCCTCCAGGCTGATCTTGACGGTGACCGCGCCGATTCTTTCCCCCTGATCCTCGACAGGCCCCGTGATGAAGTATCCCGGATAGCCGGTCGTCGCCCCGACGCCGTAGAAAATGCCCAGTCCCTTGAGCATGGCGTCGATGTAATAAGGGCGGAAACTGTAGTTGTGCCCGACGAAGGAACTGGCCAGGCGATGATTGCTCGCCGCCAGCGTCAACCCCTTCCGATCCATGAGATAGGTCGCGTTGAGGTCGGCGCTGTTGGCGACGTTCATCAGATAATCGTTGGCCTCGCTCCGCGCGCGCTCTTCCTCCGGGTTTTTCAGGAGATCCTTCAGACGCCCTTCCATCGTGATGACGCGCGGCAGCGAAGCGTTGCGCGCCAGCAGCGATTCGAGATTGAACCGATAGAATTCGGCGCGATGGAGCGTCTGCCGGCCCAACTGCTCGATCTGCCGCGTCAGCGTCGCCCGCCACGCCACCCAGCCGCTCAGCAGGCAGCAGATCGCGGCCAGCAGCAAATGCGGACGCCATCCCCTGGCGTATTCGCCGATCGGCAGGAAACCCTTGAAAAATCCCATGCCCCGCTCCGTTCAGCGACCGCCGGACGGCCGCGAAGACGCGCCGCGAAGAGCGCGAGCGGCGCGGATGGCATGAATGACGCGGCAAGGCGAGGTTGACATGGTCGTCGTCGGTCTGGAAATGGAATCGGCGAATGTAAAACCGGAAACCAATGATAACAATTGCCGGGCAAGCCATGAAATGCCCTTGCCTCCCCTTGGCCACGAGGTTCAGGATGTTGGGCGGTGATGTTCCGACCCTCCGACCGCGGCGAATATGACGGCCACGGCGAAAAGCGATCAACCACGACGGGCGCGGCGGACACAACGAAAAACCTTGAAAAATCTTTGCCCACGGAGTTTACGGAGAGCGCGGAGAAACACCTTTTGAAGGTTTTTGCCTTTCTCCGCGTTTTCCGGGATAAAAGTTCTTGTTCCTCGCCGCGCCCGCCGTCGTCAATGCTTTTCCCCGCGCGGCGCGAGTCCTTTTCCACCCGCGTTTGATGATCCGACCGCCAAACTCCCACCGTCTCGCGCTGGCGCGCGAACCACCTCCATCGAGAGAGAGGGCGCTTCGCGCAAAAGGGTTATCGCCGTAGCCGCCACGGATGAAAAGATTTCCGCCACGGGATTCGGATGGACGCCCGGAAATGAAGCGCGGGCGTCCCGCCCGCTTCGCTCGCCTTTCTCACGGGCGGAACGCCCGCCCAATCAAAGCCTCCCTTCCGAGGGAGGTATCACGCCGAAAACGTAACGGAGGGGGGTTGGGCGATTGAATCGTCAAACGCGAATGAACAGGAAAACCTGTCATCCGCGAACGCGGGAATCCAGCCCGCATAGGTTGGGGTAAGCGGAGCGAACCCCAGCGGTTGGGCATTGTTTCCTGTCCGTTTGCGTTTGAATTCATGCCGTTCATTGATGTGACCTGTCCGTGCCAAAAGGCATTACGAAAACATGGGAGTGACGTGTCGGGGTTCAGCTTTGCCCCTCAGGCCATGCAGCCATGTAACGAAACAAGCCTCGTTTCCGGCGGGAAACGAGGCTTGTTTGAAAAAGCAAAAATGGCGCTTTGAAAAAGTCAGTGAAGGTGTGCGGCAAGAAACGCGCCACACCCGCCGCGCAAGCTTCACATCAAGCGCGAAGAGGCAGGCGCGGCGGCGATCACAAATGAGGACATTTCAATGACGGCCTCGAAATGACAAGATGCCATCTTCGCCGTGTCAAATCGCCACGGCTTTTTCAAGCAGTCTGACCACCGCCCAGGACTTCGTTTTCGACATCGGGCGAGTTTCCCGGATTTCCACGAGATCGCCGGCCTTGGCCTGGTTGTCGTCATTGTGCGCGTGGTATTTCTTGGAGCGGACGATGATTTTGTCGTAGATCGGGTGCTTGACGCGCCGCTCGACCAAGACCGTGACGGTCTTGTCCATCTTGTCGCTGACGACCCGTCCGATCAGGGTGCGCTTGCTCTTTTCTTCACTCATTGCTGTGCCGCCTTTTCACCAAGAATGGTACGCACACGGGCAATGTCGCGGCGCACCTTGCCGATCTGGCTCAGGTTGGTCAATTGCTGCGTGGCTTTCTGCATACGCAGGCCGAACTGCGCCTTCAGGAGATCCAGCAGTTCCTTGTTCAGCTCGTCGGCGCTTTTTGCCCTAAGTTCACTGGCTTTCATGTTCAATCACCCCAGGACGCGAGACACAAAAGTCGTCGGAATCGGCAGTTTGGCGGCCGCCAGCGCGAACGCTTCCCGCGCCAAGGCCTCGCCGACACCGTCCATTTCATACAGCACCTTGCCGGGCTGGATTTCCGCGACGTAATACTCCGGATTGCCCTTGCCGTTTCCCATCCGCACTTCCGCCGGCTTTTTCGAAATGGGCTTGTCCGGGAAAATGCGAATCCAGATACGACCGCCGCGCTTGACGTGGCGTGTCATCGCGCGCCGCGCCGCTTCGATCTGACGCGCGGTCAAGCGTCCCCGGCCGGTCGCCTTGAGGCCGAACTCTCCGAAACTGACCTTCGTTCCGCGAGTCGCCACCCCGGTGTTCCGGCCTTTCTGCTCTTTACGGTACTTCCTTCTAGTTGGTTGCAGCATCGGTCGTTCCTGCCTTTCTTACTCGTTTCGCCGGCGCTTTCGCCACGGCGGCGGTTTCTTCCGCGGCGGCGCCGCCGACTTGTCCTTCGCCCTTGGGCTTGCCGGCAACGCGCCGAACCTTGTCGCCTTCTCCAGGCGACTTGGCGACGCGCCGCAGTCTGCGCGCCGGTTCCTCGGCGGCTGTCGTTTCGGGCGGTGGCGCGTCGGGCTGTTCATCCCGATTCAGTATCTCGCCCTTGAAGACCCAGACCTTGACGCCGATGATGCCGTAGGTGGTCAGGGCCTCGGAGGTCGCGTAATCGATGTCCGCGCGCAAGGTGTGCAGCGGTACCCGGCCTTCGCGGTACCATTCACGGCGCGCGATCTCGGCGCCGTTCAGGCGTCCGGAACTCATGATCTTGATCCCCTGCGCGCCTAGGCGCATCGCATTCTGCATCGCGCGCTTCATGGCGCGGCGGAACATGATGCGCTTTTCGAGCTGCTGGGTGATCGAATCGGCGATCAATTGCGCGTCCAGTTCGGGCTTGCGGATTTCCTCGATGCTGACGTGTACGGGAACCCGCATGATTTTTTGCAGCGCGGAACGCAGTTGATCGATCTCCTCGCCCTTCTTGCCGATCACGACTCCGGGGCGCGCCGAGAACACCGTCACCCGCGCGTTCTTGGCGGGACGCTCGATCAATACGTGGCCCACGGAGGCGTGCTTGAGTTTTTCCTTGAGGTAATCGCGGACCTGCACGTCCTCGTTCAGCATCGTGGGAAAGTTCTTGCTGTTCGCATACCAGCGCGACGACCAGTCACGAGTCACCGCCAAGCGGAAGCCGGTCGGATGTATTTTTTGTCCCATTGTTTTTCCTCAATCTCCGACGGTCAAGAAAATATGACAGGTCGGTTTGACGATCCGATTGCCACGCCCCTTGGCCCTGGCGGTAGAACGCTTGAGCACCATGCCTTTCTCCACGTAGATGCTTTTGACCTTGAGTTCATCGATATCGGCGCCATCGTTGTGTTCCGCATTCGCTATGGCCGATTCGAGTACCTTCTTGACGATTCCCGCCCCTTTTTTCGGGCTGAAGGTCAAGATATTGAGCGCCTTGTCGACAGGCAAGCCCCGAATCTGGTCGGCAACCAAACGGCCTTTTTGGTCCGAGAGCCGCACGCCGCGCAAAATAGCACGTGTTTCCATATCCATTCCTTTACTTCTTCGCCGCCTTCTTGCCACCGGTGTGGCCCCTGAAGGTGCGTGTCAGGGAAAATTCTCCCAGCTTGTGGCCGACCATGTTTTCCGTGACGTACACGGGAATGTGTTGCTTGCCGTTGTGAACGGCGATGGTCAGTCCGACGAAATCCGGAAGCACCGTGGAGCGGCGCGACCATGTCTTGATCGGGCGTTTGTCGCCCGTCGCGCGCACGGCCTCGACCTTCTTGAACAAATGGGCATCGACGAACGGGCCCTTTTTGATGGAACGTCCCATGGCTCTCTACCCCTTAGCGTTTATGACGGCTCTGCACGATCATGGAGGTCGTGCGTTTGTTGCTGCGCGTTTTATAACCCTTGGCGGGCTGCCCCCACGGGGAGACAGGATGGTGATGTCCGCCGCCGCCATTGGTACGTCCGCCCATCGGGTGGTCCACCGGGTTCATCGAAATCGCGCGCACCGTCGGACGGATGCCGCGCCAGCGGTTCGCTCCGGCCTTGCCGATGGAACGCAGGCTGTGTTCCTCGTTGCCCACTTCGCCGATCGTGGCCCGGCATTCGACATGGACGCGCCGGATTTCGCCCGAACGCAGCCTGAGCTGGGCATAGACCCCCTCGCGCGCCAGCAGTTGCGCCGACGTCCCCGCCGAGCGCGCCAGTTGGGCGCCCTTGCCGGGAATCATTTCGACGCAGTGGATGGTGGTGCCCACGGGAATGTTGCGGATCGGCAGGGCATTTCCCGGCTTGACTGGCGCCTCGGAACCGCTCACCACCTGCTGGCCGATGGTCAGGCCCTTCGGCGCGAGGACGTAGCGGCGTTCGCCGTCGGCATAGCACAGCAAGGCGATGTTCGCCGTCCGGTTCGGATCGTATTCGATCCTCTCGACCTTGGCCGGAATGCCATCCTTGTTGCGCCTGAAATCGACCACGCGGTAATGCTGCTTGTGCCCCCCGCCCCGATGGCGGGTCGTCATATGGCCATTGTTGTTGCGCCCGGCCGTCTTGGCCTGCGGCTCGACCAGTCTGGCGTAGGGAGCGCCCTTGTGCAGTTCCGGGTTGACGACCTTGACGACGGCGCGGCGGCCGGGCGAGGTCGGCTTGACTTTGACGAGCGCCATTATGCGGCCCCTCCATCGACGAAATTGATCTCCTGCCCCGGTTTCAGACAGACATATGCCTTTTTCCAGCCCTTCCGGCTCCCCATGCGCCGCCCAAACCGCTTTTGCTTGCTCCTGACATTGGCAATCTGCACCGACATGACGGAAACCTTGAACAGCAATTCCACGGCGGCTTTCACTTCCGGCTTGGTCGCGTCCGGCGCCACGCGGAAAATCACCTGGTTGCGCTTGTCCGCGACGTAAGTCGCCTTCTCGGAAACCTGAGGCGCAAGCAACACTTGCATCAGACGCTGTTGATTCATCCCAGAATCTCCTCGAATTTGACGACCGCGTTTTTCGTCATCAGCACCTTGGGGAAACGAATCAAGGATACCGGATCGGTTTCCCTGACTTCGAGAACCAGCACGTTCGGCAGATTCCGGGAAGCGAGAAAAACGTTCTCGTCGAGACTGTCGGTAATCACCAGCACGTTGTCGTAGCCCATGCCCTTGATCTTCTGCGCGAACAGCTTGGTCTTGGGCGCGTCGACGGCGATGCTGTCGACAACCGCGAGGCGATCCTCGCGCACGAGCTGCGACAGGATCGAGGCGATGCCGGCGCGATACATCTTCTTGTTCAGCTTCTGGCTGAAATTCTCGTCGGGCGTGCTCGGAAAAATCCGGCCGCCGCCGCGCCACAGCGGAGAAGACGACATGCCCGCGCGCGCGCGACCGGTGCCCTTCTGGCGGAAAGGCTTGGCCGTCGTGTGCTTGATCTGCCCGCGATCCTTCTGCGCGCGATTGCCGCCGCGCGCGTTGGCCTGATAGGCCACCACCACCTGGTGGATCAGCGCCTCGTTGTATTCGCGCCCGAACAACGCGTCCGACGCTTGCAGGCGGCTGGCCTCTTGGCCCTGTTCATCGATCAGTTTGAGTTCCATTATGCCCCCGCCTTGACAGCCGGGCGCACGACCAGATCCGATCCCCTGGAGCCTGGAACCGCGCCCTTGACCAACAAAAGCTGACGCTCGACGTCGACGCGAACGACTTCGAGGTTCTGCTGCGTCCGCCTGACGTCGCCGAGATGGCCGGACATGCGCTTGCCCGGAAAAACACGGCCCGGATCCTGGTTCATGCCGATGGAACCCGGAGCCTTGTGCGACACGGAATTGCCGTGCGAAGCGCGCTGCGAACCGAAATTGTGGCGCTTGATGCCGCCCGCGTAACCCTTGCCGATCGTCCGCCCCGTTACATCGACTTTCTGGCCGACGGAGAAAATCGAGACGCTGATTTGATCGCCCGCCTTCAGGCTGGCCAAATCTTCGGAAGAAACCGGAAATTCCCGGAGCACGGCGCCGGCTTCGATGCCCGCCTTGGCGAAATGCCCCGCCTTGGGTTTACTGACGCGGGAAGCGCGGCGCTTGCCGAAAGAAACCTGCACGGCCGTATAGCCGTCGTTTTCAGGCGTTTTGATCTGGGCAACGCAATTGTTCGACACATCGAGCACCGTTACCGGAACGGACAAGCCATCCTCGGTGAAGATGCGCGTCATGCCGACCTTGCGCCCGACAAGGCCTAGACTCATGCTTATTCTCCTCTTGCCGGCTGCGATTGGCCGGCGAGCATCAAACAAAATGAGCGGCGCGGGAAGAAATGATTCTTTCTATGCGCCACCCGGCAGAAAAACGCGATTATAGCCACTTTGAAATACGCTTTGCAAGAGGGGCGCGCCACAAAAGAGAATCAGCGACAGGGAGGACGAGCGGCGGCGGACGGATTCCCCCGTTCCGTCAGCGCCCTTCCCGCCACCAGGGGCCAAAAGACCAGGCCGCCGCGTCCAGCGGAACGGGCTGGCCGATCATCGGCGTCGCCAGCCGGAAAGCCTTGCCCTCGCTCGCGGCGCTGATGCGCTCGAACGGTTCGTCCCAGGGATGCCTGGCCAGGCAGAATCGGCCGATGTGCGCCGGGAGCAAGGCTTTTGCCCGCAGATCCCCGGCGGCGCGCGCGGCTTCCTCCGGCGTCATGTGGATGTAAGCCCAGCGCCGGTCGTATTGTCCGCAATCCAGGACGGCCAGGTCGAACCCGCCGAGCCGCCGTCCGATCTCGGCAAAATGCGGCCCGTAACCGCCGTCGCCGCTGAAGAAAATCCGCCGCCTGGGCGTCTCCAGGGCGAAGCCTGCCCACTGCGTCCGGTTTCTGACGAGCAGGCGTCCGGAAAAATGACGGGCGGGCAGTACGTGGATGTTCAAATCCGCCTGTGCTTGCACGGTCGAAAACCAGTCGGCCTCGCGGATTTTTTCCCTGGCGTACCCCCAGTGCCCGACATACGTCCCGACGCCGAGCGGCGTGACGACCAGGCGCGTCTTGCGCTCCAGTTTCCGCACGCTCGCGTGGTCCAGGTGATCCCAGTGATCGTGCGTGATCAACAGGCAATCGATTTCCGGCATGTCGTCGGCGGTGTAGACGTCGGTGCCGGCGAACGTCCTGTTGACATAAGGGATGGGCGCGGCATGGTCGCTGAATACCGGGTCGATCAACAGGCGCTTGCCCGCCAATTGAACGAAACAGGACGAATGCCCGAACCAGACCACGAGGTCGATATTCCGGTCCAGCGCCTTCAGATCGGTTTTTCGGACGGGCAAGGGCGCGTCGGGCCGCAGGCGTTCGCCGCGGGTCGTCAGTGTGGAGAACAGCGCGGAAACGACGTTGCTGTCCTCGGCGAGAACCGGCGTCGGAAGCAGATTCTGAAACCGCCCATCGCGCTGGTTGGGCGAGCCTTGGATCAACGCCAGGGCCTCGCCATCGGGCGGCGCGCCGAACTTCGGATGCTGGAGATAGCCGCCGACGCCCGCCGCGCCGCCGAGCAGCCCGATCAGAATCAGACGCCTCCGGCGCAGCGGCGCTTTTTTCGTCA
>JAIRPF010000136.1 GCA_031257115.1 Accumulibacter sp.
AAACCGCTTTCGCGGCGGGCATCAACCACAAGTTCTGATCCGGCTTTTCCCGGATTCGCAGCACGAACGGGCGCTTCCAGCGCCCGTTTTTTTGGGCGGGAATTCCGTACCCACTCCCCCGTCCCGTCAATTCCGCGCCGCCCCGTCCCGTCAATTCCGCGCCCGCCCCGTCCCGTCAATTCCGCGCCCGCCCCGTCATTCCCGCGAAAGCGGGAATCCAGTACGTAAACTCCGGCGCGAAGCGTCGCAAGCCGGAAGAAATCAGGCGGTTGAAAAAACATGGAGCGCTGGCGTCCCGCCCGCAAGAAAGGCAAACGAAGCGGACGAGACGCCCGCGCTCCAATCCTGGATTCGCGGCCTTTCGGGCTGGGGGTCACGAACTGGATTCCCGCTTTCGCGGGAATGACGGGGGTGCGGGGATTGAATTCCCGCTCGCGCTCCGATCCTGAATTCGCGGCCCTTCGGGCTGGGGGTCACGCACTGGATTCCCGCTTTCGCGGGAATGACGAGGGGTGCGGGGATTGAATTCCTGTCCGCGCTCCGATCCTGGATTCGCGGCCCTTCGGGTCGGAGATCACGAACCGGATTCCCGCTTTCGCGGGAATGACGGGTTTTCTTTCGTTTTTCGCCGCGCCCGTCGTGACCAATGTTTTCCACCGTGTCCGCCGTGCCCGTCATGGTCAAGAAAGATTTTCTCCGTGGCCCATGCCAAAAGACATTTACTTTCGACGGAAATGCAAAGAAAATGCCTACGCCGCGTTCATTCGATTTGAGTTCGGCGGGTTTGGAAAAGACGAAGCGAGAGAGCAAAAAATGATCGAGGCGCGCCAGAAACTCATCGACACGGCCCGCCGCATGGCGCCGGCGAATCTCAATCGGGGCGCGGCGGGGAATCTTTCCGCGCGCGTCCGTGAAAATGGCGAGGACGGCTATCTCATTACGCCGAGCGGCATGGATTACGATTCGCTGACGCCGGAGGACATCGTGTTCATGCGCCCCGGCGGCGCGCCCGCCGGCCGGCGCAAGCCTTCGTCCGAATGGCGCTTCCATCATGACGTCTATCTGGGCCGGCCCGAAGCCGGGGCCATTCTGCACGCGCATTCGCCGTTCGCCAGCAGCCTCGCCTGCCTGCGCCGCGACATTCCGCCTTTTCATTACATGATCGCCCGTTTCGGCGGCGACACGATCCGCTGCGCCGAATATGCCACTTTCGGCACCCAGGCGCTGTCCGACAACGCGCTCGCGGCCCTGCGCGGCCGTTGTGCCTGTCTGCTGGCGAACCACGGATTGCTGGCGTTCGGGCGGACGCTGGAACACGTGTTTTCGCTCGCCGTCGAATTCGAGGCGCTCTGCGAACAATACTGGCGCGCCTGCCAGCTCGGCCCGCCGGCGCTGCTGTCCGCCGATGAGATGCGGACGGTGCTGGCGAAGTTCGCCGATTATGGGCAGCCGGGGCGGCAGGAGTCCGGGGAATCGGCCGCATGATCCGCATCAACGAACTTCGGCTGCCGCTCGACCATCCGCCGGAGGCGCTGTCCGAGGCCGCCGCTGGGCGGCTGGGCGTCGCTGGCGCGGCCATCCGCCGGCTTTCCGTGTTCCGGCGCAGTCACGACGCGCGCAAGAGGAGCGCGCCGGCTTTCATCTATAGCGTCGACGTGGACGTGGCCGACGAGGCGCGTCTGCTGGAAAAATTCGCCGGCGACGCGAAGATCGGGCCGTCGCCCGACATGACTTACCGCTTCGTCGCGCGCGCGGCGGAACCGCCGGCCCGTCGCCCGGTGATCGTCGGCTTCGGGCCGGCCGGCATTTTCGCCGCGCTGACGCTCGCGCAAATGGGGTTTTGTCCGCTCGTGCTGGAGCGCGGCAAGGCCGCGCGCGAGCGTACGCGGGACGCCTGGGCGCTCTGGCGCGACCGCCGGCTCGATCCGGAATCGAACGTCCAGTTCGGCGAAGGCGGCGCCGGTACGTTTTCGGACGGCAAGCTGTACAGCCAGATCCGCGATCCGCGCCATCTCGGCCGCAAGGTGCTCGGCGAGTTCGTCAAGGCCGGCGCGCCGGAGGAAATCCTCTACGCCGCCCGGCCGCACATCGGCACTTTCCGCTTGGTCGGCATGGTCGAGCGGATGCGCGCGGAAATCGAATCGCTCGGCGGCGAAATCCGTTTCCGGAGCCGCGTCGAGGGCCTGTCCGTCGAATCCGGCCGCGTTCGCGGCGTCACGCTCGCCAGCGGCGAGCGGATCGGCGCGGATCACGTCGTTCTGGCCCTGGGCCACAGCGCCCGCGATACTTTCGCCATGCTGCGCGAAACCGGCGTGTTCATGGAAGCCAAGCCGTTCGCCGTGGGCCTGCGCATCGAGCATCCGCAGGCGCTGATCGACAGGGCGCGCCTTGGCCCCCACGCGGGCGATCCACGGCTCGGCGCGGCCGACTACAAGCTGGTCTACCACGCGGGCAACGGGCGATCGGTCTACAGTTTCTGCATGTGCCCCGGCGGGCGGGTCGTGGCCGCCGCTTCCGAGCCGAACGGCGTGGTCACCAACGGCATGAGCCAGTATTCGCGCGCCGAGAGCAACGCCAACGCGGGGATCGTGGTCAATGTCGGCCCGGAGGATTTCGGCGGCGATCCCGGCGATCCGCTGGCCGGCGTCGCTTTCCAGCGCCGGCTGGAAGCGCGCGCCTTCGAACTCGGCGGCGGCGATTACGCGGCGCCGGCGCAATTGCTCGGCGATTTTCTCGCCGGACGCCCGTCGGCGCGCCTGGGGTCGGTCACGCCGTCCTACCGGCCCGGCGTGCGCCTGACCGATCTGTCGACGGCGCTCCCCGAATTCGCCGTCGCCGCGATCCGCGAAGCGATTCCGGCCTTCGATCGGCAAATCCGGGGCTTCGCCCTGCCCGACGCGATACTCACCGGGGTCGAGACGCGCACCTCGTCCCCCCTGCGCATCGCGCGCGGCGGCGATTTGCAAAGCCTGAGCGTGAAGGGACTCTACCCCGCCGGCGAAGGCGCGGGCTACGCCGGCGGGATTTTGTCGGCGGGAATCGACGGCATCCGGGTCGCCGAGGCCGTGGCCCTGCAAATCGCGGCGGCCCGCGGGAAAAACGCCGGCCGTCGATGCTTCGAGGTGCTAGAATCCAACCTTGCAACGCTGCCGCGATCCCAACTGGAGTACACGCCGTGAACACCCCCCCCGACTTGCTCAAGGCCATTCGGACAGGTCAACTCTCCGCCGTCATCGCCGCGCTGGATTCCGGCGTGGTGGCCGAACTCGACGACGGAAAAGGCAATCCCGGCCTGCCCCTGGCCATGGCCAGCTTCCTGGGCCATGCGGAAATCGTGCGCGAACTGCTCATCCGTGGCGCGGCGGTCAACTTCAGCGACAACGCCGTCCCCAATTCCCCGCTCTCGATGGCCATCCGGGCGCGCAGGAAGGAAGTCATCAAGGTGCTCATCGAATACGGCACGGTCGTCCCGGAAGGGATGAGAACGGGACTGCGCAAGGACGAACTGATGCTGGCCCGCTGGAAAGCCCAGCAACTCGGCTCCGGCCACGCCCCGGCTCCCGGCGGAATCGTCGAGGAAATCAAGGTCGGCGGCTGCTACGGCACGGACACCGACATACTGAACGAAGACATGCGCCGCGCCGTCGAACAGCTTTCCCCGAAGGCGTAGACCTTCATTGCCCATTGTCCATTGGTCCATTGGTCCATTGCCCGCCGGGTTTCCGGAAACCCGGATGGCGGATTCGGCCATCGCCTCGGTCGCGCGGTTTCGCGGCAAGGGCCGTCGAGGGTGAAACGCGGACACGTTCGGCGCGTCGTGGCGATCTTGCGCGGGTTTGCATCGAAAACGCTCTAAAATACTTCCCTTTCCTTTCGTTCCAGGAAGCGACCATGCCTTACACGCCCGAACTGGTGCAGGAGCTGAATACCTTGATCCGTTTCGATCCCGACTCCGGGCAGCAGGGGATCAAGGTGCACAAGAACGCCGACGGGGACGTCAGGGCGGCGGTCCGGAGGCTGTATGCCAAGGGGCTGGTCACGCAGGCCGACGGCGGCTACCTGACCCGCCTTGGCCGCGAGGCCGCCGGGCACGCGCAGGCGCTGCTCGGCATTCTGACCGCGGGCGTGGCCGCGTCGGTTACATCCCCGTCGCCGCCAGCGTCCTGAGAAACCTGTCGGCCGACTGGTAGCCCACGACCCTGATTCCGGCGAGTTCCCCGCCCGCCGGGTCGAAAAAGACGATGCCGGGTGGGCCGAACAGGTTGAAGCGCCGCAAAAGCGCCTGGTCGTCCGGCGAATTGCCCGTCACGTCGGCCCGCAGCAGCAGCCATCCGCCCAGCTTTTCGCGCACGCGCGGATCGCGGAAGGTGTCGCGTTCCATCTCCCTGCACGTCACGCACCAGTCGGCGTAGAAATCGAGCAGGATCGGCCTGCCGGCGGACGCGGCGCGCCGGTCGAGTTCCTCCGGCGAGCGCACGCGCTCGAACAGCGGCGCGGTCGGCCCGGCGGACGCGCCGGATTGGCCGAACGCGGCGAGCGGCCGCAATGGATCGCTCGCGCCGGCCAGCGCGCCGGCCAGCATGGCGGCGCCGAGCAGCAGCAGCAGCACGCCGGCGGCCTTGCCGAGACGCTGCCATCCCCCGGCCTGCGGCGGCAGCGGGTCGATGGCGCGCAGGAAGATCGCCGGAACGATCAGCAGCACGGCCCAGGCCAGCATTTGCGCGGACGCCGGCATGAGCGGCGAGACGATCCACAGCGCGCCGGCCAGCAGGAGCGCGCCGAGAAAGCGGTTGACCGAGACCATCCAGGGGCCGGCCCGGGGCAGTAGCGCGCCCGCCGACGCGCCGACGGCCAGCAGCGGCGTTCCCATGCCCAGGGCCATGCAGAACAGGGCCAGGCCGCCGAACGGCGCGTCGCCCGTGCCGCCGATGTAGAGCAGCGCCCCGGCGAGCGGCGCGGCGACGCACGGGCCGACGATCAGCGCCGACAGCGCCCCCATGAGCGCCACGCCGGGCAAGGAACCGCCCCGGAGCCGCGCGGCGCTCTCCGAGGCTCCGCCTCGCGGAAAGAAGGGCAAGCGCAATTCGAACAGTCCGAACATCGACAGCGCCAATACGACGAATATCAGCGCGAAGCCGCCGAGCACCCAGGCGTTTTGCAGCGCGCCGGAAATCAGCGCGCCGGACAGTCCGGCGGCCGCGCCCGCCACGGCGTAGGCCGCGGCCATGCCCAGCACGTAGGCCAGCGACAGGGCGAGGGCGCGTCGGCGCGACACGGGCTGTCCGCCGCGTCCGGCGCCGACGATGATGCCGGAGAGGATCGGCAGCATCGGAAACGTGCAGGGCGTGAGCGACAACAGCAGGCCGAAGCCGAAAAAGCTGACCATCGCCCAGGACGGCGACGCCTCTCCGAGCAGGCGCGCGATGCGCCCGGATTCATCGTTTTCGGCCTCCGCCGCCGCCGGCGCGGCGGACACGGCCGGCGGATCGGGCAGGTCGACGCCGAGAGTCTGCGTCCGTGGCGGATAGCAGACGCCAATGTCGGCGGCGCAGCCCTGCGACGTCACCCGCAGGACCAAGGGCAGGACGCCGGAGACGGCGCGCTCGACCGGCAGCCGGATCGCCATGTCCTGGTCGTAGACCTCGACCTTGCCGAAGGTCTCGTCCGCCGTTTCACGGCCCTTCGGAAAGACGGCCGGGCCGAGCCGCGCGCCGTCCGCCTCGGCGGAGAAACGGAACTTGTCGCGGTACAGGTAGTATCCGCCGGCAATCTCGAAACGCACCTCGATCGTTTGTCCGTCCAGCGCGCGCGCCGACGCCCTGAAAGCGTCCTCCGGGCGCAGCGGCTCCGCTCCACCGGCCAGCGCGCTCGCCATCCACAGAAAACAAAGGAACGCGATGCGAATCATGTTTCCGGCCCTTCAATCGTTGTCCGGCGCCCGCCAGAGTTCCACGCCGCCGCCGCGCTCCAGGCAGTCGGAAACGCGCAGCCCGAACAACAGTTCGCCCTCGCCGTCGAAAAACCGGACGCCGGACGCGCGCACCAGAACGCCGGCGGGCAGAAGCAGGCAATCGTAGGCGCGATCTTCCGATCTGGCGATCTGGATCGCCGGATGGCGCGTGACTTCCCCGGTCGTCCAGTTGCGGATTTCGGCCACCCTCGGCGTGACGTCGCCCGCGAACGGAACGGCCGTGCAGAACAGGGTCTCGTCGCCGCCCTGCCACAAACCGTCGATGATCGCCAGCAGGTAGCCGCCTTCCTTCCGGTCGATGGCCAGCAGGCCGCGCAGGGCCAGACGGGACGTTCCATTGCCCGGCGGACGCGCCAGCGTCAACCCGCCGCGTTCACCGCGTTCCCATTGCGCCTGACGCCAGCGTTCCAGTTCCACTTTCACTTCCGCTTCCGCGTCCGGGCGCGTTTCGCGCACGACGCGCCCGAACACCGCCAATTGTTCCGCGCTCAGATGGTCGTCCGCGAGCGGCGGCGGCGAACGCAGCGCCTCTTTCATTTTTTCGCCGCCCAGCAGGCGATGGATGGCGGCCAGGCCGATTCCGACCGAAATCTCCGGCAGGGCCGCCGTATCGGCCGGAACGGCCGGCGGCGGACGCTGCAGGCGGTCGGCCAGCGTTTCGAGCAGGGCCGCGCAATCCTTCGCCGGAAAACCGCCGCCGAGCTTGAGGTTTTCCGGTAATTCCCCGGCGGACAGCGCGTCGATGCGCCGGCGGATCTTGCGCAGGACGCCGTCGAGCGACAGCCAGCGGGGAATGCCGTCTTCGTTTCCGTTTTCCGGAATCGGCCCGTCCGTGGCGAGGTCCAGCGGAATCGGCCAATATCTGGCGTCCAGGTCTTCGCTCGGCTCGATCCGCGCCAGCTCGCGCCAGCGCGCCAGCCAGCGCGCCGCCGTGGCCAGTTGCCCGCAGGACAGCGAAAACGGCCGCGCCAGATGCAGCATCAGCGCCATCGCATACTGCCCGGAAACCGACGACGCGCGGGTTTCGCCGAGCAGGCCGTCTTCTTCCATGACGCTCGCGCAGCCGAGGGATTCGGCCGCGAGAAAAAGCGCGTGGAAACTCTTCCAGAACCCCGGCTCCGGCAGGACGCCTCCCGCGTAGCAGGTCAATTGTTCCGCGCGCAGGCAAAAGGAAACCCGGTGCGCCACGCGCGCGGCGTGCTTGGACAGGGAGGCGTCGCCGTCCAGGCAGGCTTGCAGGCAAATCTCGTAGCCGACGGCATAACTACGCCAGAGGTGACGCGCCGCGTCGAGCGCCGACCGCTCGGCCGTGGCAAGCGGCAAGGGCTTGCCTTCGCACCGGCGACGGCAGTCGAGGCCGACCGTAAACGCGGCCTTGCGCAGAACTTCCAGGGTTTTGAGACGCCTGCGGGGAGAAACGTCCAGCAGGTTGAATACTTCGATTTCGGCCCTGAGGCTGGACAACATGGCCGGCATGTTGGCCTGCGGCTGCTCGGCGAGCCACAGGGACGCGCTTTCCGCGTCGTGGAAGGCGGCGGGACTCGTGGCCTGAAACGCGGAGGAAGGGGCGATTCCGGTCATCGGCGTCCCCGTGGAGAACGAGGCCGTCCCGCGCGGGCCGCCGCCGCGCGGACCGGGTAGACGACGCCTCGAACGCCCCCTATCCTCTCAGGATGATGACGGAGAGTTACTTGTTGGGATCTTCGCACAGTTCCAGCAAAACCCCGGAAGTCGCCTTCGGGTGCAGGAAGGCGATGTTGAGCCCCTCGGCGCCCTTGCGCGGGGCCTTGTCGATCAACTGCACGCCCTTGCCGGCCAGTTCGTCGAGACTCGCCTGCAGGCCGTCGGTGGCAAACGCCATGTGATGGATACCTTCACCTTTCTTTTCGATGAATTTGCCGATCGGGCCTTCCGGATCGGTCGATTCGAGCAATTCAATCTTGGACTGCCCGATCTTGAAGAAAGCGGTGCGCACCTTCTGATCCTTGACTTCCTCGATCGAATAACATTTCAAGCCGAGCTGATTTTCCCAGAATTTGATGGCTTCGTCGAGGTTCTTGACGGCGATGCCGATGTGTTCGATATGCGAAAGATTCATGATGGCTATCCTTTGAAAGAAGTGGTAAAAACGAAACGCGCCGAAGCAAGGGCGGATTATCCAACAAAATGCGCGCCTTGCGAGCCGGGGTTGCGGAAAACCGTCGGGTGAGGTTGGGGGGAAGGGGGAAGGGAGAGGGGAGAAAGGGAAGGGCTTGACCGCCGTGAAAAGTGAAACGTGAGAAAACCGATCGGCGTTTCTGTCCTTTGTCCTGTGTTTCAGGGCGCCTGAACGCGCGGGCTTGCGGGATTGCGAGGCTTCGGGTTGCCACGCCGGCGGCGGAAATTGCGGGGGAAATCGTTGCGGGGAAAATTGTAAACTCTTCAAAAAACATCTTGTTTTTCAAGGATGAACATTACAATGTCGCGCCCCGGTGATTCGCGGCGCGAAAAACCTCCCTCTTGAGGAAGGATCATCCAGGGCGTCCCGCCCGCGCTCCGAACCGGCCCGTGTCAGCCGCGCGGCGTCAGGCCGGCCTTCCTTTGCCGTGCCGGCCTCCCGGATGCGCGTTGCCGCGCAAAGCCGCTTATAATCGATTTTTCGGGCGGATCGGCGCGTTTTCGGCCATGATTCCGCTCGATGCCGGATCGGGGCGGATGAGCGCCTGCGCAGGAATGACCGTTACCTTCAGGAGAAACAGACTCATGGGCGAACCAAAAGAGGACGGAGTGATCGGCGCGCAATTCCGCGCCGACGTCGACGAGGCGCTGCTTCATGCCGTCGCCGCCGAGCCGGCCACCGCGAATACCAAGGAACTCTACAAGGCGCTGGCCTACGTCGCGCGCCGGCGTCTGGCGGAGCGCTGGGTCAAAACGCAGGTGGAAGACCGCAGAAAGAGGGCGCGCCGCGTCTATTACATGTCGATGGAGTTCCTGGTCGGACGCGCGCTGGATAACGCCCTCGCCGCGCTCGGACTGCGCGATCGCGCCGCCGCCGCCTTTGCCGCCGTGAGCGGCCCGAGCCTGGCCGACATCCTCGAATGCGAACCCGACGCCGGCCTGGGCAACGGCGGCCTGGGCCGTCTGGCGGCGTGTTTCCTGGATTCGATGGCGACGCTGGAACTGCCGTCCTGGGGTTACGGAATGCGCTACGAGTATGGCATGTTCGCCCAGTCGGTCATCAACGGCGTGCAGGTCGAGCACCCCGATTCCTGGCTGGTCGACGGGACGGTGTGGGAATTTCCGCGTCCGGGCACGGTGTTTCCCGTGCGCTTCGGAGGCACGGCCGAACATCACGGCGAATGGGCCGAATGGAACGCCGCCGAGGCCGTCGAGGCGCGCGCCTACGATTACGTCATTCCCGGCCACGGCACCGACCGGGTCAGCACGCTGCGCCTGTGGAAGGCGGACGCGCCGGCGCAGATCGACCTCAACGCCTTCAATTCCGGCGACTACGCGCGGGCGGCGGAATTCAAGAACCGTTTCGAGAACATCTCGTGGGTGCTGTATCCGAACGACAGCACGCCGGCCGGCCGGGAACTGCGCCTGCGGCAGGAGTTCTTTTTCGTCTCCGCTTCGTTGCAGGACATCATTTTCCACCACCTGGAAGAGCACAGCCACCTGAACAACCTGGCCGACCAGATCGCCATCCACTTGAACGACACGCACCCGGCCATCGCCGTGGCCGAACTGATGCGGCTCTTCTGCGACGAATACGGAATGCTCTGGGCGGCGGCGTGGAACCAGTGCCAGCGCATTTTCTCGTATACCAACCACACGCTGATGCCGGAAGCCCTGGAAACCTGGCCGGTCAGCCTGATCCAGCATCTCCTGCCGCGCCACATGCTGATCATCTACCGCATCAACCTGGAATTCCTGAACGAGGTCGAGCGGCGTTTTCCGGGGGACATGGATCTGATCCGCAGCGTTTCGCTGATCGACGAGGGCGACGGCAGCGAGGGCAGCAAGCGCGTGCGCATGGCGCATCTGTGCATCGTTGGCAGCCATCGCGTCAACGGCGTTTCGCAGCTGCATTCCGACCTGATGGTCAGAACGATCTTCGCCGGCTTCGCCAAGCTCTACCCGGAGCGTTTCCACAACAAGACCAACGGCGTGACGCCGCGCCGCTGGCTGGCCCAGGCCAATCCCAACCTGGCGGCGCTGCTCGACCGGAACCTCGGCAAGCAATGGCGTCTCGATCTCGATCGCCTGCGGGACCTGCGCCCGCTCGCCGGCGACGCGGGTTTCCGCGTGGATTTCGCGCGAGCCAAGCGCGACAACAAGATCCGGCTCGCCGACTACATCCGGCGCGAGACCGGCATCGCGCTCGATCCGGACAGCCTGTTCGACGTACAGGTCAAGCGCATCCACGAGTACAAGCGGCAGCTGCTCAACGTCCTGCACGTCGTCACGCGCTACAACGCCATCCTGCGCGGGCAGGACGCCGCCGCCGCGCCGCGCTGCGTGATTTTCGCCGGCAAGGCGGCCTCGTCGTATCACATGGCCAAGCAGATCATCCATCTCATCAACGACATTGCCACGATCATCAATACCGATCCGCGCGTGCATGACCGGCTCAAGGTCGTGTTCATCCCCAACTACGGCGTGTCGATCGCCGAACTCATCATGCCCGCGGCGGATCTGTCCGAACAGATTTCCACCGCCGGAACGGAGGCATCGGGCACCGGCAACATGAAGTTCGCCCTGAACGGCGCGCTGACCATCGGCACCGAGGACGGAGCCAACATCGAGATCCGCGACAACGTCGGCCCGGACAACATCTTCATTTTCGGCAACAACGCCCAGCAGGTGGAAATCCTGCGGCGATCGGGCTACGATCCGCGCGCGATCTACCAGAACGATCCGCGGCTCAACGAAACGCTGAACAAGATCGACGGCGGATTCTTCTCCCCGCAGGACCGCCGGCGCTACCACGATCTGTTCAACAGCCTGGTCAACTACGGCGACCATTACCTGCTGCTGGCCGATTATGCCGATTACGTGGCGACGCAGAACCGGGTCGATGCCCTCTACAAGACACCGGACGAATGGCAGCACAAGGCCATCATCAACGTGGCCGGCATGGGGCCGTTCTCGTCCGACCGGACGATCCGGGAGTACGCCATCGACACCTGGAACCTCGGCGCGGCGCTGAAGAAGGGATGATTCCGTCATGAGCCGTGAAAAGTGAAGCGCGAGAAAACCACCGATCGATGTTTCTGTTTTCTGTCCTCTAATGGAAAAGCATTGACCACGGCGGATACGGTGAAAAACAGAGAAAGCACCCGCCATTCCCGCATTCGCGGGAATGGCGGGTGGTTGGAAGTATTCGCTGGGATGGTGATTTTGGTGGGTCCGTCGCTTCCTGCCCGGCCTTCACGGCGGGCAGTGGTTTTGCCATCGCTTTTCTTCCCCCACCGTT
>JAIRPF010000150.1 GCA_031257115.1 Accumulibacter sp.
AACCCATGATTTACCACTGGATTTTCGCCGCTCCAATCCGGTTTACGCGCTGGACGAGCCTCCCCGTTAAAGGAGGTGGCCCGTGGCAAAGCCGCAGGTTGAAGGGAGTCGTGCCGTCGAGGAAAGAACCGGACGGTTGTTTTTCCTTGTCGCTTTCGGAAACCTGAAACGCCAAACTCCTTCCGCCACGCTTTCGGCGCGACACTTCTCTCAAGAGGGAGGCTTGGCTTGCGGCGCTCCGCGCCGATGGGGTCGACGGGAGCGAATATCGGCCGTCCCGCATGACGTTCGCTTTTCATGACGTATGGGGCTAAACCGGAAATGCTCCAAAAACTTCCCGCCGCGCGCCGTGGTTAACCCTCGTTTTTCGTCGTGTCCATCGTGGTCAAAAAAACCGCCTACCCCAGATAGGTCGTCAGGCAGACGATGGCCGCGAAGGGCGCGCAATATTTCAGCGTCCGTTTCAGTATCTCCCCTTCCTGTCCGTCGAGTCCCCCGACGCCGATGCCGATGGCGATGCTTTGCGGCGAGATCATCTTGCCGACGGAGGCGCCGCTCAGGTTCGACGCGCTGACCCAGGCCGGGTCCGCGCCCACGGCGACGGCGGCTTTCATCTGGAGTTCTCCGAACAGGACGCAGCACGAGGTGTCGCTGCCCGTGATGAAGGTTCCGAGCGTGCCGATGGCCGGCGCGATGAGCGGGTAATAGGAACCGAGGGCCGCCACGAGCCAGATCGCGATTTCGTTCGTCATGCCTCCGTAGCTCATGACTTTCGCCATGGCGATGATCGAAACGATGGTGGCGGCGATCTTCCCCGATCCGCGCAGTACCGCGCCCGCCGAACGCGCGAGCAGCGCGATGCCTTGCCGCTGCGCGAGGCATGACAGGAGGGTCGCCGCGAAGATGAGGACGCCGGGCGTGAGCGCCCACGAGAACGTCAGCGGCTTCGCGTCCTCGCCCAGATAGATCGTCGCCGTCGTGCTCAGCGGCGCGAGCAGCGCCTTGACGGGCGGAACCAGGTTCGTCAGCAGCACGATGGCGAAAACCAGGATGAAGGGCAGGCAGGCGTTCGCCACGCTCATGCGCCGCCGGGCCGGCGCGAGGTTCCCGCCGCGCAATTGGTATTGCGCGTTCTCCGCCGTGTTTCTGTACAGGAATTTGTTCGCCGTCATCGTGCCCACGATCGAGCAGACCGAGCCGACGAGCGTGGCGAGTTCAGGCCCGACGAAAACGGCCAGCAGGAATACCGGCAGGGCGAAGGAGACGGCGGAGGCGAGCGTGATGAGAAAGACGCCGCGCAGGGCGCGCGCGCCGCCGCCGGCCACGCCGACGATGAGGAAGGGAATGAGCAGCGAGGGCAGGGTCGTCTGCATGGCGACGTGAGCGCCGAGCCGCGCCACGTCCAGTCCCGTGACGCTCGATAGCGTCACCACCGGAATGGCGATCTGGGCAAAGGAGGTCGGCGTCGTGTTGGCGATCAGGCAGCAGACGACGGCCGTCATCGGCGAAAACCCAAGCGCGACGAGGATCGCGCCGGGGATGAGCACGGGCGTGCCGAATCCCGATATGCCTTCGAGAAAGCCGCCGAAGCTCCACGCCAGCACGAGCGCCAGCACGCGCCGGTCGGAAGAAGCGCCGGAGAGCATGGCCTTGATCGTGTCCATTCCGCCCGACAGCTCGGAATACTTGAAAAGGATCATCGCGGCGAGCACGACGAGCAATATCGGCCACAACGCGAAAAACGCGCCTTCGAGGGCCGCGCTTCCGACCTCCGCCGCGCTGTGCCGCCAGACGAACAGCGCGAGGACCGAGGCGACGGCCAGCCCCGCCGGACAAGCGATGTAGCCGGGCAGGCGCAGCACGCAAAGCGACACGCACAGCCAGACGATCGGCAGCACGGCGCAGGCAAAATTCAGCGCGCTGCTCATGGGCACCCCCGCGCGAGCGCCGCCCGGCTCCATCCGGAAGTAAACGATTTGGCGGCGGCTGGCATTTTCGGCTCCTTTTTCGGCTCCTTTTTCGGCTCCTGCCGATGGCTGCCCGTAGTATAGCGGAAGGCTTTTCCCCCGGCGGCGCGATCCCGCGCTTCGGGCGCGAACGGGATCGTCTCGCGCGCGCCGGTGAGCGCGCCTTTCGAGAACGATGGGAGTTTTTCCACCCCGCGGGGATGGCGACACGTTTTCGCAAACCCTCTCCAAACCGCGCGAACGCCCGTGGCAGCCGCCCGTCCGCCGTTTGTTCGACGACGGCGCAAGTTTGCCAAATGAAAATATGGGATGATTACGGGCAAACCGCCATGATCAGTTCCAGACGGAGTTCCCATGACATCCCTGCTTGACGCCTCATCGCGCGTCGCCTTCGCGGCGCTCCTGCACGATCTGGGCAAGTTCGCCGAGCGCGCCGCGCCGGAAGTTTCCATCGAGCGGCTCGACGCGCACCTGACCAACTACTGCCAGTGGAATGAAAAGGGAGGCAGGCGCTTTCCCAC
The DNA here is from genome assembly GCA_031257115.1 of Accumulibacter sp. Lineage (GTDB taxonomy): Bacteria > Pseudomonadota > Gammaproteobacteria > Burkholderiales > Rhodocyclaceae > Propionivibrio. The sequence continues at coordinate 2,489 of JAIRPF010000150.1, forward strand.
CCGCAAGCACGCCGCCCATACCGCGTTGTTTCTGGAAAAAGTGGAACGCGCCGCGCCGGATTTGATCCAGGCCGATGTCTCGCCCTTCGCCAGCCGCCAGGATTCGGGCGACATTACCGATTCCCTCATCAACGCCGCCGCCATGCATCACGTGCCGGAAACGCTCCTGCAATGGATCATCGCCACGGCGGATCGCGTCGCCTCCGGCTTTGAGCGCGAGGATTTCGAGACGTACAACAACGACGCCGGGGAAACCTTCATTGGCCGCAACCATTACCAGGCGCGGCTCTGGACATTGTTCGAGCAGGTCAGGCTACAGGAAAATGCCCAACGTCCGGCCGCCGCCGCCGATTTCAAATGGCGTCATCCGTTGAAACCGCTGACGCCGGAAAACCTGTTTCCGGTCAAGCGCGACGCCTGCGAACCCAATCAAAACGAACCCGCGCAAAAAGAATACCGCGCGCTCTGGGACGGATTTTTCGATGCGCTGGAAAAAATTCCCGCTTCGCACCGCAGCCAGTGGCCACTGTGGCTCGACCATCTGGATACCTTGTGGCAGATATATACCCACGCCATTCCCTCGTCCACCTTTGGCAGAAACAAGCCGGAAATCTCGCTGTACGATCACAGCAAGGCGACGGCGGCTTTCGCGGCGGCGCTCTGGCGCTGGCACATCGCGGAAGGGCCGGCGGAGGATGACGCCATTCGCCGGCACAAGGAACGCGCCGATTGGGATACGGAAAAATTCCTGCTCGTGCAGGGCGATTTTTTTGGCATTCAGGATTTCATCTTCTCCGAAGGTGCCGAGACCAACAAAGACGCCGCCAAGCTCTTGCGCGGGCGCTCGTTTCAGGTTTCGCTCTTTGCGGAACTGGCCGCGTTGAAAGTGCTGGAAGTCCTGGAATTGCCATCGACCTCCCAGATCATCAACGCGGCGGGCAAGTTTTTGATTGTCGCGCCCAACACGCCCGACGCGCGGCAAAAACTCGCCGACACGCGCCGCGAACTGAACGACTGGTTCTTGCGGGAAACCTTTGGGCTTGCGGGCATCGGACTGGCCGTAAAGCCCGCCAGTTGCAACGACTTTCTGGCGGGACGCTTCGACGGTTTGATGAACGCCCTGTTCGCCGATCTCGATCGCGCCAAACTGAACCGCTTCGATCTCACGGGCGGCGCGCCAAAAGTCTTCGACGCCGACTACCCGCGCGGCATCTGCCAGTACAACAACCGTTGGCCCGCCGACAAACTGGAGAGTGAAAACAAGGCTTCCGCCAGACTTTCCCGCGACCAGATCGAAATCGGCAAGGCGCTGGCGCATCGGGACAGGTTGTTGATCATCCGCGAGGATGCGGATCGGCGCGCGGGCGGCATCACGGTTCTGGAAACGCCGGTCTTTGATTACCGCATCGGCTTTACCGCGGACGAGGAAATCACCGGGAGACTCGGCGAACTGGCCAGGAGCGGACAGTTGCGGCGATGCTGGGATTTTTCGCCGCCGGAGCGTTTGACGGACACGCTTTGGCACGGTTACGCCCGCCGCTACATCAATGCCCGTGTGCCGCGTTTTTCCGGAGAGGACGAGCAAACCGTCGGCAAATACCGCGAGGCGGAAGCCGATATCGAGGTGAATGCGCCCAAGACTTTCAATCATCTGGCCTGCGAAGATCGTTCCCTGGAAAAAACGGAGGATGGCAAAGAGAAATGGATCGGCCAAATCGCCCTGGCCACGCTGAAAGGCGACGTGGATAACCTCGGCGCGATTTTCCGGCGCGGGCTGGAAAAAATGTCATTCGCAAAAATGGCGTCCCTCTCGCGCCAGATGAACGCCTTTTTCGCCGTCTGGCTGCCCGCTTTCTGCAATGAAAAATATCCGAATACCTACACCGTCTTTGCCGGCGGCGATGATTTTTTCCTCATCGGCCCCTGGCGCGGCACGCAAAAGCTCGCCGCCGACATGGCGGACCGCTTCAAGGCATTTGTCGCCGAAAATCCGGAAATTCATTTTTCCGCCGGATTCTCGATCACAAAACCCGGCCACCCGATACACGCGCTCGCGGAACAGGCGGAATACGCGCTGGAACGCGCCAAGGGTTACGAGGCGAGCGGCGCGAAAGAGAAAAACGCCGTCTGTCTCTATGGCGAGGTCGTGCCGTGGGCGGAATGGAGAGAAATCGCCAGGCTGGAACGGGAAATCGACGGCTTGGCGCGTGACTACGCGCTTTCCGCCGGCTACATTTATGGCTTGTTGTCATTGATCGACCAGGCCGTCGACAAAACCAATCCGGAATCCGCCATGTGGCGCAGCCGTTTCGCTTATCGCACCTGCCGCTATGTGGTCGACAAATTGCGCGACAAGGCCGCGCGCCCCACGGCGCTCGCCCGGCTGGCCGATACGTTCGGCGAGCGCGGCATCGCGGCGCGGGGCGGCAAGTTCCGCATCCCGCTTTTCAACTTCTTTTACAGCAAGAGGGGGTAATTCATGAGTCCCGCGTATCCGCAATCCCCGCGCCACGCTCCGGCGCAACAGGGCGGTGGCTTCGTCGGCCATCGCCCGCATGATTCGGCTCCGCCGCCCATCAGACTGGACGACATCAAATTCGGCGAAAGCCTCGATCCCAATCTGTTCGCCGACGTCGCGCAGGCCAAGGCCAAGGCGATTGCCGAAGAAGGCAGGGGAAGGAAGAACAAATCCACGCAACTCAGAAAATTCTACGACGAGTTGGTCATGTGGCACGACAAAGTCTTTCTTGCCCGCGACGATACCGGGAAAACGTCCGATTCCGCCCGGAAGAAAGAATACGACAGGCTCGCTCCCTTCATCAAAATGCTTTGCGCCAAGGTGACTTACGCCGAAGGACGCGATCACGTGAGCAAGGGCTTTGAGAAGTTTTTCACCCACATCATCCGCGCCGTCAAGGACCCGGAAACCTTGAAACATGCCAAGCTCTTCATGGAAGCCTTCATGGGGTTTTACAAAGCGGAAGAAAAGGACAAATGACCATGCCACGACTCACAAACATTATCACGATCGAAGCCACGCTGGAAGTCGTCACGGGTCTGTGCATCGGCGCGGGCGACAATGAAATGCACATCGGCGGCGTGGATAATACCGTCATCAAGCATCCGATTACCGGTTCACCCTACATTCCCGGCTCCAGCCTGAAAGGTAAAATGCGGAGCCTCCTGGAATGGCGCAGCGGCGCGGTGCGGGAAGCGCCGCTGGGCGCGAAGGATCTGGAAAAAGCCAACGCGGCGCAAAAAACCGAAATCAAGCGCATCCTGCAACTTTTCGGCATCGGCGGCGGTGACGCGAAGGACGATGCCGATCTGGTCGGAGAGATCGGCCCAACGCGCCTTTCCTTTTGGGATTGTCCGCTGGAAGAGGCGTGGGAAAAGGAGGTGCGCGACAACAATCAGTTGCTCACCGAAGTCAAGAGCGAAAATCTCATCAACCGCATCAGCGGCGTCGCCGAACACCCGCGCAATACCGAGCGCGTCCCCGCCGGAGCGCGATTCGTTTTTCGCCTGTCCCTGAAGAAACTGGCGGGCGACGATGACGCATTGCTGGAAACGGTGTTGCAAGGCTTGAAGCTCATCGAAAATGACAGCCTGGGCGGTTCCGGCTCGCGCGGCTATGGCAAGGTGGAATTCGCCGGACTCAAGATCGACGGCGAAGACTGGACGGAAAAATTCAAAGCCGTCGAAGCCTTCCCCAAAACATTGGCGGCCTGACCATGCAACCCCTGCGTTTCACCCTGCGCCCGCAAACCGCGTTCGGCACGCCCCTGGCGGGCGACACCCTGTTCGGGCAATTGTGCTGGGCCTTGCGGCGGCGATGGGGCAACGATTGGCTTGCCGGGCGCCTCGCGGGTTATACGAATGGCCGTCCATTCCTCGTCGTGTCGGACGCCTTTCCACGAGGGTTTTTGCCGCTGCCCGCCATGCCGGGCGACTATTGGGCGAAAGACGAAACCGCCGACCGCAAGGCGTTGAAGAAAAAACGCTGGCTGCCGCTGAAAGACATCGCGTCGCCCTTTGCCGATTGGCAAAGCCTCGCGCATGACGATGCGAAAGCCGCGGGAACCGTGCTCGAAAAGCATGGCGCGGCGGCGGGAAAAACGCTTTCGCAAACGGCCCGGCCGCAGCCGCACAACACGATCAACCGCGCCACGGGCACCACGGGCGAAGGGATGTTTTCGCCCTACGGCATGACGCAAATCTGGTTTCATCCGGAAATGCGCCTCGATCTTTATGCCGCGATCGACGAAACCCGGATCACGGCGGAAGAACTCGCCGCCGTCCTTGAAGACATGGGGCGAAGCGGCTATGGCCGCGACGCGAGCATCGGCCTGGGCAAATTCACAATCGAGCGCGACGCCGCCTTTACCGGGTTTTCGCCCGTCGGAAACGCCAACGCCTTTTTGACGCTGGCCCCATGCGCCCCGCAAGGTCTGGGGTTCGACGCTCAAAAAAGTTTTTACCAGCCGCTCACGCGTTTCGGACGGCACGGCGACGTCGCCGTGCATTCGGGCAATCCCTTCAAGCGCCCGCTGCTGCTCGCCAAAACCGGCGGCGTGTTCACGCCGGGAGACGGAAAAATCGACGGCGCGCTCCATATCGGACAAGGCCTGAATGGCCTGTCCACAAGCCGGCCGGAAGCGGTCGCGCAGGGATACGCGCCGGTAATCGGTATTCGCGTGGAGCACCCGCAATGAACGAATTTCTCACTTGTCACAAAATCGCGCTGACGCCGCTGTCGCCGATTCACATCGGTTGCGGCGAAGATTTCGAGCCGACCAACTACGTGATCGATGCCGAGCAAAAACTACTCTACGGTTTTGATCCCAGCCGCGTGGTGTTGCCGGAAGATAGCGCCAAGGAATTGGCGGCCCTGGGTGAAAAAGGGAGCTGCCTCGACATCCAAGGATTTTTTCGGGACAACATGGCTCATTTCAAACCGTTTGCCCATGTTCTGATGCCGGTTGCCAACGGCATCGCGGCCGATTACCGCAAGAATATCGGCAGGGGTACCGCCGTGGGAGCAGATGGAAGACAGATCATCAGCCGGCTTTCCATCGAGCGCCACACGCACAGCCGCGATACGCCCTATGTTCCGGGCAGCAGCTTGAAGGGCGCGCTGCGGACGGCCTTGATGGACAGGCTGAATAACAGACAGCCAGTTACTGACAAGGATGAAAAGAAAAACAGCACAAAACTGGCAAGGCGCCTGCTGGACGGCGATTTTGCCACCAGCCCGCTAAGGCTCTTGAAAGTAAGTGACCTGATGCCGGGCAAAGATTTGGATAGAAGCGTGCTTTACGCTGTCAACCGCTACAAACGCCCTAAGCACGACAGAAACACGGGGCAGGAAAAATCCCCCAAGGGGATCGTGGCGCGCAAGGAGTGCATTCTTCCCGGACAATACCGGGCGCTGGTTGGAAAGATCGTGGTACAGGACTTGGGTGACAAGGGAACGATGACGGGCGAAAAACGCAACGTCCCAAGGCTTGATTTGCGCCCCCGGCTCGCACAGATCGCAAAAGACAGCAACGCCTATCATCTGCCCCGCCTGCGCGCGGAGCTTGCCGGCATGGACGAAACCGGCCTGGTCGATCCCGGCTGGAAACAAGCCGTTGAGGATTTACTGAAAAGCGATTTGGCAAAACGTCTTGAAGAGCGCCGCGCGCTACTGGTGCGCCTGGGGCGTTATGGGGGCGCGGAAAGCAAGACGCTGACGCAGGTCGCTGAAATCAAAATCATGGGCAAGCAGGGGCAACCGCCCAGATATCAGCCTCAAACGACGACGTATTGGCTTGCCGCGCAAACCGCCGATGACCGGAAACATCTGATTCCTTTTGGTTGGGCCATTCTCGAAATCGACCCACAAGACGATTGGCAGGAACTCAAGGCATGGTGCGAGCGCGAGGCGAAAAACCGCCCCGACATGAAAGGCCACCACGCGGCTCTGGCATTGGAAAGGATGGAAGCCGAAACCAGGGCCGAACGACAAAGAGCCGAACGTGAAACCGCCCAAGCGGCGCAACGTCAAGCCGAAGCCGCCGCCGCTGAACGGGAATCGCGCCTCGCGGCCATGAGCGAAGCCGAGCGCGAGGTCGAAAAATTCATCGAACATTTCCGGCGGCGCGCCGAAACTTTGCGAGGCAGGAAGGAAAGAGCCAACGGAGCCGACCACCAAAAGGCTTCGGCGCTGGCCAGACAGGCACATGAAAGCGCAGACTGGACGGCGAGCGACAAAAAAGCCGCTGCCGCCGCCATCGAGGAATGGTTGCCGAAAGTCGTCGGCGTCGACATGAAAGAGGTCCGCAAAAAACTCAAACTGGAAGAACTCAAGACATGACAATCAAGCTGTAACCGCTTGCCTTGGTTTTTCGTCGCGGCCGCGCCGCTTTCGCCTTGCCGGCCGGGTGACAAGTGTATAAATGTTTTGGAGAATCGACGATGGAATATATTTCGTGGTGCGTGATTTGTGAACCGCGCCATCCCGAATCTGGCGGATGCTCGCCAATGGAAATAAAGTGGTTTTGACGAACAATGCCGTCCGCGGGCGCTCATGATCGAAGTCGACACCAATACGCTGAAAGGCATCTCGATGGCAGTGCGGCAAGCCAAAGTCATGCGCGCTTTTGCGGCGCTTCCGGCGGACGCCGTCGTCGAGGGGCTGGATACCCTTTCGATGGAAGAAAACCGCACCAACAAGACAGGATTGACGGCCGGAAATCTCAGGCATTTCCCCGGACTGTCCGCCGCCCTGAAAAACAGCGGCAAGCTCTCCGTTTTCCCGTTCTGCGGATTTCCGGAGTCAAATGCCATCCCGGCGTTCGTGCGATAACCCTCTCACGAAAAACACCATGACCGTTTTCTTCGTCTCCCGTCACCCCGGCGCGCTGGAATGGATGCGGCGAAATCGCGTTGCCTTTGATCGCCACGCGCCGCATCTGGACATCGAAGCCGTCCGGCCCGGCGACACGGTCATCGGCTCATTGCCGGTCAATCTCGCGGCGGAAGTTTGCGCGCGCGGAGCGGCGTACCGGCATCTTTCGCTTAAAATCACCGCCCCGGATCGGGGGCGCGAGCTTTCGGCGGAAGAACTGGAAGGCTATGGAGTAACGCTGGCGACTTACGAAATCAAGGAGATTACGTGAAAAAACTCATTCTTTCTACCTGCGGTACGAGCTTGCTGACAAATCTTGTGCCGACGCAACGCGATCTCATATATAGACATGCCAACATCAGAAATCCTGACGAAATTCCAGATAACGAGCGGAAGATATTGCAAACACTTGTAACAACTACCTTGCCAGAAAGATTACGGAGATCCAGTCTAGAGGAACAAGCCAGGTTGTCAGCGGAAATCAATGGCATCTTCCGTTATTATGATGGTTGCTTGTGCTTTGATACCGGCCCGGATATTCACTGGCTTGTCACCACGGATACTTGGCTTGGAGAAGCAACGGGACGTGCCGTGGGTGATGTCTTGGAAAAACAAGGGCATCAAGTCGAGGTCAAACGCATTCCGGACCTCAGAACCAATAGCCTGGAAGGATTTCGTCTCGGCATGTCAGAACTGGTACGTATGTGTGCGCAAGAAATCAAAGGAATGCGTGATGGTCACTATCGAATCATTTTCAATTTGACTGGTGGCTTCAAGAGCGTCCAAGGATTCATGCAAGCATTGGGTATGTTATATGCCGATGAAAGTATCTACGTTTTTGAAGGCACATCCGAGCTTCTGAGGCTTCCCAGGCTGCCGATATCCATGGACGCTCTCAATCTGGCGAAAATACATGAAAGAATATTCCGGCGCTATGCCGCCGGATTGCCCATCTCCAATGAAGATGTTGAAAATATACCGGATCCCTTGCTGATGTTCATTGATGGCGAAGTCACTTTATCTCTATGGGGAGAGGCCGTCTGGAAAGAGGTTGGCAGTGAGATTCTTTGCAAAGGATTGTTGCCGCCTATTGACGCAAAACTGCGCTATGGGGACGGATTCGAGAAAACGCTACAGAATTGCAGCAGCCATGAATTTCGACAAATAAACGAGCGGCTTGGTGACTTGGCACGTTATCTGAATAATGGCAACAACCCAAAACGTCTTGACTTTAAGAAACTCAAGGCGCCCAAAGGCCGGTGCACGCACGAATGCGATGCCTGGGCGCAGAGTGGAGCAAAACGCTTGTTTGGTTATTACGACAACGGCGTTTTTGTCGTTGTTGAACTTGCCGCGGGATTACATTGAACACGGCCACTGTTGATCGATGATGCCAACTTCCATCCCCATCGCCCGTCTCCATTTCCATTTCATCGCCGAGACGCCCATCAAGCTGCCGGACTGGCCGGCTTCGATGGTGCGCGGCGCGTTCGGGCACGCACTGCGGCGGCTATCGTGCATGACGCGGCAAAGGGAATGCGGCGACTGCCCGCTGTCGCGCACCTGCCCCTACCCCGCCATCTTCGCGCCGCCGCCGCTCGAACATCGTATCCAGCGCTTCGCCCAACCGCCCGTGCCGTACCTCATCGCGCCGGAAAGCCGGGGGCCGCGTCTGCTGGAAAAGGGCGAACCGCTGTGCTTCGGCATGACGCTCATGGGCCGCGCGCTGCGCGAAATGCCCCTGGTCGTCGAAGCCATGAAACTCGCCGCGCGGCGCGGCCTGGGCGCTGGCGGCGGCACGGCGGAACTCGGCGAGGTCGCCCTGTCGCCATGCGCCGAGGAGAGCGTCGCGGAAACGCTCTACCGCCCCGCCGAGGACAAGCGCCTGCGCGATCTTCCGCTCCCCGTCCTGACGGTTTCGCCGCCGCCGCCGGCGCTCGACCGGCTCACGCTCCGTTTTCACACCCCTCTCCGCCTGCAAAACAACGGCCACGCCCTCGCCCCCGCGAAGCTCACCGCCGCCGCGCTCCTGACCACGACCGTCAAGCGCGTGGCGCTTCTCGCGGAACTGTACGGCAACGGCGTGCCGGCGTGGGACTTCAAGGCGCTTGCCCGGCAAGCGGCGGAGATCGCGGACGAAAAATCCCTGCGCTGGCAGGATTGGAGCCGCTATTCATCGAGACAGGATCAGGTCATGCGCCTGGGCGGTGTTCTTGGAACCTGGCGTCTGTCCGGCAATCTCGCCGCTTTTTTCCCGGCGCTTTTCATGGGGCAGTGGCTCGGCACGGGCAAGGAAACCGTCTTCGGCCTGGGCCGCTACCGGCTGCTGTACGACGCCTCATGAACCGTCGCGGCGGCCGCCCCCCGGCAATCCGGCATATCTTCCCGAACCGGCGCCGGGAGACGCCTCGCGCCTCCGGATCGACCTCCCGGAACGCCCGCCGCGAATCGTTGACTTGCGGCGGAAATCGTGTAAATGCCGCAAGAACGCGGCCCTGAATTGAAAAGGATCGGGAGGATTCATCGTGAATCTTTGGCAACGCATCCAGGGTAAAAACACAGCCCCGAACCAGAGCGGTTTCGATTCACGCAATGGCGATTCCATTTTCTCGTCATTGCCTTGGCAAGCGGGAATCCGGTTCCTTGCCCCCCGGCCCGAAGGGCTGTCGATTCAAGGGATGCGGCGCTTCGCGCCGGAAGGCACGCGCTGGATTCCCGCTTTCGCGGGAATGACGAGGAGAGGGAAATGGAGGCGGCGGGAGCAACCGCGAAGGCGGCGGCGAACCGGATTCCCGCGCGGACGGAAATGACGGAGAAAGAAAACGGTCATCGCCGGATTCGAAAACGCTCCAGCAGAAGGGATTGAGACCCTGGTGGCTAGTCACTAGCCACTGTAAAATACGGCTCTGAAATAGAAGGGATTAAGACCCCGTCTTCTGATCGAACTTCATTTCAGTCTGTAAAATTCAGCCCTGAAATAGAAGGGATTAAGACCCAGCCGTTATGTGGGTTTCAGGCATGATTGGTAAAATTCAGCCCTGAAATAGAAGGGATTAAGACCTTCTTCACGGATTTTGGCTTTGATCTTTTCGTAAAATTCAGCCCTGAAATAGAAGGGATTAAGACCTCTGAGTCCGCGCGGCCGAATCATCGCGCGGTAAAATTCAGCCCTGAAATAGAAGGGATTAAGACCTGGACATTCCATCCAACGTTCAACTGATGAGTAAAATTCAGCCCTGAAATAGAAGGGATTAAGACCGCAAAACATATCCTTTATCAAGCAAATACCGTAAAATTCAGCCCTGAAATAGAAGGGATTAAGACCACCACCAACCTTTCTGACGTCCAACCTGAAGTAAAATTCAGCCCTGAAATAGAAGGGATTAAGACCTGCTTCTCCACAAACACCATTTCGATTTCCGTAAAATTCAGCCCTGAAATAGAAGGGATTAAGACCTATGCCTTGAGCGCTGTCGTAGCCTTCTCAGTAAAATTCAGCCCTGAAATAGAAGGGATTAAGACCGTCATACTTGCTCATAATACTCTCCTTCCAGTAAAATTCAGCCCTGAATTAGAAGGGATTAAGACCAATACCAAGGCGGACAACCGCCGCAAGTGCGTAAAATTCAGCCCTGAAATAGAAGGGATTAAGAC
>JAIRPF010000037.1 GCA_031257115.1 Accumulibacter sp.
GGCGTGACGGTCACGCCCAAGACTCTCCAGGGTTTCTCCTTCGAGGCCGCCCTCGCCGCCCACGCCGGACACCGCGAGGGCGCGACCGCTTCCGCGAGGGTGACGTATCGGTGGTAGGAGCAACGCCTCGCGCCGGACAAGCCTCCCCCGGGAGGGAGGCTTGGCTCGCGGCGCATGGCGCCGGGAAGGGACGCGCTGGATTCCCGCTTGCGCGGGAATGACGAGGATGCGCGAGCGCCGGGTTCCCGTGGGTCAAGGAAATGACGGCCTGCTTCGGCGCGGGCGGCGAATCCTGTCACCGTTAGCTTCGCCGGTTCCGCCACCATCGTCATTCCCGCGAACGCGGGAATCCAGGGCGTATCCTCCGGCGCGCGGCGCCGCAATCTTTTGAATTTCTTTGGGTACATCCCCCGCTGCTTGCCGTGTACCATCCATAAATACAGCCTTGAGGAAGATATCTCGCCCCTTGGTGGGAGCTTCATTTTGAATCGGCAGCCCTTTGGTCTGGATGTCACGAACGGGATTCCCGCTCATCAAAGGAATTACGCGGGGGCGAAGCGGCGAATGCGATCTTGGCAACGGCATCGGTAGCCACCAGACGGTGTACCTGCCGTAAGGGTACCTTTTGCTTTTGTTGAAAAGGGAAAAGCCCCCGCTTTTGCCTTTCGTTTTCGCCTCTTGCCGCGTCCGCGCGGCGCCGCCGCGACTCCGGAAAACATCTGAAGTAACATGCGTCCTTGAGCCGCGAGCGTTTTCCCGCGTTTCCCTTAACCCCTTTTCCTTTTCCGCGAAACGATGTTCATCCTGAACCGCGATACGCTCGCCGTCGGCAAGCTGGCCGTCGAATCGTCTCCTCCCTCGCCGGCAAAACCCGTGCGTATCCTGCAAATCGGCGACGGCAACTTCCTGCGTGCTTTTTTTGACTGGATGGTCGACGTGGCCAATGGCGCCGGGCTGATGAACGGTGAGGTCATCGTGGCGCAGCCGCTCGAACGCGGCATCGCCGGGGCGATGAAGGCGCAGGATCAGCTTTTCACCGTGCTGCTGCGCGGCGCGCGGGACGGCCGGCCGGTCCAGTCGAAGCGTCTCGTGACCTGCGTGCGGGACACGCTCGATCCGTATGCGCAATGGGACGCCATGCGGGCGGCGATGCGCGATCCGGCGCTGCGTTTCGTCGTTTCCAACACCACGGAAGCGGGTATCGCTCATGTCGAGGAACCGTGGGTCGAAAACCAGTGCCCGGCCAGCTTCCCGGCCAAGGTGGCGGCGCTGTTGCTGGAACGCTTCGGGGCATTCGGCGGCTCGCCGGAATCCGGGCTGGTTTTCCTGCCGTGCGAACTGATCGAGGCCAACGGTTCCCGGCTCAGGGAATACGTCCTGCGCTTCGCCGGCGACTGGAAGCTGCCAGCCCGATTCGCCGACTGGGTGAAAAATCGCAACATATTCTGCAACACGCTGGTCGACCGCATCGTGCCCGGTTTCCCGGCGGCCGAGGCGCAAACCCTGTACGCCGCGCTCGGTTACCGCGATCCGCTGATGGTGGCGGCGGAACCGTTTCTGCTGTGGGTCATCGAGGGGCCGGCGGAACTCGCCGGGGAACTGCCGCTGCGCGAGGCCGGCCTGGACGTGGTGTGGACCGGCGACCTGCAACCTTACCGCGCGCGCAAGGTGCGCATCCTGAACGGCGCGCATACCGCGAGCGCGCTCGCCGCGTATCGCGCGGGCCTGGATAGCGTGCGCGAGATGACGGAAGATCCGGTCGTCTCGCGGTATCTGAACAAGGTCATGTTCGACGAGATCGTTCCCTTCGTGCCGTTGCCCGACGCCGAGCGCAGGGCGTATGCCGCGACGGTCATGGAGCGTTTCGCCAATCCGTACATCCACCACGAGCTGATCTCGATCGCCCTGAATTCGGTATCCAAATGGCGGGTGCGCGTGCTGCCGACGGTCAGGGATTACGCGGCCGGACGAGGCCAGGCGCCGGCCGGGCTGGCGTTTTCGCTCGCGGCCCTGCTGCATTTCTATCGCGGCGAATTTACCGTCGCCGGCGGCTATGAAGGCCGGCGCGGGCAGGATGCCTACCCGATCAGGGACGACGCCGACAATCTGGCGATCATGAACGCCGCCTGGAACCGGGGCGTCGACACCGGCCAAGTCGCCGCCGCCCTGCTGGCGGACGCGCGCCTGTGGGGCGAAGACCTGACCCGGATACCGGGCCTCGCCGAACGGACGGCCGCGTCGCTGGCGCGAATCGAAGCGGTGGGTGTCAAGACGGCCATGAGCGAGCTGTAAAGGACGAAAATCTTTTGACCACGGCGAAAAGCAAAAACTCCAACCACGGAGTTCACGGAGGACACGGAGAAAAACCTGAAAGAAAAGCAATAACCACGGCGGTCACGGCGAAAGACAAGAGTGAAAAGCAAACCGCAACGGACAAAGAAAGACTCCGTCATTCCCGCGAAAGCGGGAATCCGACGCGCGCCTTCCGGCGCAAAGCGCCGCAGCCAAACCTCCCTCATGAGGGAGGTGTCGCGCGGCAGGGCGTGACGGGAGGAGTTCGGCGGCTCGGGTTTCCAAACGCTGATGAACAAGAAAACCGTCATTCCTTTATCAGCCGGAATCCAGTTCGTCCGCCAGAATGAAACGCGGGCGTCCGGCCCGCAAAAAAGCAAACGAAGCGGGCAGGACACCCGTGCTCCAATCAAAACCATCCCTCTTGACGGAAACAAAAAATCGGCAGCATTTCGCACCACCGATTTTTCATCCCTTCCCTAAAAGTCGTAATGTACCCTCACACTCCCCGTTACGCTTTCATACTTTCCGGCGTAGCCCTGTATGCCCAAGTCGAGCGAGATCGGCAGGGTTGACGAGGGCTTGAAGGTCAGTCCCGATTTGGCAATCCCTGTGTCGCCCTTGAGTTTCGTCGCCTTGGCCTTTCCGTCGAACTCTCGCTCATGTTATCGCCTTCCGAACGTGTCCAGAATATCTTGCCGTAAAGATCGAAACTTCTGGTGTCGTTCAGGTTCCACACGTGGCCGCCGCCCAGAGGCGCGCCGTGGTACGCGGACTTGGCGTCGTGCTTGGCCTTGCGTCCCTGACTATCCCGCAAGTTGGGACGGCCGAAGTCGCTGTCGATCCGTCCGGTTCGGAGGCTCCCTTCCGCGTAAGCGCCGTTGGCGGTGTCCATCCGGGAACACCGATACCGTAGTGTTTCAGATCGCCGCTGCCTTTCACCAGGCCGCTGGCGAAACTGTTGCGGGTGTCGTAGTCATCTGTTCCGTATTCGACGAACGCGCCCGGGATAAATCATCCAGGGGCGAGATCGAAGGCCGAGGAGAATCCGGCGGGGCGCGAGGCGCTATTCAAGTTCACATGCGAGCCGGTGTCATAACGCAAACTTCCGCTGACGAGCGTGGCGAAGGACAGTAGTTTGGGGTGAGCAAAGCGAATCTCAACATTTCGACATAATGGCTTGCCATTTGCGTTGAGGTTCGTTTTGCACCCCCAACTATGTGTGCTGGATTTCGGCGATCGAGGGAATGACTGCTCCTGTTCATCCGCGTTTGATGGTTCGACCGTCGGACTCCTTCCGTCACGCCTTCGACGTGACACATCTCTCTTGAGGGAGGCTTGGCTTGCGGCGCTTCGCGCCGGAAGGTACGTTCCTGGATTCCCGCGTTCGCGGGAATGACGGAGTTTTTCTTTGTTTTTCGTCGAGTCCGTCGTGGTTAATGATTTTCGCTTTTCGCCGTGGCTAAGGTTTTTGGCTTGCGGTGCTTTGCGTCGGGAGGTTTTCCGGAATCTGGATGAAAATCTCGCCCTGGCGGATCATGCCCAGTTCGAAGCGCGCCCGTTCCTCGATCGCGTCGTAGCCTTGCTTGAGGTCGCGCACTTCGGCGTCCAGTCCCGCGTTGCGGACTTCGAGCGCGCGGTTGCTTTCTTTCTGCTGCTGCAATTGCCGGTTGACGTCCCACGCCCGCAGCCAGCCGCCCTTGCCCAGCCAGAGCGGGTATTGCAGCGCCGCGAGCAGGGCGGTCAGGATGGCGCAGAGCCAGCGCATCGGTGGTCAGGCGGAAAGCCGGGAATGAGAGCGTCCGGCGCGGGAGCGCGCCCGGAGGATTTTTTCATCCCGGCCCCGGCTCTTCCTATCCGAGGTTGTAGAACGCATCGCGTCCCGGATAACCGGCCGTGTCGCCGAGATCCTCCTCGATGCGCAGCAACTGGTTGTATTTGGCGACGCGGTCCGAGCGCGAGAGCGACCCCGTCTTGATCTGGAGCGCGTTCATGCCGACGGCGATGTCGGCGATGGTGCTGTCCTCGGTTTCGCCTGATCGGTGCGAGATTACCGCCGTATAACGGGCGCGCTTGGCCATTTCGATCGCGGCGAAGGTTTCGGAGAGGGTGCCGATCTGGTTGACCTTGATGAGGATCGAGTTGGCCACGCCTTTTTTGATGCCTTCCTTGAAGATGCGGGTGTTGGTCACGAAAACGTCGTCGCCGACGATCTGGATTTTCGCGCCGAGACGGTTGGTGAGGAGCTTCCAGCCTTCCCAGTCGCTTTCGGCCATGCCGTCCTCGATCGAGACGATCGGAAACTGGTCGGCGAGGTTCGCCAGGTAATCGACGAGCTGGGCCGAGTCCAGCTCCAGCCCTTCGCCCCCAAGAACGTACCGGCCTTCGAGGTAGAATCCCGACGCCGCGCAATCGAGACCGATCAGTACGTCCTCGCCGGGGAAATAACCCGCCGTTTCGATGGCCCGGACGATGAGCCGCAAGGCCTCGGCATGGCTGGACAGGTTGGGCGCGAAGCCGCCTTCGTCGCCGACGGCCGTGGACAGTCCTTTCTGGTCGAGCAGTTTTTTCAGCGCGTGGAAAACCTCGGCGCCGCAGCGCAGCGCCTCGCGGAAGGAATTCTGGCTCACCGGCAGGATCATGAATTCCTGGAAATCCAGGTTGTTGTTGGCGTGTTCGCCGCCGTTGACGATGTTCATCATCGGCACCGGCATCTGCATCGGCCCGGAACCGCCGAAATAGCGGTATAGCGGCAGGCCCGACTCTTCCGCCGCCGCCTTGGCGACCGCCATCGACACGGACAGGAGGGCGTTGGCGCCGAGCCGCGATTTGTTCTCGGAGCCGTCGAGCTGGATCAGCGTCTGGTCGATGAACGCCTGCTCTTGCGCGTCGAGACCGATGATCGCCTCGGCGATTTCGGTATTGACGTTCTCCACGGCCTGCGTCACGCCCCTGCCGTTATAGCGGGCCACGTCGCCGTCGCGCAGTTCGATGGCCTCGCGCGATCCCGTCGACGCGCCCGACGGCACCGAGGCGCGCCCCATGACGCCGGATTCGAGCAGCACGTCGCACTCGACGGTGGGATTGCCGCGCGAATCGAGTATCTCGCGCGCGACGACATCAACGACTGAACTCATGGTTTTCCTTTCCGTCAATCAATATCACAATGTGAAACGTGAAAAGCGAAATGTGAAACGTGGAAAGCCGAAAGGCAGTGTCCGGTTTGGCGTTCATCAAATTTCCACTTTTCACGTTTCATTTTTCACTTTCCTTTCAACTCCTCGAAACCGGCCCGCTTGACCGCCCGGTCGAGTTCCGTCAGCGTCACCAGCAGGCTTTCCATGCGGCCGAGCGGCCAGGTGTTCGGGCCGTCGGAGAACGCCTTTTCCGGGCGCGGGTGCGTTTCCATGAACAGGCCGGCGATGCCCGCCGCGACCGCCGCCCGCGCCAGCACCGGCGCGAATTCGCGCTGCCCGCCCGACGCTCCGCCCAGCCCGCCCGGCAACTGCACGGAATGGGTCGCGTCGA
Source organism: Accumulibacter sp. (assembly GCA_031257115.1). GTDB lineage: Bacteria > Pseudomonadota > Gammaproteobacteria > Burkholderiales > Rhodocyclaceae > Propionivibrio. The sequence goes on from JAIRPF010000037.1 coordinate 5,821, forward strand.
AAACGACGGGGCAGCCGGTTTCACGCAAAATCGCAAGGCTCCGCATGTCGGCGACGAGATTGTTGTAGCCGAACGAAGCGCCGCGCTCGCAGACCATGACGCTGTCCGCGCCGCCGCTGGCTTCCCGCGCCTTGGCGACGACGTGCTTCATGTCGCCGGGCGCGAGAAACTGCCCTTTCTTGATGTTGACCGGCCGGCCCGCCGCCGCCACGGCGTGGATGAAATCGGTCTGGCGGCACAGGAAGGCCGGCGTTTGCAGCACGTCGGCCACGGCGGCGACCGCGCCGACCTCGGCCTCGGTATGGACGTCCGTGAGAATGGGCACGCCGGTCTGCCGGCGCACCTCGGCGAGCAGCTTCAGGCCGGCGTCCAGGCCCGGCCCGCGCGGCGACGCGCCCGAACTGCGGTTGGCCTTGTCGTAGGACGCCTTGAAAATGTAGGGGATGCCGAGTCTGGCGCAGATTTCCTTCATCGTCCCGGCCACTTCGACGCACAGTTCGAGCGATTCCGCGGTGCACGGCCCGGCGATCAGGAACAGCGGCCGGTCCAGCCCGACATCGTGTCCGCAGAGTTTCATGTCCGGCCCTGCCTGGCGATGGCGGCGTTGACGAAGGATGTAAACAGCGGATGGCCGTTGCGCGGCGACGAGGTGAATTCAGGATGGAACTGGCAGCCGACGAACCACGGATGCGCCGAACGCGGCAATTCGATCATCTCGCACAGGCCGGTTCCCGGCGCGCGCCCGGAAACCACCAGTCCCTTGGCTTCGAGTTCCGACAGCAGGACGTTGTTGACCTCGTAGCGGTGGCGATGGCGCTCGATGATCTCGTCCCGGCCGTAAATTTCGCGGGCCAGCGCGCCCTCCCGCAAGCGGCAGACCTGGCCGCCGAGGCGCATCGTGCCGCCGAGATCGGAATGTTCGTCGCGCCGCTCGACCTTGCCGGAAGCATCCTGCCATTCGGTAATCAGGCCGATCACCGGATACGGCGTATCCCGGTCGAACTCGGTGCTGTGCGCGCCCGCCATGCCGGCCATGTCGCGCGCGTATTCGACGACGGCGAGCTGCATCCCAAGGCAGATGCCCAGATAGGGAATCCCGTTCTCGCGCGCGTAACGGGCGGCGGCGATCTTGCCCTCGGTGCCGCGCCGGCCGAAACCGCCGGGCACCAGAACCGCGTCCATCCCCTTCAGGGCGTCGCACCCCCCGGCCTCGATCTCCTCCGAATCGATGTAGCGCACCCGGACCTTGCTGCGGGTATGGATGCCGGCGTGCACCAGCGCCTCCGTCAGCGACTTGTACGACTCGGTCAGGTCGACGTACTTGCCGACGAACGCGACATCGACCTCGTGCTCCGGATTTTCCATTGCGTGCGTGAGGTTCTTCCAGACCGACAGATCGGCGGCGCGCGCCAGAATGTCGAGCTTGTGGCAGACGATCTCGTCGAGCATCTGGTCGTGCAGCCTGACCGGAATCTTGTAGATCGAATCGGCGTCCAGGCACTCGATGACGGCCTCGCGCGGCACGTTGCAGAAGAGGCCGATCTTCGCCTTCTCGTCCTTGGGAATGGGCCGGTCGGCGCGGCAGAGCAGCACGTCGGGCTGGATGCCGATCCCGCGCAATTCCTTGACAGAATGCTGCGTCGGCTTGGTCTTGAGTTCGCCGGCGGTCGGAATGTAGGGCAGCAGGGTCAGATGGATGTAGCACGCATTGCTTCGCCCCTCCTGCAAGCCCATCTGGCGGATCGCTTCGAGGAACGGCAGCGACTCGATGTCGCCCACCGTGCCGCCCACCTCGACGATGGCCACGTCCGCGCCCTCGGCGCCGTGGCGGATGTACGCCTTGATCTCGTCGGTGATGTGCGGAATGACCTGCACCGTCTTGCCGAGATACTCGCCGCGCCGCTCCTTCTTGATGACCGACTCGTAGATCTGCCCGGTGGTGAAATTGTTGCGCCGGCCCATCCTGGCGCTGGTGAAACGCTCGTAATGCCCCAGATCCAGGTCGGTTTCGGCGCCGTCCTCGGTCACGAACACCTCGCCGTGCTGGAACGGACTCATCGTTCCGGGATCGACGTTGATGTAGGGATCGAGCTTGAGATGGGTGATCTTGATGCCGCGGGACTCCAGGATGGCCCCCAGGGAAGCGGCGGCGATGCCCTTGCCCAGCGAGGACACCACACCGCCCGTAACGAAGACGTATTTGGTCATGAGACGCGCTTGCAGCGGGAAATTCAGATTGTAGCCCAAAAAGACGGCCCGGACGAAACCGGAACATCGCGGGCGAACCGGCGGCTTCGCGCGGGTTGGACGCTCGCCGCTTCCATGATGGACATCGACGCGCGTCGGACGAACGCCGCGCCAAAGCCCCTCCACGCGGACCGGGAGAATCCTCCCGATGGGCCGCCGTGGGATCATGTCTTTGCTCCCTTCAATTCCAGCGAGACTGCCGTTGGTGTCGCAGGCGTGGGTAGCAAGTTCGCCGGCAATGTTTCAGTTGCACGGGTATCCGCAAAATGGGTAAAGTTCGCCATAAGGAGAAACAGGCATGGCGACTTTGGAGTTGAAAGTGAATTTGTCCGACCGGCTAACGCGCGGAGCACAGGCAGCCTGCCATTGTCGATGGATGAAATTACGAACGTGGTGGCATCGGCTTTTTTGTGGCAGGGCATGCCAGGGCGCTTGCTGAAAATGGCGGAAGTTCGTATAGGTTGGGGTGAGCGTAGCGAACCCCAACGCAAGCGATAAATCATCATGACGAAATGTTGGGATTCGTCTCACTCACTCCAATCTATGCGGGCCAAATGCCTCTGACCTATTTAACTTTTGTTTGAAAACGATGCAGTCGATACTGGAAATGCTGTGATTGCGGGTGTATCAAGAGAAAATATTGTCGACATTTTGGTAAATACCATGCCGATCGAATTTAATATTCACGTGAATGAGTTCTTGCGTAAAGAAACGAGGGCTTTCTACAATATTCCTTATACATTCCTTATACAGGATGGGGAAATCCGGGCAATCCTGATTATCTCAATATCCTAAAAAATACATTTAACAAAACCAATAAACAAAAATTAGGAGCTGCTGAACTGCAATTACTTGACGTGTTGCAGTTTGATCTTCCGCAGATTTTACAATTATCAGGCTTTACTGTGATGACTGTTTGCGTGGTTCCCAGAGCAAAGGCAGAAGACTCTTACAGTCCGGATCAGTTGTTGTTCAAATCAACTGTGCGTTTCTCCATTGAACAATTTGATGACTTTGAGAACGGAACAGATTATATACGCCGACACACCAACACCAAGACTACGCATCTTAAGAAATCGATACTAAACTTCCAAAACGACGGACCAAATCCATTTCCTGGAATTACAGCAGAAACTTGCCATATATCATCCGATGTTACTGGTAAAGATATTCTGCTCATTGATGACATATACACGCCAGGAGTCAATATTGATGAGGACGCCATTCAGGCGCTATTGAATGCGGGCGCAAAAACAGTCACTTTTTTTGCGGTTGGAAAAACTCAGACATGGGGAATATCATGAAAATATCTAACAACGCACTGAATGTTTTGGCTGCGAAAACCTATAAAGGTATTGGCAGAGCATGGATTGTCAAGCACATCTGCGGTGATGAAGCTACAACTGATATTGTAACTCTACTAAATGAGGACTCAAAAGAAGGACGACAGACAACACAAGATGAATTCGATAGCGTCAAAGAAAAAATTTTGAGTTCTGTTGATAAATCGAATGTGTTCATGGACGGTGTCGTCGCAATTGGCGATAAGGATTTTCCATTTTATCGTGGAGATGTAAAAAATGGTGATCGACCTGTCGTTCTATTTTATCGCGGCGATCTGAGTTTGCTGGATAAAACAAATAGGAATATTGCCGTTATTGGCCTCCTAAATCCAGACAAAGACACAGAAACAGTAGAAAGCGAGGTTGTTTCAAAGTTGGTCAACTGTGGTGCAACAATCATTAGCGGATTGGCGGTGGGTTGCGATACGATTGCTCATGAGCAGGCTCTCCGCTCTGCGGGAAAGACTGTCGCAATCCTCCCTAGTCCGCTGGATGAAATTTTGCCATCAATAAATAAAAAATTGGCGGATAAAATAGTAGAAAAGCAAGGTCTGTTGGTCACTGAATATTATGAAAGCACGAAATCGAAAATGGAGTTGAATGGGAGATATCAAGAAAGAGATCGGTTGCAAGCTTTATTTAGTGATTGCGTAGTTTTAACGGCCAGCTATGCAAAAAATGACTTGGGCAATGATAGTGGCTCAAGATTGGCAATGGAATACGCAGCAAATTATTCTATCCCGCGATCTGTAATATACAACCCCGCGACAGATGTCCTTAATAAAAAATATGATTTGAATAGACAATTGATTAGAGAACAAAACGATATTATTGTCATCAATAAATAAAATATGGATTCCGCAATTAACAAAATTGTACGTAATCAGTTGCATCATCGAAACGTACCAATTGTTCAGGCGGACCTATTTGATTGAAGATATTAAGATGTCTGATCCCGCATAAGTTTGGGGGAGTGAAGCGAACCCCAACATTTAAGCAATTGCCTGTCCGCTTGCGTTTTGATTTTCCTTGTTCATCCGTCGCCTGTCCGTGTCAAGAGAAATTGCAAAAATGTGCGGGGGATATGTTGAGGTTCGCTTCGCTCACCCCAACCCATGCGGGCTGTTTAACCGGAAACCGGCGCGTCGATTCGCCGGATGCGTTCCATGCAGGCATCGACGGTAGGATGGTCTTTCTGGAATTTGCGCTTGATCCGGGCGAGCAGGCTTTGATCGGGCGGCGTCCAGTCTGGCGAGAAGAAATCGTAAATGTCGTCGTGGCGTCCCAGCGGCTTGATGGGCATCCATTCCATCGGCACCATCGGGTGGTCGATTTCGACGGGTATGCCTTTGCACCAGCAGAGCTTGGTTCGGAAAACCACGATGGGGTAAACGAAATCACAGATAGTGGGGAGGGTACCCGTTGGCGGGGAAAGGATTCATCGGGGTGACTTCCTGAAACTCGCCGTCGGGCAGCGGCAGGACAGCTTTCAGGAAAGCGATCAGAAGGTCGCTGTTGCGCGTGTCACCGAACAACATCTTGAAAACGATGTCGGATGATGGCGGGAGAAGGTTGGGGGGCATGGATGGCTCCTGCCCCGGGCATTTCATTTGCAGCGCCGACGGCGTGGCGCGTACCCGGTACGATGTCATCGGTGGCCATCGGGCCATCGCGCCGAAGGTTCGGCGAACGCCGGCGCAAGGCGCAACGATGCTAGACTTCCCGGTCATTCCATCGGCTACCGGGAAATCATGGCAGGCAACACTTTCGGAAGATCGTTCACCGTCACTTCCTTCGGCGAATCGCACGGCCCGGCGATCGGCTGCGTGGTGGATGGCTGTCCGCCGGGGCTTGCGCTGGGCGAGGCCGACATCCAGGCGGATCTGGACCGGCGCAGGCCGGGAACGTCGCGGCACGTGACACAGCGGCGCGAACCGGATACGGTCGAAATCCTTTCCGGCGTGTTCAAGGGCAGGACGACGGGCGCGCCGATCGGCCTTCTCATCCGCAACCGGGATCCGCGCAGCCAGGATTACGCGGACATCGCCGGGACGTTCCGCCCCGGACACGCCGACTACACCTATACGCGGAAATACGGTTTCCGCGATCATCGGGGCGGCGGGCGCGCGTCGGCGCGCGAGACGGCGGCGCGCGTGGCGGCGGGCGCCATCGCGCGCAAATGGCTCCGGGAACGCCACGGCGTGGTCATCCGGGGGTGGATGAGCCAGCTGGGGGAGATCGAGATTCCCTTCGTCGATGCCGCGCGGATCGGCGAAAACCCGTTTTTCGCGCCGGACGCGGCGATCGTGCCGCGGCTCGAAGCGTACATGGATGCCCTGCGCGAGTCGGGCGATTCGGCCGGCGCGAAAATCTGCGTGGCGGCGCGCGGCGTGCCGCCGGGCTGGGGCGAGCCGGTTTTCGGCCGCCTGGACGCCGACATCGCCGGCGCGATGATGGGAATCAATGCCGTCAAGGGCGTGGAGATCGGCGACGGTTTCGCCTGCGTCGCGCAAAAGGGCAGCGAGCACGGCGACGAAATGAGTCCGGAAGGTTTTCTGTCCAACCATGCCGGAGGCGTGCTCGGAGGCATTTCCACCGGCCAGGAGATCGTCGCGCGCCTGGCCGTCAAGCCGACATCGAGCATCCGGATCGCGCGCCGTTCGATCGATTCGCAAGGGCGGGCGGCCACGGTGCGGACCCTTGGCCGCCACGATCCTTGCGTGGGCATCCGGGCCGTGCCGGTCGCCGAGGCGATGCTCGCGCTGGTGCTCATCGACCACGCGCTGAGGCATCGCGCGCAGTGCGCGGACGTGGATCGCCAAACGCCAGGAACCGGAAACGAGACGGGCTGAAGAGAACGCCTTCCCGCCGGGCGATCCCGCGCCGCGCCGGCGGGAAGAAAGCATCCGGTAGAATCGCTGGCCGGGATCGGGATATTGGAATGTTGGGGTATCGGAAGGTACGCGTCGTCAACGGAGGCAGCGATGTCGAAAGTCGATGGAAAATGGATTTCGAGAGCGTGGGCGGTCGCGGTTTTTCTGTCGCTCCTGTCGGCGGCGGCCTGCGCGCCGACGCGCACGACGTCCGCCGGGGCGGTCGGCGTGGATCGGCGGCAGAACATGCTGGTTTCCTCGGCGGAGGTCAATCGGTCGGCGGAAAAGGCTTACGCGCAGACGATCCAGGAAGCGCGGGCGAAAAACCTGCTCAACCGCAATCCCGCGCAGGCCAGGCGGGTGAAGGACATCGCCGGGCGCCTGATCGCCGTGACCGGGGTTTTCCGCGCGGACGCCCCCGGCTGGCGCTGGGAAACCAACGTCATCGGCTCCGGCGAACTCAATGCCTGGTGCATGCCGGGCGGCAAGATCGCGGTCTATGCCGGGCTGATGGAAAAACTGGCGTTGACCGACGACGAACTGGCGGCGGTCATGGGGCACGAGATCGCGCACGCCCTGCGCGAGCACGGGCGGGAGAAGGCGGGGCAGGCGGTGGGCGTCGAACTGGCGGCCACGCTGGGCGGGGCGATCGGCGCGTTCTACGGACTCGATGCCGGCGTCGGCCAGGGTTTGGTGAGCGCCGCCGGGGATCTCGCCTTCATGCGCCCCAATTCGCGCGGAATGGAGCAGGAAGCGGACCGGATCGGCATCGAACTGGCGGCGCGGGCCGGCTACGATCCGCGAGCGGCGATTTCCCTGTGGGAGAAAATGGGAAAAGCGTCCGGAAGCGGCGCGCCGCAATGGTTATCCACGCATCCGTCGAACGAAACGCGCCTCGCCGACCTGAAGGTTTACGCCGAGCGCGTGCAGCCGCTTTATCTGACGGCGCGCCGGAGTGTACGCCCCTGATTCCCGCTTTCGCGGGAGTGACGAGGAAAGAGCGCCGTCACGTCATCGCTTGAATCGAAAACGCGCCATGCCGCAAGCCAGATCGCCCTCCTGTGGGATGTGTCACGCCGAAAGCGTGACGGAGGGAGTTTGGCGGTTGAGCCTCTGAAAGCGTTGGAAAGAAACCCCCCGGCTCATTCGCCGAATAGCCGTTTCCAGGAATCCAACCGCCCGACTCCTTCCGACCCGCCTGCGGCGGGCCACTTCCCTCAAGGGGAAAGGCTTTATCCAGGCGCTTCGCGCGAGGCAGGGCTACCGCTCAAACCTCTTTCCTCAAGAATATCGTCATTCCCGCGAACGCGAGAATCCAGTTCGTCCATCAAAAATGGAACGCTGGCGGTCCCGTCCGCAAAAAAAAGCGAACAGAACGGGCGAGACACCCGCGATCCAATGGGTTTGGCTGCTGTCGGGAATTCCGGTTTGTGTGAAGGCCGCGCCGCGCGAAAAACCTCCCTTTTGAGAGAGGTGGCCCACGGCGAAGCCGTGGGTCGAAAGGAGTCGGGCGGTGGTTTTCTCGACCGCGTTTGGAAATTCCATCGCCCAACTCCCTCCACCACGCCTTCGGTGGGCCATCTCCATAAAGAGGGATGGTTTGATTGGGTAGGCGTTCCGCCCGTAAGAAAGGCGAGCGAAGCGAGTGGGATGCTCGCGCCTCATTTCCGGGTGTCCATCCGAATCCCGCAGTGGATGGGGCGAAAGGCGAAACCGTGAAAAATCCCCCGTCATTCCGGCGGATGCCGATTTCCAGCATGGCGGCCGGGGACATGGAAAAGGACTCGTGCCGCGCGGGGAAAAGCATTGATGACGGTGGGCACGATGAGGAACAAGCACTGAGAACACGGAGAAAGGCAAAAATATCCCAAAAGGTTTTTCTCCGCGCCTTCCGTGAATTTCGTAAACAAATGTTTTTCAAGGTTTTTCGTTGTGTTTGTCGCGCCCGTCGTGGTTGATCGCTTTTCGCCGTGGTCGCCATTGCCAAGAAGTTTTCGCCTTTCGCCGTGGTTGACTTCGTTTCCACCGGAGCGCCGGTTTCCCTAAAGCGGTGGTGGGCGGATACGGGTCACCGGATGTTGCAAAATGCAACTAAAAATTGCTTAATGCAACATCCAACAAGCGTCACGGCCTGTGTCGCGTATTTGTGAAAACTCAATAAAACAATGGGTTGGATGAATTCTCACATACTGGCACGGTAATTGCACATTTGGTTACAAATACTATCGAAGACGAAATTCGCGGAGGGTTGTCATGGGTTTTCGGGCGCTGGGTCATTGGGATGCCGCTTCCGCCGGCGGGTGGTCGCGCGGGCACGGGGTATGAATACGTCCTCGCGGGACATCCGCCAGGCCCGAATGGACGAAAAAAGGGAGGATTCCCGCTTCGGGAAAGGAGATTGGCAATGGAAATGAACTTGTCGACCGCCCAGGATTTGATGGCCCAGGCCATCGAGCAGGCGCGCCGCGAATTCGGCCGCTCCATTTGCGTCGCGGTATGCGACGGGCAGGGGTTTCTTCTCGCGTTCGCGCGTATGCCGGGAGCGCCGATCCGCAGCATCGCGATAGCGCAGGGGAAGGCGTATACGGCGGCCCGCATGGGCGTGAATACCGACGCCTTCCTGGAAAGGCTGCATCGGGAGAACCTGCAGCCCGGCTATTTCTGCGACCCTCTGCTGACGGGGCTGCCGGGCGGTTCCGTCCTGAAAAATCGCGCGGGCGAGACGATCGGCGCGGCGGGAATCAGTGGCCTTTCGGTGCGGGAGGACCAAGTCATCGCCGACGCGCTGGCCGTGGCGGCGCAAAAGATTTGATCCTGAAAACTGCGTTTATCAACCATGAAACACGGAGGATGCGAAGAGAGATGGAAACGGTTCGTCCACGGCGGATATGGCGGACAGGCGGGCATGACGGGCATGGCGGAAAAACGAAACTTTGGCCGTCATTCCAGCGCGCGCCGGAATACGGGAAATCGCGGGGGGAACCCTCGTTTTCCGCCTCTCGCCGCGATTGCCGCGCCCGCCGGGGCCGGGTTTCCGGTTTCTCCCCGAATTTCTCCTATCTGACCGCGTTTTTGTAAAGGAGTCGACATGCGAATCGTCGTGGCGCCGGATTCATACAAGGGCAGCGTTTCCGCCCTGGGAGTCGCGCAGGCCATGGAACGGGGAATCCTGCGCGTTTTCCCGGAGGCCGACGTGCGCAAAATCCCGATCGCCGACGGCGGCGAGGGAACGGTGGAAGCCCTGGTCGCGGCCACGAACGGCGCGATGCGGCGGATGGACGTCACCGGCCCGCTGGGAGAGCGCGTCACGGCGCACTGGGGCGTTCTGGGCGACGGCCGGACGGCGGTCATCGAAATGGCCGCCGCTTCCGGCCTGCCGCTGGTCCCGGCGGAGCGGCGCGATCCACGGATCAGCACGACCCGCGGCACGGGCGAACTCATGCGCGCGGCCCTCGACGCGGGACTGCGCAAGATCATCATCGGCATCGGCGGCAGCGCCACCAACGACGGCGGCGCCGGCATGGCGCGGGCGCTCGGCGCGCGCTTCCTGGACGACGGCGGGCGGGAACTGCCGGACGGCGGCGCGGCGCTCTCCCGCCTGGCGCGCATCGACCTCTCCGGACTCGATCCGCGCCTGGAGGATTGCCGGATCACGGTGGCCTGCGACGTGGACAACCCGCTCTGCGGCCCGCGCGGCGCGAGCGCCGTGTTCGGCCCGCAGAAGGGCGCGACGCCGGAAATCGTCGCCGAACTGGACGCGGCGCTCGGCCACTTTTCCACGCTCGCCGAAAAGGCGGCCGGCCGCGCGGTGGCCGGACTCTCCGGCGCGGGCGCGGCCGGCGGGCTGGGCGCGGGATTGATGTACTTCACGCCGGCGCAACTCAGGCCGGGCGTCGAAATCGTTCTCGACGCCGTCAATTTTGCCGGCGTGGCCGAGGGCGCGGCCTTCGTGCTGACCGGCGAAGGCCGCACGGACTTCCAGACGGCGTTCGGCAAGGCCCCGGTCGGCGTGGCCAGGGTCGCCAAGCGTTTCGGCGCGCCGGTGTTCTGCCTGTCCGGCGGGCTGGGCGACGGGGCCGATGACGTTCTGGCGCAGGGCATCGACGCGGTCATGAGCATCTGCGATCGCCCGTTGACGCTGGACGAGTGCATGAAAACGGGCGGCGCGCTGATCGAATCGGCCACGGAACGCCTGTGCCGGGTCATCAGGGCGATCCGGCCGAACGGATGACGCGGCGGCGTCCGCCGAAGGATGTGGTTGCAGGAAGGCGGTAGAAGTTTTTTCGTACAAAAAACGTTTCATAACTTTGAAGGAGTGGAAACCATGCAAATCAAAAAAGCCATCGACAGAGTACCGGGCGGACTGATGATCATTCCCCTTTTCCTGGGGGTGCTGGTCAATACGTTCTTTCCCCAGGCGTTGAAAATCGGCGGGTTTACGACCGCCATGTTCAGCAGCACCGGGGCGTTGCCCATCCTCGGCGTATTCCTGGTATGCGCCGGCTCGCAGTTGAGTTTCAACCTCGCACCCAAGGCGCTGAAGAAAGGCGTGCTCCTCACCGTGGCGAAATACACCATCGGCGTGATCGTCGGCCTGGGCGTCGGAAAGTTCCTCTCGGACGGCACCCTGCTCGGCCTCACGCCGCTGGCCATCATCGCCGCCATGACGAACTCCAACGGCGGGCTGTATTCGGCGCTTTCCGGCGAATACGGCGACCAGACCGACGTTGGCGCGATCTCCGTGCTTTCCCTCAACGACGGGCCTTTCTTCACCATGATCGCCCTGGGAGCCTCCGGCTTCGCGTCCATTCCCTGGATGGCTTTCGTCGCCGTGGCCTTCCCCATCTGTCTCGGCATGGTGCTTGGCAACCTGGACCCGGAAATGCGCAAATTCCTGGGACAGGGCGAGAAGCTCATGATCCTGTTCTTCTCCTTCCCCCTCGGCGCGGGCATGAACCTGAACAACGTCATCACCGCCGGCGGCGCGGGCGTCCTGCTCGGAGTGATGACCGCCGTGCTGACCGGCTTCGGCGGATACTACATGCTGCTGCTTTTCCGTGAGCGTCCCCTGTGCGGCCTGGCCGAGGGTTCCACGGCCGGCAACGCCGTGGGCACGCCGCTCGCCATCGCCGCGGTCGACCCCGCCCTCCAGTCGCTGGTGCCCACCGCCACGGCGCAGGTGGCGGCCGCCTGCATCACCACCGCCTTCCTCTGCCCGCTCATGGTCGTCATGATGAACAAGTATCTGACGTCGAAAGGCAGTCCTTACGCCAGGCAGCCAAAAACAGGCGATCCGGCGGCCTGACGGGTATTTGCGGGTGTTTTGACAAAGAACGCCCTGACCACGGAGTACACGGAGGGCACGAAGGAAAACAAGGATTTTCTCCGTGTCTCTCCGTGAACTCCGTGGCTAAAAAAGTTTTCTCCGTGGTCGAAAGTTTTCCCCCGTGGTTCGAGTCAAAGTTTTCAGGAGATTGTCATGAGCAAAACGGTCGATATCGCCTACGGGCGCGGCCATCTGAAAGTGCCCTTGCCGGAGGATGTCGAGCCGACGATCATCCGCAAGACGGCGCTGCCGAAATTGCAGGACCCGCGGCGCGCCGTCGAGGGCGCGCTCGCCGCGCCGATCGGCGCCCCTTCCCTGGCGGAACTAGCCAGGGGCCGCGAGAGCGCGTGCATTCTGATCTGCGACATCACCCGGCCGGTGCCCAACCGGCTGTTCCTGCGCCCCATGATCGAGACGCTGATGGCGGCGGGCCTGCCGCCGGAAAGGATCGTGATCGTCGTCGCCACCGGCCTGCACCGCCCCAACGAGGGCGCCGAGCTGGCGGAACTGGTCGGCGATCCCTGGGTGCTGGAGAACGTCCGCGTCGAAAACCACCTGGCGCGCAACGACGCCGACCACGTCGATCTCGGCGCGACCCGCCGGGGGACGCCGATCAAGATCGACCGGCGCTTCACCGGGGCCGATCTGCGCATCGTCTCCGGACTCATCGAACCCCATTTCATGGCCGGCTGGTCGGGCGGCCGCAAGGTGGTCGCGCCGGGAGTCGCCCACCACGAAACGATCCGCACCTTCCACTCGGCGCGCTTCATGGAAGACCCCCTGGCCGTCCAGTGCAACCTCGTCGAAAATCCGCTCCATGAGGAGCAACTGGAAATCGTCCGGAAAATCGGCGAGATTTACGCGGTGAACACCGTGCTGGACGAAGACCGCGACCTGATCTACGTCAATTTCGGCGAAGTTCTCGCCAGCCATCTCGCCGCCGTGGAATTCGTCACCGATTCGACCGTCATCAGGATGCCGCGCCGGTTCAGGACGGTGCTCACCTCGTCGGCCGGCTACCCGCTCGACAAGACGTACTACCAGACGGTCAAGGGCATGGTGACGCCGATGGACATCCTCGAACCGGGCGGCACGCTGATCATCGCCTCGGAATGCTCCGAGGGCTTTGGATCGGGCGAATTCCGCGCGGCGCAGACCCGCATGGTCGAAATGGGGCCGGAGCGTTTCCTGGCGACGCTGATGGCGAAATCCTTCGCCGAAATCGACGAATGGCAGACCGAAATGCAGTTGAAGCCGATGCGGCTGGGCAAGGTCCAGCTCTATACCACGGGGCTTGACGAAGAAGAACGTCGCATCACCGGGGTCGAACTGGTAGACTCCGTCGAACGGGCTGTCATCGACAGCGTTCTGCGCCACGGAGACAAGGCCGTGGCCATCATCCCGGAAGGCCCGTATGTGATTCCGGTTTTCGACGATCATGGCTGAATACGACCACATTCATCTGGACGCCGCCGGCGGGCTGGCCGGGGACATGTTCGCCGCCGCCCTGCTCGACGCGCTTCCGGAGCTGTGGCCGCGCGTGTCCGCCGACCTGGCGGCCGCGATCCCCGCGCGCTGCGGCCACCCGGTTTTGAGCGAGGGCCTGAGCGGCGGCGTCGCCGCGCGCAGATTCATGCTCGCCGCGCCCAGCGGCGGCGCGTCGCCCGGACAGGGGCGCGAGGGCGGCCACCGCCACGGCGGCCATCCTCACGGCGATCACTCCCACGGTGACCACGGCCACGGCGATCACGGCCACGGCGATCACGGCCACGGGGATCATCATCACGCTCACGATCACGCCGCGCGTTTTCCGGAAATCGCGGCGATGATCGGTTCGGCCAGTCTCCACGCCGGAACGGCGAAGCAGGCGATCGCCATCCTGCGCCGCCTCGCCGAGGCGGAGAGCCGGATGCACGGCGTGCCGGTCGAGGAAGTGCATTTCCACGAACTGGCCGACTGGGATTCGCTGATGGACGTGGTAGCGGCGGGAAGCATCGCGGCGGCCTTGGCGCATTGCGCCTGGAGCGTCTCGGACCTTCCCCTGGGCGGCGGGCTGGTGTCGACCCGGCACGGCCTGCTGCCGGTTCCCGCGCCGGCGACAGTGGAGATTTTGCGCGGTTTCCGCTGGCGCGACGACGGCGTCGGCGGCGAGCGCGTCACGCCGACGGGGGCGGCAATCCTGGCGCATCTCGTCCGCGACCCGCAAGCCGGGCCGGGCGGCGGCCTGTTGCGCGCCACGGGCGCGGGCGCGGGCGCGCGCGAACTGCCGGACATGCCCAACATCCTGCGCGCGCTCGTGTTCTCCCGATCCGGCGCGGATGCGAACGCACCGGCGGAAAACGGCGGCGTGATCGTCCTCCACTTCGACATCGATGACATGACGGGCGAGGAAATCGCCGTCGCCGCCAACCGTCTGCGCGCCGCCGCCGGCGTCATCGACCTGACCGTCGCCGCCCGGCAGGGCAAGAAGGGACGGCCGGCGAGCGAGTTCCGCCTGCTGGTCGAACCGGCGGCGCTGGACGCGGTGTGCGATCGCTGCTTCGCGGAAACGACGACGATCGGATTGCGCTGGCACCCGGAACGCCGGCGCTGCCTGCCACGCCGCCAGGAAATCCTCGCCGTCGACGGGCAGCGCGTAACCCGCAAGCGGACGCTCCGCCCCGACGGCTCGGCCACCTTCAAGGTGGAAAGTGACGACGTCGCGCGCCTGGAAGGTCTGGCGGCGCGGCGGCGGCTGAAATGCCTGGGCGAGCGCGGCGAGTGTTGCGAATGTTGCGAAAACGGCGAAAACAGGGAAAACGGAGAAAAACGCCCATGACGGTCGCGGAAAAACTGGCCCGTCTCGTCGCAACGCTCGACGGGCACGACGCGCTGGCCGTGGCGATCAGCGGCGGCGTCGACAGCATGGCGCTCGCGCACGTCGCTCATTCCCACGCGCGCACGGCGATGACCGCGTTCCACGCGGTCTCTCCGGCCGTGCCGCGCCAAGCGACCGAGCGGGTACGGGATCACGCGGCGCGGCACGGCTGGACGCTCCATCTCGTCGACGCCGAGGAGCTGGCGGATCCCCAGTATCGCCACAATCCCGTGAACCGCTGCTTTCATTGCAAGACCCGCCTCTACGAACGCATCGCAAGGGCGACCGATCTGCGCATCGCTTCGGGAACCAACGTCGACGACCTCGGCGATTACCGCCCCGGACTCGAAGCGGCGAAACATCACGGCGTGGTGCATCCCTTCGTCGAGGCCGGTCTCCGGAAGGCCGACATCTACGCCATCGCCGGCGCGCTGGGGCTTGACGATCTGGCCGCGCTGCCGGCCCAGCCCTGCCTCGCCAGCCGGATCGAAACCGGCATCGAGGTCGACGAACGGACCCTGCGCTTCATCGAAAACGCCGAAACCGTCCTGGCCGCGCTTCTGCCCGATGCCGGGCCGACCCGTTGCCGGATCACCGCCGGCGGCGTGGTCGTGGAATGCGGCGCGCTCCCCGCCGGAGCGGACCGGGAGCGCGTCGAACGGCGGATGGACGCCCTGTGCGGAGAGGACGGGCGGCGCTTCGCCGGTATGCGCACCTACCGGCGCGGCGCGGCTTTTCTCAGGGTTCTGGAATGAACGAATTCGAGATGGACTGGCGGCGCGAAGAACGGACGGGCGTCGCGGAAGCCGTGTTCTGCGAGGACAAGAGCGCCGCGCAGATCGCCTCCATCCTGAAGGCCGCCGGCGAGCGCCCGCTGCTCCTGACGCGCTTTGCCGCGGAGAAATTCGCGAGCCTGCCCGAAGCGTCGCGCGGCGCGCTCGACCACGATCCGGCTTCGCGGACCGCCTTTTACCGCCGCGCGGACCGCCCGCTCGCGCGCGGGCCGGGCATCGTCTGCGCCGGCACGTCGGACCTTCCCGTCGCCCTGGAGGCCCGGCGCACCCTCGCCTTCCACGGCTATTCCGCCCCCGTGATTCCGGACGTGGGCGTGGCCGGGCTGTGGCGGTTGATGAAGCGGCTGGACGAAATACGCGCGTTTTCCGTTGTCATCGCCGTCGCGGGCATGGAAGGCGCGCTGTTCAGCGTCTTGGCGGGCCTCGTCGAAGCGCCGGTGATCGCCGTGCCGACCTCGGTCGGCTACGGCGTCGCGGCGGGCGGGCGGGCCGCCCTGAACGGCGCCCTGGCCTCGTGCGCGCAAGGGCTGGTCAGCGTAAACATCGACAACGGTTTCGGCGCCGCCTGCGCCGCCATCCGGATGCTCCGCCGCCGGGAAGCCACGCCGTCGGACGGGACGGGCGGAACCTCGCCATGACCTCGATCCGGATTCTCGCCGACGATCTGACCGGGGCGCTGGACACGGCCGCCGCCTTTGCCGGCGAGACGCCGGTATTCATCGACCGGCCGCCGGCGGACGGCCGGTTTTCCGCCGCGCGGGTCGCCGTCGTGGCGACCCCGACCCGCGACGCCCCGTCCGAGGACATTCCCGGACATCTGCGCCCCACGCTGGAATGGTTGAAATCGGGCGGCCTGGCGTTCAAGAAGGTGGATAGCCTGCTGCGCGGCAATACCTTCGCCGAACTGGCCTGGCTCGCGCGAAACGGCGGATTCGGCGCGGCGGTTTTCGCGCCCGCGTTTCCGGCCCAAGGCCGGGTGACGCTCGGCGGCCGGCAATGGGTGATCGCGCCCGGCGACCTGTCGGGGCCCCGCCAGCCCACCGCCCCGCCCTTTGCCGAAGCGTTCTCGATCCACGGCCTGAGCGTCGGCGCGGACGCGCCGTCCGGCGGAAAACGGCGCGACGTGTGGGCGCCGGACGTGACCTCCGACGCGGAACTTGACGCGATCGCGGCCCAGGCGGGCGTCGGCGAGGCGCGGTCATGGCTGTGGTGCGGCAGCGCGGGACTCGCGCACGCCCTAGCGCGCCGTTTCGGACTGGAGCCGGGCGCGGCGGCGTTCGCGCCGCCCGTGGCGGACGACGCGCCGACCGTCCTCGTCAGCGCCAGCCATCACCCCGTGTTCCGCCGGCAATGGGAATTCCTGTGTTCGGCGCGCAAACCGCACGCCCTGGCAAGACGCGCGAGCGCCGCCGAACTGGCGGACGCGCTCGATTCGGCGAAACAAGGCGCGGGCAGCGTCTGGCTCGATCTTTCCCCGGAGGACGAAATCGATCCGGCGCGGGCCGCGCGCCTGCTGGACTCACAGATGACGCAACTCGCCGCCGGCCTGCCCAGGCCGGGGCGTCTGGTCGTGATCGGCGGCGACACGCTGCTCGGCCTGTGCCGCGCGGCGGGCGCCGAGGCGCTGCTGGCGCGGGCTTTCCCGCGCGGCGGCTGGGGCCACGCCCGTCTCCAGGGCGGAGCGTGGGACGGCGTTTTCTGCTATTCGCGTTCCGGGGCTTTCGGCGGCGTGGACGACCTGTCGGCCATGATTCGGCTGCTCGACGCCGACGCGGGGCGCTGATTTCCGCTGATTTCCGCTGATTCCAATTCCACATGGAAAAAACACACGCCCTGCTCACCCCGTTATTCGAGGACTCCGGCACGGAAATGACACCCGCGAGCGTCGACGCCATCGCCCTGTTCGCGGAACGGGCGAGGGCGCGGAGCGTGCCGGAGGGCGCGATCCGGGAACTGTCCAGGTTCTACCGCGTCACGAACGGCGTGCCGTGCCTCGACGGGTTCGAGTTCCACGAATGTGGCGACGACATTCTCTACGAGTGGTGGGACGACGAACGATCCCTCTGGCTGGGAAGCCGCGACGACGACGTGCTCCGCTGGTCGGACGGAAAGTTCCGCCTCGGCGACGCGGGCAATATCCGCTTTGACGAAAATCACGAATTCGGGACGCTGACGGAATTGCTGGAATTCGCGTTCGGCGAGTGGTACCCCGATGGCGCGGATGACCAAAAGGAAGAGAACTGAGCCATGAGCCTGTTCGATCTCTTCAAAAAAGCGCCGCGCCGCGGAAGGCCGCGAAAACCCATACCGTCAATGCGACCAAAGCGCGCAGGGTTAGGGTGAGCAAAGCGAATCCCGACGAGAGCCGTTTCTCAAGAGCGAAAAGCGTCAACCACGGCGAATACGACGAAAATCCGTCATTCCCGCGAACGCGGGAATCCAGGGTGTGCCTTCCGGCGCTTCGCGCCGGAAAAACAATAAGGAAATCGATGTCATTTGAAAGCATCGCCCGACACGGCACGGCGAAACTGGGGGAAAACGGGACGATCACGCCGGAGGCCGCGCGGCGGATCGTGGTCGCGATGGCGTAAACGCCGGCGGCGTCCCGGCTTTTCCAGGGCACGGGCGCGGCGAAAACCAGAAGAACCCGTCATACCGGCGCAAGCCGGTATTCAGAACGGCGGCGGGGCAACCCGAATTCCCTGGATTCCGGCGACCGAAGGAATGACGGAATTTTTCCGGGGTCTCGCTTTTTCACCGCGCCCGCCGCGCCGCGAAAAGTTAACCACGGCGCGCGCGACGGCCACGACGAAGAGCGAAAAGCGATTTCCTGTCTTTTGCCGTGTCCGTCGTGCCCGTCGTGGTTGATGTTTTTCGCCTTCCGCCGTATACCGGCCGTGGGTTTCCCGCCATCGAAAGATGGAATCACATCCCAAGATAGGTCGGCCCGCTGCCGCCCTCCGGGGGAGTCCATTCGATGTTCTGGGCCGGGTCCTTGATGTCGCAGGTTTTGCAGTGGAGGCAGTTTTGCGCGTTGATTCGCAGGGCGGGCGAGGCGGCGTCGCCGACGATTTCGTAGACGGCGGCCGGGCAATAACGCTGTTCGGGCGCGTCGTGGCGCGGCAGGTTGAGGCGCACGGGCAGGCCGGGGTCCGCGAGGCGCAGATGGCACGGCTGGCCGTCGTCGTGGGCGATGTTGGAGAAAGCGAGCGAGGTTGGGCGGTCGAAGGCGACCACGCCGTCGGGTTTCGGATAGGCGATGCGCCCGGCTTCCGGCGCGGGAATCAGACATTCGTGATCGGCCTTGCGGTGACGCAGCGTCCAGGGCGCGCGCAGGCCGGCCGCCGCCAGCCACATCTCCATGCCGCCGAGCGCCGATCCGCCCAACGTGCCGAGGCGCGAGAGCCAGGGCTTGACGTTGCGCACCGCGTCGAGGTCGCGCCACACCCAGGAGCAGCGCAGCGCCTCGGGGTAGGCGTCCAGACGGTCGTGCGCGCGGCCCTCGGCCAGCGCGGCACAAGCCGCCTCGGCGGCGAGCATTCCGGATTTCATGGCATTGTGCGTGCCCTTGATGCGCGGCAGGTTGACCATCCCGGCGCAGCAGCCGATCAGCGCGCCGCCGGGAAACACCAGTTCCGGGAGGGATTGCAGGCCGCCCTCGGCGATGGCCCGCGCGCCGTAGCCGAGCCGTTCGCCGCCGGCGAGCAGCGGCCGGATTTCCGGGTGCATTTTGAAACGCTGGAATTCGTCGAACGGCGAGAGGTACGGATTGGCGTAGTCCAGGTGGACGACGAAACCGATGGCGACCAGCCCATCGCCGTAATGGTAGGTGAACGATCCGCCGCCGGTCGCGTTGCCGAGCGGCCAGCCGAGCGTATGCCGCGCGAGTCCGGGGCGATGCCTTTCGGGCGGCACGCGCCACAGTTCCTTGATACCGATCCCGTATTTTTGCGGCGAGGCGTCGCGCCGCAGGCCGAAGCGCCGCTCCAGGCCGCGCGTCAGCGAACCGCGCGCGCCCTCGGCGACCAGGGTATAGGCCGCGCGCAGTTCCATGCCCGGCGCGAAGCGCGGGCCTTCGCCGCCGTCGGCCGCGCGTCCCACGTCGCCGGTGACGACGCCGAGCGCCTCGCCGCCGTCGCCGTAGAGCATTTCCGCCGCGGCGAAACCGGGATAGATTTCGACGCCGAGCGCCTCGGCCTGCTCGCCCAGCCACGCGCAGAGTTCGCCCAGGCTGACGATGTACGCGCCGCGATTGCGCATCGCCGGCGGCAGCGCCGCGCCGGGCAGCCGCCGGGCGGACGTTTCGGAAAGCCACAGAAAGCTGTCCTCGGCCACCTCGGCGCGCGCCGGCGCGCCCCGTTCCCGCCAGTCGGGCAGCAGCTCGCCCAGGGCCACCGGGTCGATCGCCGCGCCGGACAGGATGTGCGCGCCGACCTGGCTGCCTTTTTCCAGGACGCAGACGCTGATCTCGCGTCCCCCGGCGGCGGCCGCCTGCTTGGCGCGGATGGCCGCCGCCAGCCCGGCCGGGCCGGCGCCGACGATCAGCAAATCGTAATTCATCGTCTCTCTTTCCATGACATTCCTCGTGCCGGTCATTGGAGCATTCGGCCCAAATATACAAGAATGGGGCGCGGTACGGCGTCGGGCGGCGATTTTGTCGCAAGGGAAGCGGGTGGGATGCCCGCGATCCATCGGGGGAACGGTTCAGCGTTCGTTGAGAATTCCGCGCCGGGTAGCGGTTGCTCTACACGAAAAGCCTCCCTCTTGAGAAAGGTGTCGCGTCTCAGGCGTGACGGAGGGAGTTTGGCGATGGGATTTCCGGACGCGAATGAATACAGAAAACCGTCATTCCCGCGAACGCGGGAATCCAGTTTCTTGCTTCCAGCCCGAAGGACTGCAAATCTAAGTCCAAATGACGCGGCGCTACGCGCCGGAATGTACGCGCTGGATTCCCGCTTTCTCGGGAATGACGGGGATTTGCGGGCGTTTGATTCAAGAACGCTCCAATCATGGCGGGCGTGACGGGCGCGGCGGGAAACGAAGACGGGGAATCTGTCGTCTTTCGTCGTGTTCGTCGTGGTCAAGGCGAAAAACGCGGGCAAAAAAACTGCCTCCGAAGAGGCAGTTCGTGAATCACGCGATCGGGGGCGGCGAGAGGCGGCCGTCCCCGGAATCGCCGGGTTACTTCGTTTGCTCGATGAACCGGTCACGCGCCATGACCGCCAGATTGGGGTAGTTGGAGAACATGCCGTCCATGCCCATGTCGAAGAACTTGTAATACTCCTCGGCGGCGGCAATGGCATCAGGTTTGCTATACGTCCAGGAATGAACCTTCAATCCCGCGGCATGAGCCTGATCGATCCACTCCCTGGTCGGCGGGATCAGCGGAGCGATTGGCGCGGTGATCGATACGCTGACGCCGTCGGCAATTTTCTTGACCTCGCTCAAGCTCACTTGGTAAAGGACATAACCCGGAACGGGGGTGACGGTGGCTTCGTAGGAAAGAGTGGCGCTATTTGTCACAAGCATCTTGGCGACGCCATTGTCCATCATCGCATAGCCCAACAGCATCTGCGGGATACTCAAGCCTTTCGTCACTTGTTTGTCGTGCAGGCTCTTTATGGAATCGCCGCTGAACGACTGGATGATGACCGGCGTGTCGGCGCTGGCGGTAATACCGTACTGGGCGAGCAAGGCCAGGATGCCATCTTCCATCGCCGGATCGCCCTGTTTGGCTTCCGGATAGATGCCGATCGGGCGGCCATACTTCGCGCTCTGCGCCTTGGCGAAGATGATGAACTCTTCAAACGTCGGGACCCGGAATTCATTGTAACTTGGGTCGCTCGGCGTGTAGCCGGGGTAGCTGGTTTCCGCGGTGCCGGCATCCGAATACGTGACGGTCAGTTGCTTGATTTCGGCCAGCGAGAAATCACTCACCGGATAATTGGTGTGACCGTTGCGCTTGTTGGGAAAGACCGTGGCGACGTTGGTATTCTGGTCGAGCGTGTCATCGTGCATGACCACCAGAACGCCGTCACTGGTGAATTGCAGATCAGGCTCGATGTAATCGACGCCCATCTTGATCGCCAGCTCATAAGCCGCGAACGTGTGTTCGGGCAGATAGCCGCTCGCGCCCCGGTGCGAGGTGATTTGCGGGCCATCGGCGACGAACTTGTGGTTCTTGTTGAACTGGTCGCGCGCGAGCAGCGCCAGATCGGGATAGTTGCTGAACATGCCGTCCATGCCGATATCGAGGTACTCGCGGTATTCCTTTTGCGCCTTGATGGCGTCGATTTCCTCGAACGTCCAAGTATGCACTGCCAGTCCGGCGGCGTGCGCCTGTTCGATGAAAGCGCGCGTCAACGGATAGTCTACATAGTCAGGCCCCAGACCGACGCTGACGCCGGAGGCGATCTTCGCGACTTCTTTCAGATCGAGCGCCTCGATGGAGGCGTAATCCCAGGTAACGAGGTCGCGCCAGACGCCCATCTTGGCGACGCCGCCTTCCATGACCGCCACGCCCAGCAGGATCTGCGGCACCCGCGTACCCTGCTTCACCTGCTTCTTGTACATGCTGGCGATCGTCTCTTCGCTGAACGACTGGATGTAGACCGGGCTGCCGGGCTTGTTCATCCCGCGAGCGGCGAGCGTTTCCAGGATGGCGTCTTCCATCGCCGGGTCGGCCTGCTTGGCTTCCGGATAGATGCCGATCTCGCGGCCATATTTCGCGCTCTGCGCCTTGGAAAACTCGATCACTTCGTCGAAAGTCGGCACCTTGAACGGATCGTCCATGCTCGGCGTGAAGCCGGGATAGGTAGTCGAGGCCGTGCCCTTCGGAACGACGGTCAGCGTCTTGATCTCGGCCAGCGTGAAATCGCTGACCGGATAGTTGTTGTGATTGTTGCGCTTGTTGGGAAAGAGCGTGGCGACGTTGGTCGTGCGGTCGAGCGTATCGTCGTGCATGGCGACCAGATGACCGTCGCTGGTGAATTGCAGATCGGGCTCGATGTAATCGGCGCCCATCTTGATCGCCAGCTCATACGCGGCGTATGTGTGTTCGGGCAGGTAGCCGCTCGCGCCCCGGTGGGCGATCACGATAGGCTTGCCAAGCGTGACAACGGGCGGGCCGGGATCCACCGGTTCAGGCGAAGTCCCCCCACCGTGATTGCTACTGCCGCCGCCGCACGCCGCCAGCACCAGCGCCGCCAGCGACAACACCAATGTTTTACCGTAATTCATGAATGTTCCCTCATAAAATTTCGAATCTCAAAGAAATGCGTTCTTTCAAAAGGCCGGGGTTTGTCTGTTTGCGCTCACCTCCAAAGTTCGTTTAAGAATAATGAAGAGACGTAACAACGAACGCCAGGAAACCAGAAATTTATTTTATCGATATGAATCAGCATATTACCGTTCATCCACCGTTTATGGCCCATCCTGTTTCGTTTCCAAAACACATCATTTTCCAGACATTCTAAACGTCAATGTTCCAAAAAGAAATATCCTGCACGGCCTTTGTTTCAGTTTTGTTAGAGCGTTACAAAAACATTGCCACGAAGGGCACGAAGAACATGGAAAAAGCAGGATTTTCACAGGTTTTCTTCGCGGCCAAGGGTTTCCCGCGAACGCGGATCGGCGATGGGCGCGATGGCCGCCATCCTGACGACGGCGCTGGCGCGCGGGTAAAATACCGGCCATGAAGATTCTCGCCCTCGAAACCGCCGCCGATCCCGGTTCCGTCGCGCTCTGGCTGGACGGCAGGGTCGCCGTCCGTGGCTGCGCGCGGGAGCTTTCCAACTCCGAGGCCCTGCTGCCGACCGCCCAGGCGGCGCTGCGCGAAGAGGGATTGGAATTCTCCGATCTCGACGCGATCGCTTTCGGCATGGGGCCGGGGTCGTTCACCGGGCTGCGCGTGGCCTGCGGCGTGGCGCAAGGGCTGGCCGTCGCCCTCGGCAAGCCGCTGCTCGGCGTCGGCACGCTGGAGGCGATGGCGCTGGCGGCGGGCGGCGAGCGGGTGATCGTGGCGCTCGACGCGCGCATGGGCGAGGTCTACCACGGCCTGTTCACCGACGGTCTCTTGCGGGGCGGGATCGGCGTCTGCCCGCCGGAGCGCGTTCCGTTGCCCGCCCCGGACGGCTGGCTGGCCTGCGGCGACGGCTTCGCCAAATATCCCGCGCTGCGCGAACGGTTGGCCGGCGCGGTCGTCGGCTGGAGAGAAGACATCCTGCCGGACGCCGGGTTCGTCGCGCGCCTGGCCGGTCCGCGCCTGGAACGGGGCGAGCATATCGATCCGGCGATGGCCGCGCCGCTCTACGTGCGCGACAAGGTGGCCCGGACCGTCGCCGAACGTCTGGCCGAGGGAGGCCGGGCCTGATGCGCGCCGCGCTCGAACCAGCCCTCGAAATGCTGCCGATGACCGCGCGGGATATCGACGACATCCTGCGCATCGAATGCCGCGTCTACTCGCATCCCTGGAGCCGGGCGAATTTCGTCGACTCGATCGGCGGCGGCCACAGTTGCTGGATATGCCGCGCCGGCGGGGAAATCGCGGGCTATTTCGTGCTCATGCTGGCCGTCGACGAAGCGCATCTGCTCAACATCGGCGTCGCCGAAAGGCGTCAGGGAGCCGGCCTCGGCGCCCGCCTGCTGCGCCACGCGATGGACGCCGCACGGCACGGCGGCGCGGCGACGCTGCTGCTCGAAGTGCGTCCGTCCAACGCGCGCGCCCTGGCCCTGTACCGCCATTTCGGCTTTCGCCAGATCGGCCTCCGCCGTGGCTACTATCCGGCCGCCGGCGGGCGCGAGGACGCGCTGGTGCTGGCGCGCGGCCTTGAGGAGACCCGCGCATGAATCCGCGCGCGGCCATCCTCGCGGAAATGGGACTCTCTCCCGCGTGGGTCCGCCGCGAAGCGCCGCCCGTCGCGCGCGGAGCGGGGGAAAAAGCGGACGGCGAAAAGATGGCCGTGAAGGCGATGGCGGAGGAAAAACCGCCGCCCGCCGCCGGAAATCCGGCGCGGCGCGCCCCTCCCCCGCCCATGCCCGCCGCGCCGGAACGGGAGGAACGAAAGGAACAAAAAGGCGGAGCGCCGGAAAAAGCGGATCGCCCCTCCGGCGTCGCCGGCATGGGCTGGGAGGAACTGCGCCGGAGCATTCTCGATTGCCGCGCCTGCGGTCTGTGCGAAAAGCGTACGCAGGCCGTTCCCGGCGTCGGCGACGAAAACGCGGCGTGGCTGTTCGTCGGCGAGGGGCCGGGCGCCGAGGAAGACGCGCGCGGCGAACCCTTCGTCGGCCAGGCCGGCCGCCTGCTCGACGCCATGCTGGCGGCCATCGGCCTCGAACGCGGCCGGGACGTCTACATCGCCAACGCCGTGAAATGCCGGCCTCCGGGCAACCGCACGCCGGAAAACGCGGAGATGGCGGCGTGCTTCCCCTACCTGAAGCGGCAGATCGCGCTGATCCGTCCGCGCCTGATCGTGCTGCTCGGCCGGGCGGCGGTCAACGCCGTGCTCCGGCACGAAGGCTCGCTATCCAGCCTGCGCGGCAGGACGCTCGTGTACCGCGACGGCGACGAAGAAATCCCGACGCTCGTGACCTATCACCCCGCGTACCTGCTGCGCAACCTGCCCGACAAGTCCAAGGCCTGGGAAGACCTGTGCCGCGCGCGAGCACTGATGCGCACGCTGGGCGAGAGGTGAAAAACGCTTGAATTACGAAGAGCACGGAGAAAGCAAGAGCGAAAAGCAGTAACCACGACGGACACGACGAGCACGACGAGCACGACGAGCACGACGAAAAACGAAGAAGGAATCCGTCATTCCCCTGACAAGCGTGAATCCGGTTCGCCGTTGCCGGTTCCTTCGCCTGCTTCTTCGCCGCCCTTTCGCCGCCCCTTCGCCGTTTCTCCCCCCACGTCATCATTCCCGCGAACGCGGGAATCCAGGAACGTGCCCTCCGGCGCGGAACGCGCCGCCGATCAAAACCTCCCTCAAGAGGGAGGTGGCTCGCGCCAAAGCCGCGAGTCGGAAGGAGTCGGGCGGCGGGGTTTCACACGCGGCATCGAAAACCTCGACCGCCGAACTCCTTCCGTCACGCCTTCGGCGCGACACCTCCCTCAAGAGAAAGGCTTTTAGCTAGCGTACTGTACGTGGAAGATGCAGGGCGAGCGCCCCGTGGGTTTCACGCAAAATGCACGGCTTGCGTTGCAAGGAAATAAACGAAAAACGCTCTAACGCCGCCTTGTCCGGGGCCGGGCGGACTTCGGCGCAGGCGCGGCTGGCGTCCCGGCTAGGGTTTCTCCCGGTTCGCCTGTTTTTCGAGATGGGCGTCCAGCGGCGAATATCATTCACCCCGCATGGCATTCCCCTCCGCTAGTCGGCGATAGAAACCGTAGGCGATGCCGATCGATCCGGCCAGTCCGGCGGCGTCGGCGATCAGGGCGCAGGCCAGGGCGTGGCACGTCTTGCCGATGTTGACGCTGCCGAAATAGACCGCCAGCACGTAGAACGTGGTCTCGGTCGATCCCTGGATGATCGCCGCGAGCCGGCCCTGGAAGGAGTCGACGCCGTAGGCGGTCA
>JAIRPF010000193.1 GCA_031257115.1 Accumulibacter sp.
ATCACCCGAAACCCCGTCATTTCCTTGACAAGCCGGAATCCGGTTCGCCGTTGCCATCACCTTTACCGCGTCAATCCTCCCCCGTCATTCCCGCGAAAGCGGGAATCCAAGGCGGTCATCAAATATTTGTTTCCAGAAATTCAACCGCCGGACTCCTTCCGACCCGCGGCTTCGCCGCAGGCTACCTCCCTCTGGAGGGAGGCTTGTTTTGAGAGGTGATTTCCCTCATCTCCCCCCTCTTTCCTGGAAAAAGAGGGGGAGAGGTTTGGCGGCGCTCCGCACCGGAATACACGTACTGGATTCCCGCTTGCGCGGGAATGACGGAGGGGAGGCGGGCGAATGACGGGGGGTTCTTTCGGTTGTTCCCATGCTTCTTCGTGGCAGGCGAAAACCTTTGCTTCTGCGGGAGCGCGGGCGATCAATGCCTGCCCATGCGGACATCGCCATTTGCGGACGGGATGCTTGCGCTCCAATTCACTCCAAATGTCGGGTGCGCTTTGCTCACGCCAGACTCCATGCAGACTCCATGCAGACTCCAATTTGAGCAGCACTCGAATACGGCGGAAACGGCTGAAACGAAGATACCCCTCCCCGTCATTCCCTTGACGGGCGGGAATCCAGAAACACCGAACTCGCACAAGCCGAGGCCCGCACCAACTCGTCATTCCCGCGAAAGCGGGAATCCAGGAACCTGTCTTCCGGCGCGAAGCGCCGCAAACCAAAACCTCCCTCAAGAGGGAGGTGTCGCGCCGAAGGCGGGACGGAAGGAGTTGGGCAGTCTGGAATCGGAAAACGTGGATCAGGAATCAGGCCGTAAAAACAATCTCGTCATTTCCTCCGCCGGAATCGGGTGCGTTCATCGTAAAACTGACTCCGGTTTGAAACCCCGCCCTTTAGGGCGGTGCGAAGGCTGGAACCCCGGCCTGGAAGGCCGGGGTTTCGACCGTAGCTACTTGGGATGGGTGCAAACCCCTTCCAAGTTCGTTCACAGCGACAGGCATGAATGCCTGTCGCTAATTAGTTGCTCAAACATTGGCGGCTGAGATTCGACCGCCCGATTCCTTCCGACTCGCGGCGTTGCCGCGAACCACCTCCCTCAGGAGGGAGGCTTGGCTTGCGGCGCTTCGCGCCGGGGGGACGCGCTGGATTCCCGCGTTCGCGGGAATGACGGGGGTGATGAGACTGGCGGAAGCGATGGCCGCCCGTATGGGTCGGGGTGAGCAAAGCGAACACCGACGCGGGCGGTTGAACAAAGAGGCGCGAATGCCGGGGCGCGGTGGGTGGATGCCGTTCGTCCCCGTGGAATTCGCCGCGCCATGATTGAAAAACATGGCGGGCGCAAATGTTGGGGTTCGCTTTGTTCACCCCAGCCATGCGTGGCTTTTGCGGGTTGGGCGGGCGAAGCGCAGCCCGGCACTTGTTCGTTCGCAGCCTGCCATTTGTTCGAAAACAATGCGGCGTTTCACGCCGGAACTCGCGCGCCACGGGGCCGGCGGGTCATGCTTCCGGCGCGGGGCGCCGCTTCAGAGCGCCGCTTCGCCGGTTTCCCCGGTGCGGATGCGCACGACCTGTTCGATCGGCATGACGAAAATTTTTCCGTCGCCGATCTTGCCGGTGTGCGCGGCGCGGATGATCGCTTCGATCGCCATTTCCACCCCGTCGTCGCCGATGACGATCTCGATTTTTACCTTGGGCAGGAAATCGACCACGTATTCCGCGCCGCGATAAAGTTCGGTATGCCCCTTCTGGCGGCCGAATCCCTTGACTTCCGTGACCGTCAGGCCGGTGATTCCGATGTCCGACAGCGCCTCGCGCACCTCATCGAGCTTGAACGGTTTGATGATCGCTTCGATTTTCTTCATGGTTCGACTCCTGTCAGTAGGGATCGCCGTAGCGATTGGTGATCGGATAACGCCAGTCCTTGCCGAAGCCGCGCCGCGTCACGCGGATGCCGACGGGCGCTTGCCGGCGCTTGTACTCGCTCACTTTGAGCAGGCGGACGACGCGGCGCACGTCCGCCTCGGCGTGGCCGCGGGCGATGATCTCGCGCGGGGAAAGATCGTGCTCCATGTAGGCTTCGACGATGGCGTCGAGCACGTCGTAGGGCGGCAGGCTGTCCTGGTCGGTCTGGCCGGGTTTCAGCTCGGCGGACGGCGGCCGGGTGATGATGCGTTCCGGAATGACCTCGCCCGCCGTGTTGCGCCAGCGCGCGAGGCGATAGACCAGCGTCTTGAAAATGTCCTTGATCACCGCGAAACCTCCGGCCATGTCGCCGTACAGCGTACAGTACCCGACCGCCATTTCCGATTTGTTGCCGGTCGTCAGCACCAGCGCGCCAGTCTTGTTCGACAGGGCCATCAGGATCATGCCCCGGATGCGCGCTTGCAGGTTTTCCTCGGTCGTGTCGGCGGGAAGTCCCGCGAACTCCTTTTCCAGCATCGCGGCAAAGGTGCGCATGGCCGGTTCGATGGGAATTTCGTCGTAGCGCACGCCCAGCCGGCGGATCATCTCGCGCGAATCGGCCAGGCTGATTTCCGCGGTGTAGGGCGACGGCATCATCACCGCGCGCACCTTGTCCGCGCCCAGCGCGTCGACGGCGACGCACAGGGTCAGCGCCGAATCGATGCCGCCCGACAAACCGATGATCGCGCCCGGAAAGCCGTTCTTGCCCAGGTAGTCGCGCACGCCGAGCGTGAGCGCCCGGTAGACCTCCGGTTCGACTGGCTGTTCCGGCGCGAACGGGCCGGGGTTCGGCGCGCCGTCGGCGATCTCGACGATCTCCAGCGCCTCCTCGAACATGGGCAACCGGCAGCGCGCTTCGCCGCGCGCGTCGAGGACGAAGGAACCGCCGTCGAAAACCAGCTCGTCCTGCCCGCCGACGAGGTTGACATAGACGACCGGCAAGCCCGTCGTTTCGATGCGCTGACGCAGGATGCCGGCGCGCAGCGCCTGCTTGCCGATGTGGTACGGCGAGGCGTTGAGCACGAACAGCACTTGCGCGCCGGCGTCCCTGGCCTGATCGGCCGCGCCGGCCTTCCACACGTCCTCGCAGATATTGATGCCGCAGCGCACGCCCCGGATCGTTACCACGCAGGGCGCCCCGCTCGGCTCGAAATAACGTTTCTCGTCGAAAACCTCGGCGTTGGGCAGCCGCTGCTTGCGATACGTCGCCAGCGCCCTGCCGCCGGCGAGCAGCGTCGCGGCGTTGAAGCGCCGCCCGTTTTCTTCCAGCGGGTGCCCGACGATGACCGGAATATCCGGAAGCCGCCCGGCCAGCGCCTCCATTTCACTGGCGCAGGCGGCATAAAAATCGCCGCGCAGCAGCAAGTCCTCTGGCGGATAGCCGCACAGCGCCAGTTCCGGCGTGAGCATCACGTCCGCCCCCCTGTCCCTGGCCCGGCGGGCGAAATCGAGAATCCTGGCGGCATTGCCGGCGACGTCGCCGACGACCGCGTTGATTTGAGCAATGGCGATCTTGAGCAGCATAAGCGTAACTATAAACCCGGAGAAGGCGGTTAACCACAGCGGCGCGGCAAGAAACGAAAAGCCTTGACCACGGCGGGCGCGGCGGACACGGCGAAAAGCGAGAACTGGAAAAATTCCGTCATCCCGGCGGAAGCCGGAATCCAGAAGGCGCGCCGATTTTCCAACCGTCGTCCTAGATACCGGCTTGCGCCGATATTCGCGGGAAACCCGCGCGCGGCGCGCTGACTGAAAACCTCCCCCAAGAGGGAGATGTCGATTGGAGCGCGGGCGTCCATTCGAACCGGAAAGGTTTCCGCTGTGTTCGTCGTGGTTGGCTTGCTTTTCTCCGCGCCCGCCGTGGTAAACCGCTCTATATCCCGCGCAGCGCCTCCTCGGCGAACAGCGCCGCGCCGACGATTCCGGCGCGGTTGAGGAAACGGGCGGCGACGACCGGCGCCTGGGTGGTAAGCGCCGGCGAGAATTTGTGCAATTTGTCGCTGACGCCGCCGCCCAGGACGATCAGGTCGGGCCAGAGCAGGTTTTCCATCGCGCGCAGATAGAGATTCAGCCGCTCGCCCCATTCTTTCCATTTGAGATTCCTGTTCACGCGCACCGCTTCGGAAGCGTAGCGTTCGGCTTCCTGTCCATTCTCCAGCAGGACGTGCCCCAGCTCGGTGTTGGGCAGCAGATGGCCGCCGCTGAACAGGGCGGTGCCGAGTCCCGTGCCGATGGTGACGATCAGCACGACGCCGGCATTTTCCTTGCCGGCGCCGAAACGCATTTCGGCGAGGCCCGCCGCGTCGGCGTCGTTGACGGCAAAGAAGCGGCGGCCGGTTTCCCGCGAAAAATATTCGGAAACCGGCAGACCGATGAACGCCTTGTCGACGTTGGCCGCCGTGCGCGCCACGCCATGCTGGATCGCCGCCGGAAAGCCCACGCCCGCCGGGCCTTTCCAGCGATGGTGTTCGAGCAGGCTTTTCAGCGCCTCGGCCACGGCCCTGGGCGTGGCCGGACGCGGCGTGGCGATCCGATGCTTTTCGTCGAGCAGCTCGCCGGTCGCCGTTTCGACGATCGCCGATTTGATCCCCGTCCCGCCCACGTCGATTCCCAGAATTTCCACGTCATTTCCTTTGAAATCCGATACCGTTTCAAACAGGATTATAGATGAGACACCTGAACCGGATTTCTTCGTGCGCCCCGTCAACGTGAAAACGGGCAAAAAGGAGGATGATCGAATCGATCATGAGCGGACTTCACGATCGCCTACAGCTCTTGCGGCGAAATCTCCCGCGCCCGTGCCGCTGACCGAAGTCGTTCCTCTCGATGCCGTGCGTTCCGGCCTTGGTTTGAATCAAGAGATCCGGGGAAAGCAATCCGGCGCAAGATTCCCGAGCAACTAATTAGCGACAGGCATTCATGCCTGTCGCTGTGAACGAACTTGGAAGGGGTTGGCACCCCTCCCAAGTAGCCACGGTCGAAACCCCGGCCTTCCAGGCCGGGGTTCCAGCCT